>VXMN01000202.1 GCA_009841055.1 Acidobacteriota bacterium
GGCTTCCTCCTGGATGGATGTCGACTGCTGAAGTTATCTCTGCCGCTTATTTCAATATCGGGTGTGACCTGGTGAAAAATGCTTTCCAACCACAAAAAGCACAAGAGTCACAAATTGTGTTTTTGTGCCTTTTGTGGCCATTTCCGGTAAATGTCCCGCTGCCGAAATTTGCATAAGGCTCTCTGGTTTTTCCCTTCCGGGATGATGCGGAATGTCCGTTGTGGGCACTAAAGCCGCGAATCTACCGGGCTGACCGCCATTGCCGCGCTCACAGGATCCAACGCCTCCAGTCAGCCCGACGAGTGCAGGCCCACCCGGTTCCCCTCGCTGTCTTCGAAGTAGGCGTAGAAACCGTACTCCCCGATGTCGGTCCTGGGCGTCAGCGTCCTGCCGCCGGCAGCCTCCACCCTGGCCAGCACCGCCTCGATGTCGGAGACGGAAAAATAGATCATGGTTCCATGGTGCGAGGGAGTACGACCCTCCGACTTGAGCAGCGCGCCGCTGCAGCCGGCGCCTCCCTCGGTGGTGGGGAACCAGGCCATCAGGGTGGACTCCACCCGGTTGAGGTCGAGCTGGAGCCCCAGCACACTTTCATAGAACTTTTTGGCCCGGTCCATGTCGTTGACCGAAATCTCGAACCAGTGCACCGGATTGATCGAATCCGCCATGGTGTGCTCCCTTCCTTCACCCTCTGCCGATATAGGGCATCTTGGTCGCCATCACGGTCATGAACTGCACGTTGGCGTCCAGTGGCAGCTCGGCGATGTAGAGCACCGCCCGGCCCACGTGGTCGGCGTCCATGGTAGGCTCCACTACCATGGCCCCGTGGGCCTGGAGCGCGCCGTCCCTGGACTTGGCCGTCATGGGGGTGGCGGCGTTGCCGATATCGATCTGGCTGCAGGCGATATCGTACTTGCGCCCATCCAGCGAGGTGGAGCGGGTCAGACCGGTGAGGGCGTGCTTGGTGGAGGTGTAGGGAGCCGAGTTGGGTCGAGGCACCTGGGCCGAGACGGAGCCGTTGTTGATGATGCGACCGCCCCGGGGCGTCTGGCTCTTCATGATTTCAAAAGCCTGCTGTGTGCAGAGGAAGGAGCCTGTCAGGTTGGTGTCCACCACCGCCTGCCACTCCTCCACGCTCAACTCCTCCAGGGGTTTCGGTGGGGCTCCGATCCCCGCGTTGTTGAAGAGCAGGTCGAGCCGGCCGAACCGCTCCCGGCACCGCTTGAACAGGGCGCGGACGGAGGCCGGCGACCCTACGTCGGTGGGCACTACCAAGGTCCGCTCGGCCGAGGAATCGGCCTGGGCCGCCACTTCCTCCAGGGGTCCCCGTCTGCGGCCGGACAGAACCACCCGGTAGCCCGCCTCCAACAGGTGCAGCGAGGCGCTTTTGCCGATCCCGGTGCCGGCTCCGGTCACAACGGCCACCTTCCCCTGTTCCCCCATGGGTTCTCCTCCCGGTCCAAAAAGATCTCAGGACGCCTCCGCCGAGCGCCGGAATCCGAATCCTACCACGAACGGCCGCTTGGCGGAGTGTGTTGCGGCTCCGGCCGGCGTGTAGGCCACCGGCGTGGCCGGAAGCTCTTGCAAATTTCTTGGATTTCTGGTCCATTGGGAGCACCGAGAAGCCGGCAGATCCCAAATCAGTCCAGGTGGTCGTGGCAAGCCCAGGCACCGCCGCGCCATGCGGATTCCCCGAGAGTGAAACATCGAAAGTTCATGGCCTATCTGGAGTAGGGACAGGTTCGGTAAAATCGGTTTGTTGCATTTGAGAACATCGATGCACAGGATGCACAGGATTAACAGGATCAACGGGACGAGAGCTTCCTGCACGAGAAACGAGTTCAGGCGATGATCCGGTCCGGTTTTACGGATTCCCCGATTTCAGGACACCAGAAGCTGAAGACCGTATCCTGAATATCCTGTTTATCCTGTCCATCGATGTTAATCATCCAATGAGTGGCAGTGCGCACCGTTGAAGCAGGTCCGTCTCGCTTAGTGGCCCTTCGTCGTCCTTCGTGTGTCTTCGTGGATAACTCTTTTTCTTTTGTTTCAATTAAGGCTTAAAACCAACGGCGCCTGACCCTGTTTTCGCCATGAACTTCGTTCTCTTCGGTCCTGCCCATCTGCTGACCATGGCCGTGGTGTTCGGGATCAGCGTGCTCTTGCCCCTGTGGGTGCGCCGCCACTGCTCCGAGCGCCGGGGAATCCAGGTGGCGGTGGGGCTGGGCCTCTTTGTGGTGGTTCACGAAATCGTCAAGGTCTGGGTCCGGGTCACGGTCTACGATCACCGATTCGCCGATGTGCTGCCGTTTCACTTGTGCAGCACCGCCATCATCGCCACGGCGGTGTTGATGTTGTCGCGGAACCGCCTGGCCTACGAGCTGGCCTACTTCTGGGGGTTCAGCGGCACCCTGCAGGCCATCCTCACTCCCGACCTGGAGGAACCCTTCTATCATCCCCTTTACCTGAGCTATTTTTTCACCCATGGACTCATCATTCTGGGAGCGCTCTACGCCACCCTGGTCTTCCGATTTCGACCGTTTCCAGGCTCGATGGTGCGGGTCTACGTCATCACGGCCATCTACTGCTTTGTCTTTATCCTCCCCCTCAACTACCTGATCGACACCAACTACGTCTACATGCGCTACAAGCCGGCCGGAGCCAGCCTCCTGGACTATCTGGGCCCCTGGCCCTGGTACATGCTGTCGGTGGCTGTGCTGGCCTGGCTCTTGTTCGCGATGGCCTACGCGCCCTTTTACCTGATGGACCGTGTTGCCGGGAAGCGTGGCTCGGTGGATAAGGGTTGAAAGCCGAGAGGTTGGCTCAGGACAGTACTTCGGAGACGACGCGGGCGGGGAACTGGTCGGTGAGGCGTTCGTGCAGGCCGTGGCGCTCGTAGGCCAGGTCGCGGAAGCTCATGCCCAACTGGTTCAGGATGGTGGCGTGGAAATCGTGGACGCTGACGCGGTTCTCGACGGCCTTGTGTCCGAACTCGTCGGTGGCTCCGTAGGTGGTGCCTCCCTTGACGCCGCCGCCCGCCATCCAGACGCTGAAGCCGCTGGGGCCGTGGTCGCGGCCGGCCACGCCGGAGGCCATGGTCTGTGACAGCGGCAGGCGTCCGAACTCGCCTCCCCACACCACCAGGGTGGAGTCCAGCAGGCCGCGTTGCTTGAGATCGGTCAGCAGGGCGGCCACGGGTAGGTCGGTCTTGCCGCAACTGTAGCGCAGCATCTTGTCCAGATTGCTGTGGGCATCCCAGATCTGGCTCTCGATGTAGAGCTGCACGAACCGAACCCCGCGCTCCACCAGCCGCCGGGCCATCAGGCAGCGTCTCCCGTAGGAGGCCGTTTCCTCCCGGTTCAGGCCGTACATTTCCCGCGTTCGCTCGCTTTCCCTGGAAAGATCCAGGGCGTCGCTGGCCGCCAGTTGCATGCGCGCGGCCAGTTCGTAGCTGGCGATCCGCCCCTCCAGGTAGGGTTCGTGAGGACGCTCCCGGCGATGGGCCCGGTCCAGGTCCTGCAGCAGCGACCGCTGGGCCTTGGCCAGCGAGGCCGGCCACTCGGGGCGGGGATCCAGATTCAGCACAGGAGGCCCCTCCGCCCGGAATCGGGTGCCCTGGTACACCGGCGGCAGCCAGGCCGACTGCCAGTTGGCAATGCCGTTGACCGGCAGTCCCTTGGGATCGTCCAGCACCACGTAGGCCGGCAGGTTCTGGTTCTCGGTTCCCAGCCCGTAGGCGACCCAGGCGCCCACCGAGGGGCGGGTGGCGACGGTGCGCCCCGTCTGCATGAAGAAAATGGCCGGCTCGTGGTTGAAGTGGGCCCCGTACATGGAGCGGATCAGGGCGATATCGTCCACGCAGTTCGCCAGGTGGGGCATCAACTCCGACAGTTCCATGCCCGACTGCCCGTGCCTGGAGAAGCTGTAGGGCGAGGGCAGCAGTCCTCCCGACTGGGTGGGCGACGTGATGTCGGAGGTCAGGTCGCGGTTGGGTACGGTGCCGGCATATTTCCGGAGCAGCGGCTTGGGGTCGAACAGGTCCACCTGGCTGGGACCCCCGTTCATGAACAGGTGGATGACGGCCCTGGCCTTGGGGTCGAAGTGGGGAGTCCGAGCCCTCAGGTCGTATCTCTCGCTGTTGGAAGCCAGCAGGGCAGGAGTCGGGAAAAGCTCCTTGCCCAGGATGGAGGCCAGGGCGGTGCCGTAGAGCAGAGACCCCGAGCGGGCGAACAAGTCCCGCCGCGAAAGCCGGGGGCTGTCGGTTGGGGAGGGCCCGTTCACCGCGGGTTCCGGTTCTGGAGGGGACTGGCGCCGCACGACCACCTCAATCCACGAAGCTGAACTCGGCTGAATTCAACAGAGTATGACACAAACTGGACAGGGCTCGCCACTGGGCGGCCCAACGGACGGGGGTGGGGCCGCGGTCGTCGCGCAGGCGGGCGGTCCAGTGGTGGGCGAACTGTTCCAGGGCTGCCCGGCTTCGCTCCAGTTCCCACTCGGTCGGCTCCCGGGAGAGGGCCTGCAGATAGGCTTGACCGATCTGGCGCTTCCGGTCATAGCCCACCCGGTCGATGATCCTGCCGGCCATGTAGCGGGAGTGTTCCCACACGGTGGTGCCGTTCATCATGTGCAGGGCCTGGGTGGCCACGGTCGAGTTCTCGCGCTCCACGCAATTGGGAGTCATCCGGGGCATGTCGTAGGCTTCCAGCAGGGATACCGGATCGTAGCGGCGCTGCTGGGTGTAGATGCTGCGCCGGAAGCCCGCCTTGGAACCGGTGGCCACCACCTCCTTGCTGGGTTTGGTCTCCAGCGCGTCGGCCGGTCCGAAGGGCCTCGGGTCCAGCCGCCCGGTCACCTTCAGGATGGAGTCGTAGAGGGCCTCGGCATCCATCCGTCCCCTCCGCATTCGGGACAGCAGGATATTCTCGGGGTCGAGCTCAAGGGCCTCCGGGCCGATCCGCGAAGTCTGACGATAGGCGGTGGAGTTCATCATGATCCGGTGCAGGTCCTTGATGCTCCAGTCCCGGCGGACGAATTCGGTGGCCAGCCAGTCCAGCAGTCGGGGATGGGTGGGAGGCTCCCCCGATCGGCCGAAGTTGGAGGGGCTGGGGACCAGTCCCCGGCCGAAGTGTCTGAGCCAGACCTGGTTCACCATGACGCGGGAGGTCAACGGGTGTCCGGGCTGGGTCAGCCAGCGCGCCAGCGCCAGGCGGCGGCCGCTGGAATCCTGGCCGTGCTTCAGGGGGTCGACCCGGTAGGGGGTCAGCCCGTTGGTCAAGACAGCCGGGACGCCCGGAGTGACCGCGTCTCCAGGCGACAGGTGGTTGCCCCGCTTCAGCAGGAAGGTGGTCGAGGGCCGGCCTCCGGTGTCCATGAGGGCCCGGACATAGGGCTCCTGGCGCAGCTTGCCCTTGACCTCGTCCAACTGTTTGCGAAGGCTCTCGGTCTTCGGATTGAACTCGGGAAAGCGCCGGTTCAGGTCGGCCAGTCCAATCTGCAGCGTTTTCTTGAACTTCCCGGCCAGAAAACGGCGCACTTCCGAACTCTCATCCTCGTCCAGCTCCCGAACCTCCAGGAATTTCCGGTTCAGCTCCCCTCCTTCATAGTCCCGCGGCGTATGGGCCAGGGTGCGCAGATCCTGGCGCAACGCCTCCGGCAGATCGGCCAATCGCTCCTCCAGCAGCTTGTCGACAAAGGGCGCCGCCTCCCGAAGCAGGTCCTTTTCCAGGGAGCCAATCTCGGCCTTCAAGGGCCGGTTGTGAGCCGCCACTTCCTTATTCTCTCGTTCCAGCCCGATGGGGATCCGTCGCTTCTTGGGTGGAAGCCATTCGTAGGGGTCGTAGCTGGTCTGAAGGATGGCGCTCAGGCGGTAGTAGTCCCTTTGGGGGATGGGGTCGTACTTGTGGTCGTGGCAGCGGGCGCACTTCACCGTGAGACCCATCACGGCCGAGGTCAGAACCTCGATCTCGTCGGCGATGATGTTCATGCGCTCGGCGATGAACCCCCGCTCGGGGGCGTCGGTGGGATCGGGGGTGGTCCGAAGAAACCCGGTGGCCGCCAGCCGGTCGATCAGCTCCGGGGTCACCGGTTCCTTGCGGTAGTCGGCCAGCTCGTCCCCGGCGATCTGCTCCATCAGAAACTGCGAGTAGGGCTTGTCCCGGTTGAATGACCGGATGACGTAGTCGCGGTAGCGCCAGGCGTAGGGCCGGAAGCGGTCGTGGGCTCCGAAGCCTTCCGAGTCGGAATAGCCGGCCAGATCCAGCCAGTATCGTCCCCAGCGCTCTCCGTAATGGCTGGAGCTCAGCAGGCGCTCGATCATGCGCTCGTAGGCATCGGGCCGCTCGTCCTGCAGGTAGGCCTTGACTTCGGCGGCGGAGGGGGGCATCCCCACCAGGTCCAGGGTGGCCCGCCGCAACAGTTGCAGCCGCGAGGCCGGCGGCGAGAAGCTCAGCCCCCTGTCCTCCAGCTTGGCCAGCAGGAAGGCATCCACCGGCGTCCGCACAAGATGGCTTGACCGGACTTGAGGCGCCGGCGGGCGGACCGGGGGCAGGAAGGACCAGAACTTGCGGTCCTCGTCGGTGACGGCCGGACCTCCATTGGATTCGGTAGACGCGGAAGCCGGCGGATCGGGAGGGGCGCCGGCTTCAATCCAGCGGCGCAACAACCGCAGCTCGGCGGCGGTGGGAGGCCGCACCGAGTTGGCCAACTGCATCTCCACCGGCGGCATTTCCCCGGACGCGATCTTCCGGATGATCGGGCTCCGGTCGGGATGGCCGGGAAGAACGGCCGGACCGGAGCGGCCGCCCTTCAGCCTGGAGGCCCGCGTGCGCAGGTCGAGCCCCGCCTCCTGGCGCCGCTTGCCGTGGCATGCCACGCAGCGCACCTGGAAGATGGGCAGCACGTCCTTTTCGCTGACGGCGGGAAGGACTGAATGGGGGGCGCCCTCTCCGCCGCCGTCCAGGCCGTATTCCCTGGGCGCGCCGCGCTCGATCCAGCGCCGGATGCGATCGATGTCCTCGGGGGGAAGCCTGGCCTCGCCGGGCGGCATCTGCCCGCTGACCAGCTTTTCCATGATCAGGCTTCGATCGGGGCTGCCGGCCACGACTGCCGGGCCCGATTGGCCGCCCTGGAGCAAGGCCGCAGCCGACTGCAGGTCCAGCTCCCCCTGCTTCGGCTCCTGGCCGTGGCACATCAGGCAATTCTCGGCAAGAATCGGCAGAACGTCTGCCTTGAAGGTGGGCAACTCGCTTCGATCAGCTCCGGACGCAGTGCAGGACAGCACCAGTCCGGCGAGGAGGACAGCAGGAAAGACGAACCACGAATGGACCCGAATTAACACGAATAGACCCATGGAAAGACAGATGGACCTCTTTCAACGACTGGCGACGCGCAGGTTCTTCTGTAATTTTTTGATCTTGGTCTGGCTATGTCAAGGGATGATGGCTTCCCGGGAGCGCGGGGGGGGCGCCCCCCCCCCCCGGGCGGTGGCGGTTAAAAAAAATAACCGGGCGCCCCAAATAAGCGGGTTTATATGGG
>VXMN01000016.1 GCA_009841055.1 Acidobacteriota bacterium
CCCCCCCCCCGCCGGGGCGGGGGGGCGGATTGGGGCGGGGAGTGGGGGGGGGGTGGTCGCGGGGGGGGGGGGGCCCGGGGCCCGCCCCCCCCGACCTGGTCTGCACGGCGGCCGAGCTGACGGCCCGCACCGTCAGCGACGCGGTGACGGCCTTCACGGAGACCTCCCACAATTGGGACCGGCTGCTGGTTTCCGGCGGGGGCGTCCACAACGCCTACCTGATGCGGCGCCTGCAAGATCTGCTGCCCAGCCTGAAGGTGGGACCCACCGACTCTCTGGGGATTCCCGCCGACGCCAAGGAGGCCATCGGATTCGCGGTCCTGGCCAATGAGACCCTGGAGCTGTCTGCCGGAAATGTCCCCTCGGCTACCGGCGCCCGCCATCCGGCAATCCTGGGAAAGGTCACTTACGGCCGGAACTACGGCCGGCTGAGAGGGATCTCCTGAAGGGAAGTGGACAGAGCTGAAGTCCGCGGGTCAGGGTGTGAGAAAGGTGTTGTCGATCAGGCGGGTGGTTCCGATGAAGGCGGCCAGGGCCAGCAGCGATTTCCCTTCAAGCCGATCCACCGGCTCCAGGTCGACCGGGTCCACCAGGGCGGCATAGTCGACCCGGACCCGTGCCTCGGCGCCCAGGCAACGCTGAACGCCGGCAAGCAGGACCGGTGCCCGTCGCTCCCCCCTGGCCACCTCCCGCCTGGCCCATTCCAGGGACCGGAACAGAACCGGAGCGGCCCTCCTCTCTTCAGGACTCAGATACCGGTTGCGGGAACTGACAGCCAGACCGTCCTGCTCCCGGATCGTCGGACAGACCACCACCTCGACGTCCAGATCGAGGTCCCGGACCATTCGTCGAATCAGAATGGACTGCTGAGCATCCTTCTGTCCGAAGAAGGCGGCCCGGGGGCGTACCAGGTGGAAGAGCTTGAGCACCACCGTGGCCACCCCCTGGAAGTGGGTGGGACGGCTGCGGCCGCACAGCTTCCGGCCCAGTCCCTCCACCAGGACCTGGGTTCGGTGGCCCGCCGGATACATCTCGCAGGCCTCGGGAACCAGGACGGTCTCCACGCCCAGGTGCTCCAACTCCTTCAAGTCGTGGTCGAGGGGCCGCGGATAGCGCTCGAAGTCTTCTCCCGGAGCAAACTGGGTGGGGTTGACGAAAATGGAAACCACCACCCGGTCGGATCGTTTCCGTGCCGCTTCGACCAGGCTGAGGTGGCCGGCGTGAAGGGCCCCCATGGTGGGCACCAGGCAGACCTCCGGGCCTCCATCCGGCCAGCTCCGGCGGAGGCGCCTGAAGGCCTCCAGCGATCGAACCACGTCCATGCTCCACCCGCATTTACCGCCGGGTCCATCCCGGGGTGAAAGAGCATGGTATCACTATCCGAGTAGCCGGGGGCGAGGGCTTCGAGCCCAGGGCCGGCGGGGTCGGTCACTGCCCCACCCGGGAGCGCGGGCGTCCCGCCCGCATCCTTTTGCCTTTGAGCGCCGCTGTTCCTCACCGCAATCCCGCCGGCAGGCATCCTGGCAGTGGGAACCGCATCGACCGGGCCGAGCGAAGGACATGGCGGCGTTCCGCTTTGATCCGGGTCGGGGAGATCGTCCCGGCTTTGCCGGGCCTTGTGCGGGCGGGATGCCCGCGCTCCCGGGTGCCCTTCATCCTATGGACATAGTCACAGCTTACCCCTGCGGGCTTCCGCCAGGGGCAAAAGGGTAGTAGAGCCGAGGACTACTCCTCCCTCAGCAGGCGGAAACCCAGGAGATGGCTGCGGTCGGCCGGCCGGAACCCGGTGCGAATCGCCGACCGGCAGGCCCCCGCGAAGAGGTTCCAGCCGCCGCCGCGAATCACCCGGCTCGGGACTGACCCCGGTGCCGTGGCGTCGGTCACTGTCGCGCCGGGATAGGCCCCGAGCCAATCCCCCGTCCACTCCCACACGTTCCCCAGCATGTCGTGGAGTCCCCACCCGTTGGGCGCCTTCCGCCCAACGGGATGGGTTCGTCGGCCGCTGTTCTCGTCGTACCAGGCGATCCCGTTCAGCACAGGGTCACTGCCGAACGGTTGGGTAATATCCCCCGCGTAGGTGTCACTGGTAGTCCCCGCCCGGGCCGAATACTCCCACTCCGCCTCGGTCGGCAGCCGATAGCGTCCCCCACCCGTCTTGGCGTTGAGCCTGCCGATGAAGACCTGCACTTCCTCCCAGGAGACCTGCTCCACCGGGCAGTAGATACATCCGGTGAATCCCGAGGGATTGTTCTCCATCACCGCCCGCCACTGGGCCTGGGTGACCTCGTACTTGCCCAGGTAGAACCCCCTGCCGATCCGCACCCGTGTCACCGGCTTCTCATCTTGGAACGTATACCGGCTGGTGGAGCCCATCACGAATTCGCCGGGTGGAATTCCCACAAAGTCCATCCCGTCGAAGACCACCGTCTCCCCCACCCGGATTCCGGCCGGCTCGGGGCGTTCCCCTCCGGGTGCAGCGGGTCTGGATTCCCCCCGGGCCTGGAGGCCTTTGGCCCGGTTGATCAGGACAATGGCGTCGTCGTACTGCGCGGAAGCGGCGGGAACCAGAACCGCCAGGGAGCAGAAATGCCATAGCGTCAGGATCGCGAGCGATTTCATGGGAAACCTCTGGAGGGGAACAGCTCGGCACGCAGCGCTCTGGCCGTGAGAAGGTCTTGCGATTGAAGCGGAGTGCGCCGGGATGGCGTCCACCCGGGTGGCCTTCATCCCATGACATCGTCACATCGAGGCGACGAAATTGCAGAAGCGATCTGGCGCCGCTTGTCCGGGCCAGGGCACGGCCTTGCTAGCGTTTCAGCGCCTCCTCCAAGCGGGGGAACTCGGCCGGGTAGTAGGTCTCCTTGCGGGAGGGAAAGTCTCCTGAGAGGCAGTCACTGATGTATTGGCGGGTGGCTTGGGAGAGGATTTCCCTGAGATCGACATACTGCCTGACAAATCTGGGCTTTCGAGAGAAGGACAGGCCGAAGAGGTCGTCGCAGACCAGGATCTGCCCGTCGCAGTGGGGTCCGGCGCCGATGCCGATGGTTGGAATCCGCAGTTCCTGGGTGACCTGGAAGGCCAGAGCCTCGGGCACGCCCTCCAGGACCACGGCAAAGGCGCCGGCTTCCTGCAAGGCCAGGGCATCCGCCATCACCGCCTCCGCCGACTCGGGGTTCTTGCCCTGCACCCGGTATCCCCCCATCACGTGCAGGGACTGGGGGGTCAGCCCCACGTGCCCCATGACCGGAATTTCGGCTCGCACCAGCTTCTTTACCAGGCGGCTTCGCCTGGAGCCGCCTTCGATCTTCACCGCCTCGGCGCCCGCCTTGATGAACTTCAAGGCGGCCCTGAGGGCTTCCTTGGTGCTCAGGTGATAGGAACCGTAGGGCAGATCGGCCACCAGCAAGGCTCGCTGCAGCCCGCGGCGAACGGCCTTGAGATGCCGCAGAACGTCTTTGACCCTCAGAGGCAGGGTCGAATCGTGACCCATGCGGGTGGTGGCCAGAGAATCACCCACCAGCACCAGGTCGATGCCCGCCTGGTCCAGGATACGGGCAAAGGGGTAGTCATAGGCGGTCAGGCAGACGATCTTGCCGCCCTTTTGCTTGCGATTGAGGATGCTAGGTACGGTGACCTTGTCGGTCTGAAGGGGAGGGGTAGCGCTCATTCGATACGCTCCTTGTCAGCGGGATTGAATGCTTGCAATGGTTCTGAAGGCCCGGCGGGCGTCCCGGTCAGCTCACTGATCCAGGCGCCGCAGGTAGCCTAGCAGATTCACGCCACTCGGACAACCTGGGCCGGGTCCCGGCAGCCTTCCAGCAAGCCGGCCACTGACAGGCCCAGCCGCGGGTGTATCCACTCGGCGGCGACCTCGGCCGCTGGCGTCAGCGCGAACCTCCTGAGATGGAATCGGGGGTGGGGAATGGTCAACTTGCGGTCGCTGAGAACCCAGTCGGCGTAGAGCAGGATGTCGACGTCAATGGCTCGGGGACCCCTGGGCAGCCGGCGCTGCCTTCCCAGCGCCTCCTCCACCTCCTGGCAGCAGGCCAGCAGGCGGTGGGGCGATAGCCGGGTGCGGACCAGCAGGGCCTGGTTGAGAAACCAGGGCTGGTCGGGATAGTCCACCGGCTCGGTCAGATAGAGGGAAGAGGGTTGGACGATTTCCAGTCGGGATGTTGCGAGGTCCCCAATGGCGCGCTGCAACCGGGAACGTCTGTCGCCGACATTGGAACCGAGACCCAGGACCGCCAGCGAGGCCGCTTCCCGGGTTCCGGCATTCAGTTGCCGCATTTAAGGGCATTCCTCACAGCAGGCTGAGTTGGCCGGGGGTGGGGGTCAGGCCGAAGTGCTCGTAGGCCAGCTTGGTGGCCATCCGGCCTCGGGGCGTGCGTTGCAGCAGGCCCCGCTGAATCAGGTAGGGTTCGTAGATGTCCTCGATGGCGTCCACTTCCTCGCTGATGGCAGCCGCCAGGGTGGCCACTCCCACCGGCCCGCCGGAGAATTTCTCGATGACGGTCTTGATCAGCTTCTTGTCGTTCTCGTCAAGACCGGTGTCGTCGATGGCCAGCAGGGCCAGGCTCCGGCGGGCCACTTCCCGGTTGATGACCCCGTCGGCCTTAACCTCGGCGTAGTCGCGGACTCTCCGGAGCAGGCGGTTGCCCACGCGCGGCGTGCCGCGCGAGCGGGCGGCGATCTCCCTGGTTCCGGCCGCGTCGATCCGGATGCCCAGGATTTCGGCCGAGCGCCTCACGATCACCCCCAGCTCCTCCTCGGTGTAGTAGTCGAGCCGGTGCACGATGCCGAAGCGGGACCTCAGCGGAGAGGAGATCAACCCCGCTCGAGTGGTGGCGCCCACCAGGGTGAACGGGGGCAGATTGAGGGCCACGCTTCTGGCGCTGGGCCCCTGGCCGATGATCAGGTCCAGCTTGAAGTCCTCCAGGGCCGGATAGAGGATCTCCTCGATGTGAGGCAAGAGGCGGTGAATCTCGTCGATGAACAACACGTCGTTGGCCTGGAGATTGGTGAGAATGGCCGTCAGATCGCCCTTGATCTGAATAATGGGGCCGGTGGTGGTCTTCAGCGCCACTCCCAGCTCGTTGGCGATGACGCCGGCCAGGGTGGTCTTCCCCAGGCCGGGCGGACCGTAGAGCAGCACGTGGTCCAGGGCTTCGCCCCTGGAGCGGGCCGCCGTCACCGAGATCTCCAGGTTCTCCTTGACCTGGGCCTGGCCGATATACTCCTGCAGAACCTTGGGGCGCAAGCTGAGCTCGTAGCTCTGCTCCTCCTCGAAAGGAGCCCCGGAAATAATTCGATCCTGGTCCATAGAGAGATTGGGGAGGACGAGAAAGGAAGACTCGCCGCAACGGTAGCACAAAGAAGTGAATAGTGGATAGTGGTCAGTGGATAGTGAATTGATCGACGCGCTTGGCATTCAGTCGATCTCGGCGCAATCCTCTAGGCGGCAACCAGATCATCAGGCGCTTGCCTATTCTCGAAATCCTCCGCTGACGACTCTATCCTGTGTATCCATGTTCAATTTTTCGTTGGTTGAAAGAAGGGCACCAGCCTTCGTGTCTATTCGTGTTCATTCGTGGTTCGTCTTTATTGACGATTGCCCTTTTTCCTCGAATGATCCGTCCGGTCGGATGGGTGGCGGCCCGCCTAGCCTCGTTTCGGCCGGGAGAGGGCCTGCAAGGCCGCCTTGATCAGCGGCTCCATGCCTCCGTCTGCCGGGGCCTCCCTGGCGGCTTCCTGAAAAGCCCTCACCGCCAGGGCTTTAGGGTACCCCAGGTTCACCAGGGCCGAGACCACGTCCTCCTGCAGGGAGGCCGGTCCGGTGACCTGCGGGCGGGGTTCATCCGGGACGGTCCGGGCCAGCTTGTCCCTGAGCTCCACCACCAGCCGCTCGGCTGTCTTCTTCCCTACCCCCGGGATCAGGCACAGCCGGGTGGCATTGCTCTGGCGGATGGCCGGGATCAGCTCCCCCACGCTCATCCCTGAAAGAATGGTCAGGGCCAGCCTGGGGCCGACGCCCGAAACGGAGGTCAGGTGCTCAAAGGTCGACTTTTCCTCCACGCTCTTGAAACCGAAAAGCTGGAGGGTGTCCTCGCGAACGTGGGTGTGGATGCGAAGCTGAACCGAGGAGCCGAGTTCGCCCACCTCGTAATAGGTGGAGAGGGGGACGTGGACCTCGTAGCCTACGCCGTTGACGTCGATGACAACCTGTTGGGGTTCCTTGGAGAGGAGCGTGCCCGAGAGGTGAGCGATCATGGGCGGGGCGGGACTATTCCGACAGATGCACCTGGTCGATGACGCCGACCACGGCCATGTCGATGGGAGAGTAGGGCTTTCCCACCGACGTCATGGCCGACCAGCCCTCCTGGGCCACCAGTACGTCGTCTCCCACCCCCGCATCCACTGCATCCACCGCCAGGCGGGGCGAACCCCTCCCGCTGCCGTCCAGGTTGAGCATCTGGACGTACAGAATCTTCTGTCCCTCGTGGGAGGCGTGCTTGCGGGTGGCGACGACTTCGCCGATGACTTTGCCGATCAGCATGGTGGCTGAAGAGCCGCTTCAGGATTCAATCGATGGTTACCGAGTCGACGATGCCTACGATGGCGCATTCCGTCGGCACGGTTTGATGGGGATGCCAGGCCAGGGAAGCCTCCCGGCCACGGCACCAGTAGATGGTCTCTCCGGGGCCTGCGCCGACCGCATCCACTCCCACCAGGGTCCTGCCCCGGTCTCGTCCCTGCCTGTCCAGGGGCTGAATCAGGAGCAGCGTCTTGCCTTCGAGCGCGTCGTCCTTGCGGGTGGCCACCACTTGTCCGACCACGCGACCCAGTTGCATTCAGCCGCCTCCTCAGGTGCTCACTTCCACCGAGTCGACAATGCCGATTATGGCCGTATCCACCGGACAATCCTTGCAGCCTCCGGCCATGCGGGCGGAACTCCCGGAGACCAACAGCACTGTTTCCTTGAAGCCGGCGCTCACGGTATCCACGGCCACCAGGTAGCCGGCCTGATCCTTGCCGGAGGGATCGATGGTGCGGACGACAAGCAGCTTCTTGCCTTCCAGACGCGGGTCCTTGCGAGTAGCGACAACGGTTCCGACAACCCGTCCTAAAAGCATGGGGCACCCTCAGGGTCCGGACCGCTGATCCCGGCCCGGCCCTCCTCAACCGAATCGGGCTACGCCCCCGCTTTGCCGATGGGGAGGACTTCCTCCAGGTTGGCATGGGGTCTGGGGATCACGTGAACGCTGACCAGTTCTCCGACCCGCCGAGCAGCGGCGGCCCCGGCGTCAGTGGCCGCCTTGACCGCGGCCACGTCCCCGCGCACGATGGAAGTCACGTACCCGGACCCGATCTTCTCCCATCCCACCAGGGTCACCTTGGCTGCCTTGACCATGGCGTCCGACGCCTCGATCATGGCCACCAGCCCGCGCGTCTCGATCATTCCTAGAGCTTCACCCATCTTACCGTCCTTTCCGTGCTGATCTGTCGAAAAGCCAGTTGCTGCGAACGACC
>VXMN01000235.1 GCA_009841055.1 Acidobacteriota bacterium
AGCTTGAACCAGGCCCTGGCGAAGGCGTCCTCGAACTCTTTCGGGTCCTTGAGCCAGCGCGAGGTGATCTCGCGATAGGCCGGGTCGACCCTCAGGGCGATGTCGGTGGTGAGCATCATGGGCGCATGCCGCTTGTTGGGATCGTGGGCATCCGGCACCAGGTCGGCCGCAGCGCCGCCGGCAGGCTTCCACTGAGTTGCACCCCCGGGGCTCTTGGTCAGCTCCCACTCAAAGCCGTACAGGTTCTCCAGGAAGTTGTGAGTCCAGGCCGCCGGGTTCCGCGTCCAGGCACCTTCCAGGCCACTGGTGATGGTGTCGCCGCGATTGCCTTTGCCGTACTTGTTTTTCCAACCGAATCCCTGGGCTTCGATATCGCCGGCCTCCGGCTCGACACCCACGTACTTGGAAGGATCGGCGGCGCCATGGGCCTTGCCGAAGGTATGGCCGCCGGCAATCAGCGCAGCGGTCTCTTCGTCGTTCATCCCCATGCGACCGAAGGCCTCCCGGATGGCGTGAGCGGCCGCCTGCGGGTTGGGTTTGCCGCCCGGGCCCTGGGGATTCACGTAAATCAGTCCCATCTGGGTGGCGCCCAGAGGAGTAATCAGCTTCCCGTCCTTGTCGCGTCGATCGAAGGCGAGCCACTGGCCCTCGGGTCCCCAGTTCACGTCTTCGGGGTACCAGGCATCGACACGGCCGCCGGCGAAACCCAGGGTCTTGAAGCCCATGGACTCCATGGCCACGTCACCCGCCAGGATCAGCAGGTCGGCCCAGGAGATCTTGCGGCCGTACTTCTCCTTGATGGGCCAGAGCAATCGCGTCGCCTTGTCCAGGTTGGCGTTGTCGGGCCAACTGTTGAGCGGCGCCAGGCGCTGCAGTCCGCCGTCACCGCCACCCCGTCCGTCGATGGTTCGATAGGTGCCTGCGCTGTGCCAGGCCATGCGAATGAAAAACGGCCCGTAGTGGCCATAGTCGGCCGGCCACCAGTCCTGGGAAGTCGTCATCAGCTTGGTGAGGTCCGCCTTCAACGCCTTCAGGTCGAGACTCTCGAACGCCTTGGCATAGTCGAAGCCGTTGCCGACAGGACCGGATTCCCGGGACGCCTGCCGCAGCGGTTCGAGGCTCAGCCGGTTCGGCCACCAGTAGTCATTGTCCGGCGCCTTGTCCTTGGCGCCTGCCATGCCGATCGGCACGACCGGAGAGAACCCGATCGCCAGCAGGGTGATGATGGATATCGTTCGTCTAAGCATCTAGGGTGCTCCTTTGGATTCGGAATACATCGAAGCGGTGTCCGCGCTCATGGAGCGCGGCCTGGTTGTCGGAAGCCTCTTCGGGGCAGGTCAGATCCACGCTCACTGGATGTACGGAGGAAGGCTTGGTAGCGGGGGGGGGACTCGAACCCCCGACCTAAGGATTATGAGACCTTCGCTCTAACCACTGAGCTACCCCGCCACTCGGGATTGAGAGTATAGCACCTCTTGGGGAATGCGGGCGGGACGCCGCGTTCCCGGGGGGCAGACGCCCCGCACCGTGAGTGCATGTCAGCAATCCTTTGCGGCGCCATTAGCTGCCGCTAACGTTGTCGTCCGGCACCACCGAGAGGTCCACGCGGCGGCGGAAGCGGTCGATGCGGTCGACGCAGACTTTCATCCGCTGTCCCAGCCGGAAGACCGTGCCGAACTGGCGGCCCACCAGGGACAGGGGCCGGGTTCGGAGCCGGTAGTCGTCGGTTTCCAGGGTCTCGATTCTCACGAAGCCTTCCACGAACAGTTCGTCCAGCTCGACCACCATGCCCTCGCGGGTCAGGTGGATGACCGTGCCCTCGAATTCCTCCCCCAGCTTGCCGGCCATGAACTCGAGCTTCTTCAGCTCGATGAGTTCCCGTTCGGCCTCGTCGGCCCGCCGCTCGGCGTCGCTGGACTGGAGGGCCATGCTTTCCAGGGCCGGGGGATCGTACAGCCGGCCGGCATCCGGCGGAACGACGGAGCCGCCGGCGTCCGCTTGGCCGTCCTGGTGCAGACGATGCTTCAGGATGCGATGGACGATCAGGTCGGGGTAGCGCCGGATGGGCGAGGTGAAGTGGGTGTAGCACTCCGAGGCCAGCCCGAAATGCCCCTGGTTTCGGGGGGAATAGCAGGCCTGCTTCATGGACCGCAGCATCAGGTAGGACAGGATCCGCTCTTCCGGCCTGCCCAGGATGCGGTTCACCAGCTTCTGGTAGTCGCGCGGGGTCACCTTGACGTTGAGGGCTCGCAGTTCCCTCAGGTCCCTGCCCCGCTCTCTAAACCCCCGGCCTCTGAAACGGGCGCGGTCCCGCACCCGGGGCACGGAGGCGGCGCTGTCGCCGGTGGGTTCGCCCAACTGGTAGCCGAAGCTCATGGCGATGCGGTTGAACTCCAGCACCTTCATGGGGTCGGGAGCTTCGTGGATGCGGTAGAGGAAAGGAAGCTTTTGCCCCCTGAGGTGGCCGGCGGTGACTTCGTTGGCCAGCAGCATGAACTCCTCGATGATGCGATGGGCGATGTTGCGCTCCGACTGGAGGATGTCGGTCAGGGTGCCCGACTCGTCCAGGGTCAGCTCGGCCTCGGGAAGATCGAAGTCGATGGAGCCTCGCTGCTGCCGCCTCCCGTGAAGCAGCAGGGCCAGCTCCCGCATCCGCTCGAACTGGGGGACCAGGGCGGCGTAGCGGGCGCACTCCGACGGGTCCCGGTCCAGCAGGATCCTGGCCACCGCGGTGTAGGTCATCCGCTCCCGGCTGCGGATCACCCCTTCATGGAAGCGATAGTCGCGCACCTCTCCGGCGTCGTCGATCTCCATCACCACCGACAGGGTGAGCCGGTCTTCCCCGGGCCTCAGGCTGCAAATCCCGTTGGACAACTCTTCGGGCAGCATGGGGACGGCCCGGTCGGGGAAATAGACCGAGGTGCCGCGCCGCAGGGCTTCCCGGTCCAGTGCCGAGTCCCTGGCCACGTAGTGGGCCACGTCGGCGATGTGAACGCCCAGCCGGAAGCGGCCGTTCTCCAGCCGTTCCAGGTGGACGGCGTCATCGAAGTCCCTGGCGGTTTCGCCGTCGATGGTGACCACCGGCAGGCGACGGAAGTCGGTGCGCCGGGCGGCTTCGGCCTCCGGGACCCGCCAGCTCCCGGATCGGACCTCCTCCAGGACGGAGCGGGGATACTCCACCGGGATCCGGTGCTTGCGGACCATGATCTCGATGTCCACGCCCATGTCTCCCGGCGAGCCCAGAACCTCGATCACCCGCCCTCGCAGGGCCTGCCCGAGTCCCGAGGGGAACCGCGTCACCTCCACGTGGACGATCTTTCCGTCGACCGCCTCCCCTTGGTCCCCGTCCCGAACCAGGACGTCCTGCCCGATCCTGAAGTCGTGGGGAATCACCCGGTGGAAGGGCCTGCTTTCCCTGAACTGGCCCACCACCGTGGTGTTCCTGCGTTGCAGGATCTTGAGGATCCGCCCCTCGGCCCGATTGCTGCCCGGCCGCCGGTCCAGGGTGGCCAGCACCGAGTCTCCCTGCATGGCATCGGCCAGGTGCCTGGCGGGAATGAACACGTCGCCCTCCAGTTTCGCCGGCCGCTTGTCGGGGATGACGAAGCCGTATCCGTCCCGGTGGACCGAGATCCTTCCCGTCACCAGCGACTGCCTGGACGGAACCGTGTAGCGGTTTCCCTTCAACTTCAGCAGCACCCCTGCCTTCACCATGCCGTTCAGCACGTCCCTCACCTCCCGCCTGCTATCCGGACCCAGGTCCAACTGGCGACTCAGTTGCCTGAAGCTGCCGATCTGAGAGGGCGAAGCCTTGATCAACCGCATGAGGGTCTGTTCCAACGGTTCCATGTTGCGATTCTCGAAGTATTTCGGGTGCCGGAGGACCGGAAGATTCCTATGGGCAGGGGGCTCTGTTGGGCCGCCAGCTTTCCCGGGCGATCTCTTTACAAGGTCCGGCCGCCGTGCTAACGTTCAAACCGCCTACCCGAGCGGAAGTGGCGGAATTGGCAGACGCGCTAGATTCAGGTTCTAGTGGCCGCAAGGTCGTGGGGGTTCAAGTCCCCCCTTCCGCACCACCTGCTGCACACGCCATACAAGATACCATCAACAGGGAGAAGGACATGGGGAAGAGGATGCAGAGCCGGAGACAGTTCCTGGCAACCGGCGCCGGAGGGCTGTTGGGCATGGCGGCTCTCCAGCAGCCCTGGCTGGCGCTGGCGGCCAAGAAGACCGCCGATTCGGTGCGGGGTCCGATCAGGATCACCGACATCGAGAAACACGAGATCCATCCCGACTACGTCGACTGGCTCCACTACGAGCTGAATCACTTCTACGGTCCCACCAAGCGCAGCGTCTACGTGGTTCACACCGACAAGGGCCTGCAGGGGCTGGGCGAAGGGAGGGACGAGCCGGACGAGGTGCTCGAGAAATACATCGGCACCAGCCCCTTCGACTGGGTCGGGGACGAGACCTCCATCCCCATGGCCAAGGCCACCTACGACCTGATGGGCAAGGCGGCCGGAGTCCCGGTCTACAAGCTCTTCGGCCAGCGCTACCGGCGCTGGGTGCCCTTCTCCTCCTGGACGGTCTCCACCCAGCCGCCCCACATGGTGGAAGCCGTCCGGAAATACTCGGCCATGGGCTACAAGTGGATGAAGTACCACCTCTCGCCCTTCGAGAACGTCTTCGATCAGCTCGAGGCCATGGAGCAGGTGGCTCCCAAGGGATTCAAGCTGCACTTCGACCTCACCCGCTTCCACCACTACGGACACAACCCCGACCTGGTGGAGCGGGTGGCTCGCTCTCCCATTGCCGGCTGCTTCGAGGACCCGCTGGAAACCACCGACATCGACGCCTACATCGAACTGCGCAAGCGCATCCGGCTTCCCATCCTCATCCACGGCAGCAGGATCCAGCACAGCTTCGAGGTGCTGCGGCGGGCCGCCGACGGCTACATCATCGGACACAGCAAGCTGGGTCTGGTCATGCAGCGGGCCGGACTGTTCGCGGCCGCGGGCGTGCCCTTCACCGTCCAATGGGTCGGCGGCGGCATCACCCAGGCCATGCTGGTCCACATGCAGGCCGCCTTCAAGACCGCCCACTTCCATATCACCACCGCGGCCGAAACCCTGGCCGGTGACGTAACCAACGAGCGGTTCAGGCCGACCAACGGCTTCGTGCGCGTCTCGGAGAGCCCCGGCCTGGGAGTGACCCTGAACCGGGAAGCCCTGGAAGAGCTCACCCGGAACCGGCCTCCCCAGCAGCCGCCCTTCATCCTGAGGACCCGCTTCAAGAACGGGTCGGTGATGTACAACCTGATGAAGCCTCCCGAGACTCGGCACCTGATGGTGCTGCCCCACCGATGGCGGCTGATCCCCATGGCCTTCGACGCACCGCTATCCACCGACTACTGGGACAACGATGGCTCCCCCGAGTTCCAGTCCATGATGAAGCGGCTGGAATCCGAGGCCATGGTGCTGCAGAACGAGTAGAGCTACACACTTATAGACAATGCTCTGGCTTCTAGCTGACCCGTGGCGGCAGTATGAGGCTGAGGGCGTGATCTCGGGAAGACCCCTTGAGTCCATCCGAATCCGATTCAAACAAGACTGAGAAGCGGCGCCGGCTCCGCTGGTGGCCGGCGGCCGTGATCGGGATCGCCGCCCTGGTCGCCTTGACCTGGATCTGGTCGGCCGAGGTGAGCAACGAGGCCGTCCGAACCATCCGGACGGCCCTGGTTGTGATCGTTTCGTTGCTGCTGCTCCTCCTGTGGTGGATGCTGGCCTCGGGCCTGAGCTGGAAGGCCAGGGGGTTGGGATTGGCGGCGGTAGTCCTAGTCGGGTTCCTGCTGCGAAGCTTGGTTGCCTATGACGGAGTGGACGGCAACCTGGTTCCCATTCTACGCTGGAGCTGGACCTCCCGCACCGTCCTGGACATCCCCGGCGCTGCTTCGGGAACGCCCACGGCTACGGTAGCCGGCGCCGAGACCGACTTTCCCCAGTTTCTGGGCCCCAACCGGGATGCGCGGCTGCCCGGGCCCAGGCTGTCCACCGACTGGACCCAACATCCGCCCAAACAGCTCTGGAAGCAGCCGATCGGATTGGGATGGTCCTCCTTCGCCATTGCCGGCGAGCTGGCGGTCACCCAGGAACAGCGCGGCTCACAGCAACTGGTGGTCGCCTACCGGCTGCGCAGTGGCGAGGTCGTCTGGGTTCACACTGACGAGGGTCCGTTCCAAAGCGCCCTGGGGGGAGATGGACCGCGAGCCACGCCCACCATTTCCCGGGAGGGCCGAGTCTACACCCTGGGACCCGGCGGCCTGCTCAACTGCCTGGAGCTGGAATCAGGCAAGCTGCTCTGGCAACGCAACATCGAGACCGAAAACGCGGCCGGTAGTATGCGGTGGGGGCGCAGCTCGTCCCCGCTGCTGGTCGACGACCTGGTGGTGGTCAACCCGGGAGGCTCGCCCCATCGTTCCCTGGCCGCCTATCGGCAACTGAGCGGCGAGCCGGTCTGGACCTCCGGAAACGCCGTCACTTCCTACGCCTCGCCCACACTCCTCACCCTTTTGGGTAAACCTCAGATCGTCATGGTGAATCAACAGATGGTCACCGCCCATGCGCCCGACGACGGCCGCATCCTCTGGGAACAGGCCTTCCCCAGCCGTCAGCCTCACTGCTCCCAGCCGGTGGCCGTAGCCGACGACCTGGTGCTCGTCTCCAGCGGCTATGGAATCGGCAGCAAGCTGTTCCGGATCAGCCCCGGCGAGAAAGGGAAATACCGTTCGGAAACCGTTTGGGAAAGCAGGGGACTCAAGACCAAGTTCACCAACACCGTACTGCACAAGGACTCGATCTACGGCCTGGACGAGGGGATCCTGGTCTGCCTGGACCCGGAGACGGGCCGGCGCCGCTGGAAGAGGGGCCGCTACGGACACGGCCAGCTCATCCTGGTGGGGGACCTGCTGCTGATCACCTCGGAGCAGGGCGAGGTGGCGCTGGTGGAAGCCAATCCCGAGCGGTACCAGGAAGTGGCCCGCTTCCCCGCCCTCGAGGGAATCACCTGGAACACGCCGGCCCTCAGCGGCAACCTCCTCCTTGTTAGAAACCACCAGCAAGCCGCCGCTTATAAACTTCCCGTGGCGCAATGACGAGACGTTTCCAAATGGCTCGTCCCAGGCTATCGCCCGGCAATCCAGATTCAAATAATCAGAGTTGTGGGTTAGGTGAGAGCTGCGAAGCTGCGGCTCAGGGTAGCCCCGGGTGGCAGCCCGGGGTCGTATCGGTTCTGCGCCAACCCAGCCGCGAATGCGGCGAATAGGAAGCACCCGCTCCGGAACGCATTACTTCCCCAAAGAATCGCCGCTCCACGTCCCCTTTTGCCGCTATCGTTGCTTCGGCGACGCGTTGGTCGCTCCTGTTGGATAACCCACAACCCTTCCAGAT
>VXMN01000255.1:0-5331 GCA_009841055.1 Acidobacteriota bacterium
GGCAGAGCCGTGAAGCTTGGTGGCCCTTCGTCGTTCTTCGTGTGTCTTCGTGGATTTCTTTTTTTGGCCTTTGTGGTTCACCCGCGTTTGTTTCAGATAAGGGGGCGTCGGAGGCTCAGCCGGCCGATGGTCCACAAGATCTTGAATCCTGCCTTGAACGTCCCGGAAAGGGTTCCCGAAACCTTGGAGCGGCCCAGTCGGGGCCGGTAGCTGACGGGAATTTCCACCACCTTGAGTTCCTGCTGCAGGGCTTTGACCTGCATCTCCACCGTCCAGCCGTAGGTTCGATCCTGCATGTCAAGCCTGGAAAGCGCCTCCCGGCGAATGACCCGAAAGGGTCCCAGGTCGGTGTATGCGTGGCCGTAGATCAGTCGAATGATGCGGGTGGACAACCAGTTGCCGAACCGCTGCTGCGGGGTCAGGGAGCCCGGTTCCGGGCCTCCCCGCGTCCGGGAACCCAGCACCAGGTCCGCCTGGTGCTTCTCCAAGGCCTGGAGCAGTTCTCTGGCCTGGGCGGGGTCGTCGCTGTAGTCGCCGTCCAGAAAGAAGACCACCTCGGTTTCCGGAGGCAGGGCTGCGATCCCGGTCAGACAGGCGGCGCCGTAGCCGCGGTCGGGTTGGAAAACAACTCGGGCGCCCGCCTCTCGCGCTTTCGTGGCGGTCCGATCGGTGCTTCCGTTGTCGACCACGATGATCTCGGGGACCAGGTCCCGGGGAATGTCGGCAATGACTCGGGCGATCCCGGGTTCTTCGTTGTAGGCGGGAATGATGACGGCGGCTGGAGGCGTTGGCATGAGGGCGGCTCTGACGGTCCGCGGAGGATCGCATTATACGCAATCACCAGCGGCCCTGAAATGTGGTATAAACACGCGACCCCGAGCGGGGTCGGAAAGGAACATCCATGGAAGCGGTGCTCGCCCTGGAAGACGGCCTGGTATTCGAAGGCACATCCATCGGCGCCAGGGGCGAGACATTCGGCGAAGTCGTTTTCAATACCTCCCTGACCGGCTATCAGGAAATTCTGACCGACCCCTCCTATGCCGGCCAGATCGTGGTGCTGACCTATCCCCTGATCGGTAATTACGGGGTCAATTCGGAGGATGAGGAGTCCCGCCGACCCTTTGCCGAAGGGCTGGTGGTGCGGGAAGCCACTGACAGCGCCGACCACTGGCGGCTGGACAGCACCCTGCCGGATTACCTGGAGAAGCACGGCATCGTGGCCATCGCCGAGATCGACACCCGGGCTTTGGTGCGCCACATCCGGCAACAGGGCGCCATGCGCGCCGCCATCGCCTGCGGGGAGGTGGATCGGAGGCTTCTGGTTGAAAGGGTGCGTCAGACGCCGGAGATGGAGGGACGGGATCTGGCCAGCCGGGTCAGTTGCCGCAAGGCCTACCGATGGCAAGAGCCGTCGGTGGACATCTTTGCCGCCGAGTCCTCCCGGGACACGTCCAATCCGGAATCAGGAGAGGCACCCCTGCGGGTGGTGGCCCTGGACTTCGGAATCAAGCGCAACATCCTGCGGCTGATGGTGGACAGCGGGTTTGAAGTGACGGTGGTTCCGGCCAGGACCAGCTCGGCCCGGATCCTGGACATGAACCCCGACGGGGTCTTCCTCTCCAACGGTCCCGGAGACCCGGAGCCGGTCGACTATGCGATCCGGACGGCTCGAGAGCTGATCGGCAAGAAACCGATACTGGGCATCTGCCTGGGCCATCAGATCCTGGGTCTGGCCGTGGGCGGCAACACCTACAAGCTGAGATTCGGCCACCACGGCGGCAACCATCCCGTGATGCGCATGCAGACGGGGCAGGTCGAGATCACCGCTCAGAACCACGGATTCGCCGTCGATATCTCCTCCCTTCCTGAATCCATCGAAGTGACCCACGTCAATCTCAACGATCAAACACTGGAGGGATTCCGCCACCGGACCGAACCGCTGTTCTGCGTCCAATACCACCCGGAATCCTCTCCGGGCCCGCACGATTCCCGCTACCTGTTCGATGAGTTCAAGCGGGTGATCCGTCAGCATCGGACAGGGAGCGGGACCTCCTTCGCCTGGCGAGACTGAATGCCCAAGAGATCGGACATCAAGAAAATCCTGGTCATCGGCTCGGGACCGATCGTGATCGGGCAGGCGTGCGAGTTCGACTATTCCGGGACCCAGGCCTGCAAGGTCCTCAGGTCCGAGGATTACCAGGTGGTCCTGGTAAATTCCAATCCCGCCACCATCATGACCGACCCCGAGTTGGCGGACCGGACCTATATCGAGCCCCTGACGCCGGAATTTCTGGAGGCCATCATCCTGGAGGAGCGGCCCGACGCCCTGCTGCCCACCGTGGGCGGGCAGACGGCGCTCAACCTGTCGGTGGCGTTGTCGGAGAAAGGGGTTCTGGACAGGGAGGGAGTCGAGCTGATCGGAGCTCAGATCAAATCCATCAGGGTGGGGGAAGATCGGCTGCTCTTCAAGGAAGCCATGAGGGAGATCGGCCTGGAGACGCCGCGAAGCGGGGTGGCCTACGACTTCAAGGAGGCCCGGCAGATCGTCAAGGAGGTGGGATACCCGGCCATTATCCGGCCCTCCTTCACCCTGGGGGGGACGGGGGGCGGCATCGCCTATAACGCCGAGGAGTTCGAACACCTGGCCAAGAGGGGGCTGGATCTCAGCCCGGCCCACGAGATTCTGATCGAGGAGTCGGTCATCGGTTGGAAGGAGTTCGAGCTGGAGGTGATGCGCGACCTGAAGGACAACGTGGTCGTGATCTGCAGCATTGAGAATTTCGATCCCATGGGGGTCCACACCGGCGATTCCATTACCGTGGCTCCGGTACAGACCCTTACCGACAAGGAATACCAGTTCATGCGGAACGCCGCCATGCGGATCATTCGCAAGGTGGGAGTGGAGACCGGAGGTTCCAATATCCAGTTCGCCGTCAATCCGCGGGATGGCCGCCTGGTGGTCATTGAAATGAATCCCCGGGTCTCCCGAAGCTCGGCCCTGGCCTCCAAGGCGACCGGGTTCCCTATCGCCAAGATCGCCGCCAAGCTGGCGGTGGGACTCACACTGGACGAGATTCCCAACGACATTACCTTGAAAACCCCGGCCTGTTTCGAGCCCACTATCGACTACGTGGTCACCAAGATCCCCAAGTGGGCCTTCGAAAAGTTTCCGGAGGCCGAGCCGCTCCTGGGAACCCAGATGAAGTCGGTCGGAGAGGTGATGGCCATCGGCAGGACCTTCAAGGAGTCGCTGCTGAAGGCCCTGCGTTCCCTGGAGACCGGGCGCAAGGTAGGATCGCAAAAGCTGGAACCGGACCGGATCAGGGAAAGGCTGATCGTTCCCAATCCCGACCGACTCCTCTATCTGCGATTCGCCTTCGAGAGAGGTCTCTCCGTGGAAGAAGCCTACCAGTACACCCAAATCGATCCCTGGTTTCTGCGACAGGTACGGGAGGTATCCCAACTGTCGACCGGGTTGCGAGGCGCCGAACTGGCGGAGATTTCTCCACTGCAGCTCCGGCAGGCCAAGCGGCTGGGATTCTCCGACCAGTACCTGGCTTGGCTGACAGGGTCCTCGGCCGCCGAAGTTCACCAACGACGTCAGGGTCTCAAGCTCCGGCCGGTCTACAAGCGGGTCGACACCTGCGCGGCCGAGTTCGAGTCGTTCACGCCCTACCTCTATTCCACCTACGAGCAGCAGTGCGAGGCCGAACCTTCAGAGAGACGGAAGATCGTGATCCTGGGCAGCGGTCCCAATCGGATCGGCCAGGGCATCGAGTTCGATTACTGCTGTTGCCACGCCTCCTTCGCCCTCAAGGAAGACGGCTTCGAGACGATCATGGTGAACTGCAATCCCGAGACCGTCTCCACCGACTACGACACTTCCGATCGACTCTACTTCGAGCCGCTGACCTTTGAAGACGTCATGCACGTGGTGGAGCGGGAGCAACCGGAGGGGGTGATCGTGCAGTTCGGCGGGCAGACCCCCCTGACCCTGGCCCTGCCGCTGCAGCGGGCCGGCGTTCCCATCATCGGCACCTCTCCCGAGTCCATCGACCTGGCGGAAGACCGCAAGCGATTCGGCCGTCTGCTCTCCGGCATGGAAATCCCCCAGCCTCCTTCCGGCACGGCCACCTCTTTCAGGGAGGCCGCCGCCATTGCCGAACGCATCGGCTACCCCATCCTGGTCCGGCCCTCCTATGTCCTGGGGGGACGCGCCATGGTGATCGTGCACGACGACCAGTCCCTGGAGCGATACATCAGCGAGGCCGTGGGCGTCTCTCAGGATCGCCCCATTCTCATTGACAAGTTCCTGGAGGATGCCTTCGAGGTGGACGTGGACGCCGTGGCTGACGGCCGGCGGGTGATGATCGGCGGAATCATGGAGCATATCGAGGAGGCCGGGATCCACTCGGGGGACAGCTCCTGCGTGCTGCCGACCTACATGGTCAAGCCCGAGCACCTGGAGACAATGCGCGACTATACCCGTCGCCTGGCGCTGGAGCTGAAGGTGGTCGGATTGATGAATGTGCAGTATGCGATCAAGGACGATGTGGTCTACGTGCTGGAAGTCAATCCGAGAGCCTCCCGCACCGTGCCCTTCGTGAGCAAGGCGACCGGGGTCCCGCTGGCCAAGCTGGCGGTTCGGCTGATGACGGGGCGCAAGCTGGAGGAGTTTGGCTTGGAAGATGAGTTGCCGGTAAACGACTTCTTCGTCAAGTCCCCGGTTTTCCCTTTCTTGAAATTTCCGGGTGTTGATACCATTCTGGGCCCCGAGATGAAGTCTACCGGCGAGGTGATGGGGGTTTCCGACAGCTTCGGACAGGCCTACGCCAAGGCCCAGCTCAGCGCCGGCTCGGTGTTGCCCCGTTCCGGTACCGCCTTCATCAGCGTGAACGATCAGGACAAGCTCAACGTGCTCCCGATTGCCCGGCGGCTGCTCGATCTCGGATTTCGCTTGATCGCCACCGGAGGCACACGGGAGACCCTGGCCGGTCAGGGCATTCGCGTCGAGTCGGTCTACAAGGTCAACGAGGGGCGGCCCCACATCGTGGACCTCATCAAGAGCGGCCAGGTGGACCTGATCCTGAACACTCCGCTGGGCAAGGATTCCTTTTTCGATGAACGCGCCATCAGGCGCGCTGCCGTCCAGCACAACGTGCCCTGCATCACCACGCTTTCAGGGGGTGCAGCGGTGGCCAGCGGCATCAGCGCCCTGCAGCAGAATCGGCGGGACGTTCGTGCCTTGCAGGACTATCATGGGAATGAGGAATGATGAATGATGAATGAGGAATGATGAATGAGGAATGATGAATGAGGAATGATGAATGA
>VXMN01000255.1:5431-7371 GCA_009841055.1 Acidobacteriota bacterium
GAATGATGAATGAGGAATGATGAATGAGGAATGATGAATGAGGAATGATGAATGAAGAATGATGAATGAGGAGTGATGGATGAGCGGGCGGACTTGCTTGAGCGTACGAAGCAGTTTTCATTGCGGGTTATTCGACTGTATTCGGCCTTGCCGGAGACAACCGAATGCAGAGTGATCGGCAAACAGATCTTGCGTTCAGGCACTTCGGTTGGAGCGCATGTCAGAGAGGGCAAGCGCAGCCGCTCTAAGGCTGAGATGATCAGCAAGACAGAAGTCGCCTTGCAGGAGTTGGAAGAAACCATTTATTGGATGGAGCTTCTGGTCGAGTCCGGCATCGTCAAGCCCAGACGCCTATCCGAGCTGATGAGGGAAGCAGATGAGCTAATGGCCATACTGGTCACGAGCGTGAAAACGCTGAAACACCGGACCAGAAAATAATTCATCATTCATCATTCATCATTCATCATTTCCAGGAGGCGGAATGGCACGCTACTTTTTGACCGGTGCGCAAGGGTGTATCGGGACCTGGATCGTGCGCAATCTCATCGATCGGGGCGACGAGGTCTTCATCTATGACCTGGATGTGGAACCCAAGCGGCTCTCCATGCTGCTTTCTCCGGAGGAGCTGGGTGCGATCCACTTCATTCAGGGGGACATTACCGATTACGACCGGCTGAAAGGCGAGATGCAGCGGAACAGCGTGACCCACGTCATTCACCTGGCGGGGCTGCAGGTTCCCGTTTGCCGGGCCAATCCCAGATTGGGCGCCATGGTGAACGTGGTGGGCACCGTCAACGTGTTCGAGGCCGCGCGGTCGTTGCCCGAGCCGATTCAGGGGTTGGCCTATGCCAGCTCCGCAGCCGTTTTCGGCCCGCAGGAAGACTACGGGGAGGGGCCCGTGGGCGAGGGTGTCCAGTTGATTCCGCGGACCCACTACGGGGTATTCAAGCAGTCCAACGAAGGCAACGCCCGGGTGTTTTTCCTGGACCACGGCATTTCGAGCGTGGGTCTGCGTCCCCATGCCGTTTACGGGGCGGGCCGGGATTTCGGGATCACCTCCGGCCCCACCACGGCCATGAAGGCCGCAGCCCTGGGGCGGCCCTTCGAGATTCAATTTGGCGGACCCGTGTCGATGTTGCTGGTGGATGACGTGGCCAAGATCTTCATCGGGTGTGCCGAGAGCTCCAAGACCGGGGCGCGAGCCTACAATATTCGTGGAGACCTGGTAACGGTGGAAGAGGTCATCCAGGCCATCGAAGCGGTGGTCCCCAGCGCCCGGGGGATGATCCGATGCAAGGCGAATCCCCTGGCCATCGCCAGCAACTTCAGCCAACAGGGCTTGAAGGAGGAACTGGGTCAGGTGCCGGCCACCCCGCTGAAGCGGGGCATTGAGCAGACCGTGGAGATCTTCAGGCGCCTGCACCGAGAGAACCGACTGGACCTTTCCGACCTCCATCAGGAATGAGGAATGAGGAATGATGAGTGATGAATGAGGAATGATGAGTGATGAATGATGAGTGATGAATGATGAGTGATGAATGATGAGTGATTCTTTGATCCTATGTTTCAGCGTTTTCTCACTTGTTGCCAGAATGGCCGTCAACTCGGCTGCCTCCCTGTAGCTTAAACCGCTGTCATTGAATGTCCGGCCCGATCCAACCATCCCCATTCGCCATGCAAACAAAACACGCCAGTAAAACGAATTCCGAGAAGAAGCTACTGGATCGCCGGGGGTTCCTGGCCGCTTCGGCCGCCTTGGGGGCCGGTCTGCTGGAGCTCACCGGCTGTTCTCTAGTCGGCGGCAAGTTCCGGGAACTCAGCGGAAAGACCTATTCGGTGCGCGTCGATGGGGAGGGGGGGCTAAGTGTCCACCAGAAAGGGGGAGAGGCGATCTGGGAGAGTTCCACCGCGTTGAAGCCCCAACTGGTTCTGGACCCCGA
>VXMN01000161.1 GCA_009841055.1 Acidobacteriota bacterium
GGGAGGCTGTGCGGAGACAAATGCGGGCGGGACGCCCGCGCTCCCGGGTGGGCCTGCTCCGATGCGGATTTGCGGATTCGCGGCATTGGAAGCCGGCCTTTTCCTGAAAAAATCCTGTGCATCCTGTGCATCGATGTGAATCAAAAATTTGCCCCTGCTCGACTTTGAACCGGTTTCCAGCCACCAGGCGCTGGCGTTTGTTTCAGGCAAGCCTTGCGTAGCGTGACGGGCGCAGGCCATCATGCGCTTGCCTGCTCCCGAAACCCTCCCCGCTGATCACTCTCCATTTGCCGGGAACACCCCTGTTTCAGGCAACGTTTGACACCGGATCAGCCCGATTTTTATACTGGGATTTGTGGCTGCTATCCCAACTCAACCCAGGTTTGACCCGGTGACCGGTCCCAGCAAAACCGACAGGTACAGGACCGCCAGGCGGCGTTGGCGCGGCGCGGTGGTTTCCCTCGTCCTCACGCTGGTCTTCGCCTCAGCCACCCTTCCGGCCGACTCATCTCCCGCGGATGCTCAAGCCGAAATGCACCTGGCCAACGCAGCACGGCTCATTCGTGAAGGAGACCTTCGGAATGCCGAAACCGAGCTGCGCCGGGCGGTCGACCTGGTTTCCGACAACCCCGCCTATCTGGCCAGGCTGGGCCAGGTTCTGGGAATGCAGAACAGAATGGAGGAAGCCGGCCGCTACTACAGTCGGGCATTGAAACTGGCGCCCGACAGCACGGCCATTCGCCGCAATCTGGCGCTGACCCAGTGGTCCCGGCGTCGGTTTGCGGAAGCCAAGGCCAACCTGGAGCAGGTGCTGGCCAGGGCTCCCAACGACGAGCTCACCCGGTTCCTGCTGGGCATGATCCTGGTGAATTCCGGACAATATGCCCGGGCGGTGGGGCTGCTGGAGTCGGTGCCGGAACGGGTGCGCGGCCAGGGCGAAGCCGTAGCAGCTCTGGCCAGGGCTCAATACGCCCTGGGCAAGCAGGAACAGGCCCGGGCTACTTTGGAATCGATGGCGCTCAACCGGTCATTGCCCCCCGGCGATGTCTATGCCTGCGCCACCACAGCCGCCAATGCCGAAGATTTCACCACCGCCGAGAAACTATTCCTTTCCATCCGTTCCACCTATCCGGACGCCGCGGCGCTGAGCTACCAGATCGCCCTCATGCAGTTTCGGTCCGACAGGATCGACCGAAGCCTCCAGACTCTCCTGGAGGCGATCGAGAAGGGGCAGAGCTCCGGGCCGATGCACAACCTGCTGGGTCACTGTTATGCGGTTCAAAACCAGTTGCAGAGCGCCGTCGCCTCTTTCGAACAGGCCATGGAGATGGAACCGGCCGAGGAGTCCCACTATCTGGACGCCGTGCAGTTGCTGGCCGAGCATCAGATCTGGCGGGTACTGATCCGCATCGCCGAAATGGGCGTGGCCCGCATTCCTCGTTCGGACCGTCTCTATAGAATGAAGGGATTGGCCGAAACGGCCATGCTCTACAGTGAGGATGCCGTCCGGTCCTACCGCCGGGCTCTCGAGATCAATCCGGACTCGGCCAAAGCCAACCTGGGGCTGGCCATAGCCCAGCGAACGGCGGGAAGCCGGGAAGACGCCGCCGCCACCTTCGAAAAGGGTATCCGGAAGTTCCCCGCCCACGGAGCCCACTATCAGGAATTTGGACTGATGCTCCTCAAGACTGGAGAGACCGGGGACGAGGACGCTCTGAAGCGGGCTGTTGCCCTGCTGCAGAAAGCCGTCGAGCTGGATGCCTCTCTTCCCGTTGCGCACTACCAGCTCGGTCGGCTGGCCCTGGAGAGCGATCGAGCCGGCGAGGCGCTCCCCCATCTGAAAACCGCCGCCAGGCTGAATCCCGACCAGAGCAGGGTTCACTATCTGCTGGCGCGGGCCTATCGCCGCCTCGGGAAGGGCGAGGAGGCGCGGTCCCATTTGAAGACCTTTCGCCGGATGAAGGCGGCCGAGGAATCCCGGCACGAGCCTGACGCGGGACCGGAGTTGCCCCGGTCATCCAACGAACTGGCACTTGAAGACCCCCACGCCCTTGCAGCGGTTCTCAGCCACAGCTACAAGCAGGGAAAAAGAGACAAGGCTCGCCAGATCCTGGCTGAGATTTCCGAAAAGACATCGGTCGACTCTCAGGCCCGGTTGCTCTATGGCCGGATTGCCGGAGAGGCGGGAGACTATGAAGCCGCCGAGAAGCTGTTCAACTCCATTCGCTCGAATCATCCCGACCCTCTGACCGTGGGTTACCATCTTGGCCTGGTGCAGTTCCGCACCGGCCGGTTCGCCGATTGCGAACAAACCTTGGCCGAGGTCCTCTCCGGAGGACAGGGAAACAGCAAGATTCACAATCTTCTGGGCCACTGCTATCGGGGGCAGGAAGAGGTGGCGGAGGCCCTTGCAGCCTTTCAGAGAGCCATAAGCCGGAATCAGACCGAGGAATCCAACTACCTGGACCTGGTCCGGCTTCTTGCGGACGAAAGCCTGTCGTCCTATTGGCACGATGCCAGCCGAGGCCCCCGGCTACGATGGCATCTGGCTCTCCAGGCTCTCGACCGGGGCGTCGAGAAGCTCCCCTCTTCCGCCCGTCTCTTTGAGACCAGGGGGTTCGTACAAGCCAAGCTGGACTATACCCGGGAGGCCATTCAGTCCTATGCCCGGGCCCTGGAACTGGATCCCGCTTCCGCCAAGGCGCACCTGGGTCTGGGCGTGTCGCAGAGGCTGGCCGGCAAAACCCGCGAAGCCGGAGAAACCTTCGAACGTGGCATCCGGCAGTTTCCTCTGCATGCCTCCTTCTACCAGGAATATGGCCTCCTGCTGGCCAAAGCGGGAGATTCAGGGAATGAAGCGGCCCGAACCCGTTCGGCCGAGCTGCTCAGGAAAGCCCTGGACCTGGATGCCTCCCTGGTCGAGCCCCGCTATCAACTGGGCCAGATGGCCCTGGCGCAGGGAAACGCCGAAGAAGCAGCCCGGCACTTCGAATCGGCTGTACGACTGGCGCCCCGCGAGAGCAAGCTGCGCTACGGCCTGGTCCGGGCCTACCGGAGACTGGGACGCCCACAGCAGGCCCGGGAACAGGCCGGGAAATATCGTCAGCTCAAGGCCGCCGAGGAAGCCCAGGGATCGCCTTCCCGGTGAGCCGGAGCTTTGCAGCAGGATGACCATAGTGGTACTAATGTAGTATCATATAGAAGTGCCCTTAAAAATCCGCGAACTAATCCAACGCCTCAATGCTGCCGGATTCTGGAATCGTGGTGATAAGGGCAGCCATCGAAACTATAGCCATCCCAAAGGTGTGCGGATAACGATTAGTGGTTCATCGGGTTCGGACGCCAAGCCGTACCAGGAAAAGGCGGTGAGAGCAGCTATTGCCAAGGTGAGGGAATGAAAAGATCAGCTCAATATCGAAAGATCGTGGAGTGGTCCGAGGAGGACCGCTGCTATGTGGGTCGGTGCCCGGAACTCATGTTCGGTGGGGTGCACGGAAAGAACGAACAGAAGGTTTTTGCCGAATTGTGCGCTGTCATCGAGGAGTGGATAGAAATTTCGGAAAAAGACCGGGAACCGCTCCCTCCAGGGTTGGCGGGAAGGAAATACTCGGGAAAGTTCAACCTTCGGCTGGGTAGAGAACTGCACGAAAGCTTGGCGTTGGCAGCGATGAAGGAAGGCAAGAGTCTCAATGCATACTGCGCCGAAGCGCTGGAAAGTACGATCAACGGCTGACATAGCACCGCAGACAACACCTCAAAACCGAACGCTTTATTGGAGGAGGAAACAATGCAGGTTGAGAAATTTCTTCACGACAATCAGGAATTTGAGATTCGGATAATTGCTGAAGGTGAAATAGTTTTTGTCAGGGCATTTCGTGACAATAATCCGGCCAATCAGTTCAGATACTCCGCTACTAATAAAGACATCCACGATTTGGCTACCGTCGTCGGAACTGATGCCGTCAAGCATCTAATTGAAAGCGCCAAGCAGGACATCGTGAGCGGCTTGAATTAATGCCGAACAGGACGCTCTACCCAATAGTAATGCTGCTGCACGTCACTCAGTAGTGTCCCTCCCTTTTCCATGCCCCAGTTTCTGGCCGTTATCGCTGCAGTTCTCCTCTTGGCCTCATTTTGGGAACCATGGACCGAACCTGCCGAGCAATCTCCCCTGGAACTCTTCACCGATGTCACCCTCCAGGCCGGCATCACCTGGAAACATTTCAACGGCCAGTCCCAGGATCGCTTTCTCATTGAAGTCTCCTGCGGCGGTGTCGCTTTTCTGGACTTTGACAACGACGGCTGGCTGGACATCTTTTTCGTCAACGGCGGTGAAACTCCCAAGGGCAAGAGCCGGACACCTGTCCGCAACGCACTCTACCGCAACCTCGGCAACGGCAAGTTCGAGGACGTGGCCAAGAGCGCCGGGGTGGCCGAAGTGCCCTTCTACGGAATGGGGGCGGCCGCTGCCGACTACGACAATGACGGGTTTCAGGATCTGTTCGTCACCGGCTTTCCCACCAGCGCCCTGTTTCACAATGAAGGAGACGGCACCTTCCGCGAAGTCACCCGGCGGGCGGGTCTGGAAAATGCCGGTGAATGGGCGGCCGGCGCGGTTTGGTTCGATTACGACCGCGACCGGCACCTGGATCTCTTCGTTTGCAACTATGCCGAGTTGTCCTTCGCCCATCCCCGCCCCTGCAACTTTGCCGGCAAGTCCGAGTACTGCTCGCAGCGGGCCTACCCTCCAAGCCGCCCCAAGCTCTATCGCAACAACGGCGCCGGCGCCTTCAGCGACGTGAGCCGTTCGTCGGGAGTCTCCCGTCACCTGGGACGGGCCTTCGGAGTCGTCAGCGTGGACATCGACGACGACGGCTGGGATGACCTGTTCGTGGCCGGAGACGCTTCGCCCGACCTGCTGCTGCTGAACCGCGGGAACGGTTCCTTCGAAGATCGCGGGTTCGACGCCGAAATCGCCTACAGCGTGAATGGCGAAGCACGTGCCGGCATGGGGGTGGACGCCGCAGATCTCAATGGGGACGGCCGCCCCGATTTCATAGTGACCAACTTTCATGACGAGTATCACGCCCTCTATTTGAGCACCCCGGAGCTGCTCTACCGCGAGTGGACCCGACCTTCCGGGCTGGCCGGCTTCACCCGGCCCTTTGTGGGCTGGGGCACCCGCTTCATCGACTACGACAACGACAGCGACCTGGACCTGGTGATCGTCAACGGCCACGTGAGCCAAACCATCGAACTTTCCCGCAGGGACATCCGTTACCGCCAGCTTCCCCTACTGCTGGCCAACGTCGGGGACCTGAAGTTCCGCAACATGGCTTCCCGGGCGGGACCGGTGTTCCGGACCAGGCACTCCGCCAGGGGGATGGCGACGGGGGATTACGACAATGACGGGGACATGGATGTGGTCTTTGTCCGGCTCAATGAGAGGCCGGTGCTGCTACGCAACAATATTGGGCAGGAAGGGGCCTGGGTCGGATTCGAGCTGCAGGGCAACCTCAGCAACAGGGACGCCATCGGCAGCAAGCTGTCCTTGCAGTCGGGCGACAGGCGATTCACCAAGTGGGTGACCGGCGGGGCCAGCTTCCTGGCCTCCCATGACAAACGCGTGGTCTTCGGTCTGGGTAAAGCTGTGAAGGAAGAGTGCAGCCTTGAGATCCGGTGGCCCGGCGGTGCAGTCCAGAGAGTTTCCGGACTCGAGATCAACCGCTACCATAAGATAGTCGAGTCCGACGAGATCCCCGGCGGTAAGAAAAAAGCCTCCAGCGACGGTAAGGACAGCAACGGGAGCGTGAACCGATGAGACAGACCGCCACCTTGATCACCGGAGCCAGCGGTGAAATGGGTCACGGGCTCATTGGCCGCCTGGCCGAGGAAGGCATCGAGGACCTGGTAGCCCTGGACATCCGGCCCATCGACCAGCGGATCGGAAACCAGTGCAAGGCCTGCGTCAACGGGGACATTCTGGATGAGAGACTGCTGGAGCGGATACAGAGCGAGTACGAGATCCACACCGTCTATCACCTGGCGGCTCTGCTGTCCACGCGGGCCGAGTTCACCCCCGATGCAGCCCACCGGGTGAACGCGGGTGGCACGCTGAGACTGCTCCAGATGGCCGTCGAGCAGTCACAATGGCACGGCCGCCCGGTAAAGTTCATGTTCCCCAGCTCCATCGCCGCCTACGGGCTTCCCGGCCGGGAGGTCAAGCAAGGCACCGGCAGGGTCCGGGAAACCGAGTGGAACTTTCCCACCACCATGTACGGGTGCAACAAGCTCTACTGCGAGCATCTGGGGCGCTATTACGCCAACCACTACCGGCAGCTGGCGGTCGATTCGTCGAGCCACGGCATCGACTTTCGCTGCATCCGCTTTCCCGGACTCATCAGCGCCGTCACCCTGCCCAGCGGCGGCACCACCGATTATGCTCCGGAAATGATCCATGCCGCCGCCAGCGGACAGAAGTACGGCTGCTTTGTAGTCCCCGACACCCGCCTCCCCTTCATTGTCATGCCGGACGCCGTCAACGCCCTGCTGCAACTCCAGGAGGCGCCGCGGGAGAATCTCCGCCAGACCGAGTACAACATCAGCAGCTTCAGCATGACGGCGGATGAAATACATCAACGCATCCTCGAGGAGTGGCCTCAGGCGGAGATCGATTTCAAGCCCGATCGAAAGCGCCAGGCCATCGTGGATTCCTGGCCGGCTGAAGTGGACGATTCGGCAGCGCGCGCCGACTGGGGTTGGGCGCCCCGCTACGACAAGGAGGCTGCCTTCAGCCAGTACCTGATTCCTCGGATCAAGAGCCGGTATTCCGGTTAACTAAAACGCCTCGAGTTTTCCCTGGGCCAGTTCAGGCAGGCTTCGGAGCTGTTCTCGCGTTCCAAGAACAATCATCCTGGAGATTCTCTCACCGATCCGGCACGCCAGGCCGGACATGGCCGGGAAGCTGCGCCAGCACATGCGGGCCGTGTTAGAATGGGTCGAGGCGGCCTATGCGCGCTCGGACCTGTTCGAGCGCCGGCGCCGGCTCATGGACGATTGGGCCGGCTACCTGGCCGGCTGATCCGCCGGGGGGCGAGGCGGGGGCAGCGAGGCCGGCGCCGCAACGCGTAGTATAGGGGAGCCAGCCTACCCAATGTCATACATTGGGGCTGGCGAGGGGCTCCGCCCCTTCGAACCCCAGGCGGCGCCGGGCACGTTGCCGCGGTCGTCGTGGCGCTCTTTCCCCTGGTCGCCGTGTCACCGTCGTTCCCGTTGCGATCATTCTTTCCGCACGAGGTGTCGCCTGGCTGCAACTTCCCGCGCCTTTCTGGCAACAGATAACACCCATGACCGAAGGTACTC
>VXMN01000028.1 GCA_009841055.1 Acidobacteriota bacterium
GTCGGGCCGCCTCCCGGAGACGGTGCGGCTGATGGCAGTTTCCAAGATGGTGGGTGCCGACCGCATCCGTCAGGCGCTTTCGGCCGGCGTCGACTGCCTGGGCGAGAATCGTGTTCAGGAGGCCCAGTCCAAGAAGGGCCACCTGGCGGGACTGGATTTTGAGTATCATTTGATCGGTCCGCTCCAGAAAAACAAGGTCAACCGGGCCGTGGCCACCTTCGATTGGATCCAGACCGTCGACAGCCTCGATCTGGCCAGGCGGATCGATCGGGCGTCGGCCAGACTGGGCAAGACGGTTTCGGTGCTGATCCAGGTCAATATCGGAAGAGAGCCGCAAAAGGCGGGGGTGGCGGAAGAAGAGCTGGAAGAGTTGGCCGGGCAACTGGTCGACCTGGACTGCATCTCGGTTCGGGGACTGATGGCCATTCCCCCCTATTTGGCAGACGGTGAAGCCGTTCGGCCCTATTTTCGGCGGTTGAGGCAGTGGTTCGATCGGTTGGCGGGCCTTCAACTTCCGAAGGCGCGCATGCAGGTTCTGTCCATGGGGATGAGCCACGATTTTCCCGTGGCCATTGAGGAAGGTTCCACTCTGGTTCGGGTAGGCACGGCCATCTTCGGGCGACGCCCGCCGGCCTGAAGGAATGTTGACCGATGGAATCCAGGTCCATTCAAGCAATTCTGATCGGTCTCGGGGGGTTCTTCTTTCCGGGGCTGGGACACCTGATTCTGGGGAAGTGGGTGCGCTCCCTCCTGTTCGCCTTTCCCATCCTGTTGTTGTTTGGACTGGGGCTGAGCCTGGGGGGGAAGCTGCATACGCTGGCCGCCGAGCAATTTATCGAATACGTCTTTCTCTTCGCCGACCTCGGAATCGGACTTCTTTACTTTCTGGCCAAATTATGGGGCTACGGCGCCGGCAACCTGGAGAACCAGTCATTCGACTACGGGACCACCTATCTGGCCGTGGCCGGGTTGCTCAACCTGTTGGCCGCCCTCAACGCCTACGACATCGCCGTGGGCCGCAAACGCTGAAATGGTAATTTCGCATTTTACGGCTTTGGTAATCTTCGCCTTCTGCGTGTCGACCGTCTTTGCCCTCAGCAGCAAGGAGACCCCCCGCGAGCGGCTGCGTTACGGCATCTTCGTATTCGTGATCTTTCTGGTGGTATCCCTCGGGCTGGGTTGGCTGATGGCTCCCTTTCCACGCTGAATCCCGGAGTCTGCGGCTCAAGCCGAGTCCAGGCCGAAGCGGAGAAGCCGGGCCAACTGCTCCGACTGGGCTTCCAGGAGCCGGTCCGCATTTTGGATCGCCGCCTCGATCGTCAGAGGCGAGGCGACGATGCTGAAAAGCGCGGTGAATCCCTGGTCATACAGGCCACCCACGTCGCCGGCCACGCTTCCGGCAATGCCGATCACGGGCACCCCGTTTTCCCTGGCGATCTTGGCCAGCATTCCGGGTCCCTTGCCGAAGGGCGTCTGAAAGTCGATCTGACCCTCTCCCGTAAAGATCAGGTCCGCTTTCTTCACCTGCTCTTCGACCTGGAGCAGGTCGAACACCAGGTCGCTTCCGGGACTCAGCCGGGCCCCCAGCAGTCCCATGAATCCTCCGGCAATACCTCCCGCGGCGCCGCTGCCGGCAACCTGGGAGACATCCCGGCCTGTCGTCTGCTGAATGAGCTTGCCCAGCCTGCCCAGGCGTTCATCCAGCTTTCGGACCATGCCCGGGGTAGCTCCCTTTTGGGGGCCGAATACGGCTGCCGATCCCCGGGGCCCGACCAGGGGATTGTCCACGTCGCAGGCCACCAGGATTCGTGCCCGCTTGAGCAGGGGGTTGATCCTGTCCATGTCGATTCGAGCGATCGACTTCAGGCCGTTGCCGCCCCAACCGACCGGCCTGCCTCGACGATCGAGAAATTCGACGCCCAACGCTTGCAAGGCGCCAATTCCCCCATCGACGGTGGCGCTTCCCCCGATGCCCAGGATGATGTCGTGCACGCCGCGTTTGAGCGCGGCCTTGATCAACTGACCGGTCCCGTAGCTGGTGCACCGCATGGGATTGCGTTGCGAGGTCGGAACCAGGGCCAGACCCGATGCCCTCGACATTTCAATGACGGCCGTCTTCCCGTCGCCCGTCAATCCATAGTGGGCAAAAATCTTCTTTCCCAGGGGATCCAGGACCCGGGCCCGGAAGATTTTTCCATGAGTGCCTTCGACCACGGCTTCCAATGTTCCGTCTCCGCCATCGGCGATGGGCAGTTGTGTGATTCTGGAGTTGGGAAGCACTTTGAGAAGCCCCCGAGAGATGGCTGCCGCCGCATCCACGGCGGACAGGCTCTCCTTGAAAGCGTTGGGGGCCACCAGGATGCGCAAGAATTTTCGAGAAGAAGACATGATTGGCCTCCGGGTTGGCGCGTCGGGGCATTATGGGGCGAGAGAGGGGAAATTTCAATCGGGGGCGGATCGGCAGGTCTAACCTGCGAAGGCTGCAGGCCCGGTGTTTTGGGAGGAATGCCTGAACTCCAGGCTGTCCAGAGCCAGCCGGATTTCGCTTCTGACGCTTGGATCGGATTCCGTCCGGACCGCCTGCAGCAGCTCCGATCGGGCCTCCCGGCCGCCGATGCGACCCAGGGCCCAGGCCCCATGGCGCCTGACCAGGCTCTCCGGGTGATGAAGTGCGACCGTCAAGGAGGGGACGGCCTCCGGGAGCCCGCTGTTGCCCAGCGCGATGGCCACGTTTCGCAGAAATCCGGCATAGCCGCAGCGCCGGATGGGACTGAGCCGAAAACGTTCGGAGAATTCCCGGCGGCCGATTCGCATCAGCTCCATCAGTACCGGAGCATGGTTCCCGGGTGAGGGGTAGAAGTCTTTCTCCCGGCTGGGTTGGGCAAACCGGTTCCAGGGACAGACGTCCTGGCAGTCGTCACAGCCAAAGATCCGGGTGCCGATCAGGGGCCGCAGCTCCAGGGGTACGGGGCCTCGCAGTTCGATGGTGAGGTAGGAAATGCACAGGCGGGAATCGACCACATAGGGAGCCACGATCGCTCCGGTGGGACAGGCATCCAGGCAGCGCCGGCAGCTACCGCAGAAATTTTCACTCTCTCGGGTTTCCGGCAGCTCGAGATCCAGCAGGATCTCCCCCAGGAAGAGCCACGATCCCCGATCGCGACTGACAAGGTTCGAGTGCTTGCCGATCCACCCCAGGCCCGCCTTGTGCGCCCAGACCTTGTCCATCACCGGCCCGGTGTCCGAATAGAACAGCCCGTTGGCCGGGGGCAGGGCCTCGGCAATCCATCCGGCCAGCTCCTTGAGTCGGGACTTCAACAGGCGGTGGTAGTCCAGGCCCCAGGCATAGCGGGAAATCTTGCCGTGCCGCGGGTTCTCGGAGTGGTCGAGGGGATGGTAGTAGTTGACGGCCAGCGAAAGAACGGTCCTGACTTCGGCCAGAATCAGGGACGGGTCCTGGCGCTTGGCGGCGTTCCTGCTCATCCAGTGCATTTCTCCCTGGTGGCCCGACTCCAGCCACTGCTCCAGACCGCTCCGGGAACCCAGCGGAACGGCCCGGCTGAAGCCGACCTTGTCGAACCCCAGCGCCAGGGCCTTGGAACCGATACGGTCCACCAGCCGTGCCGTTGGGACGCCGGTTTCAGGCTTTGGTGTGCGCTCTGGGGTGAGCCTTGTCATATTGCTCCATCAAATGGCCGATGCTCAGGTGGGTATAGCGTTGCGTGGTGGCGAGGTTCTTGTGTCCCAGGAGTTCCTGGATGGATCTCAAGTCGGCTCCCGAATTGAGAAGGTGGGTGGCGAAGGAGTGCCGCAGTCCGTGCGGGCTGATCTTCTGGTTCAGGCGGTTCGAGCGCAGGGCTGCCCTCAGGTGCTTTTCGACCAGGTTTCGTACCGAGCGGGAAGTCAATCGCAAGCCCCGGGGGTTGAGAAACACCGGCGATTGGGCGTCAGTCTGCGAGCGCCGTTCTTCCAGGTAGGCCTTGAGGGCCCGGTGGCAGTGGTTTCCAAAAGGGACCAGGCGCTCCTTCTTTCCTTTGCCCCGAACCAGAATCAAGGCCTCCCCGAAGTCGATGTCGCCGATGTTGATGCCGGTAAGTTCGCTCACTCGAAGGCCGCAGGCATAGAGCAGCTCCAGGATGGCTCGATCCCGCCGTCCCCGGGGGCGGTTGAGATCGGGGGTTTCAATCAGGGTTACACAATCCTCGACGGTCAGATAGTTGGGAATCTTCTGGGGCACCTTGGGCGACCGAATCAGCTTGGCCGGATTGTGCGTCAGAATCTGGCGCTTGCAGAGAAATCGACAAAAGGAGCGAATCGCCGAGATCTTGCGAGCAATGGACGATTTTTCGATGTTCTGCCAGTGTAGATGGCCCAGGTATTCGCGAATGATCCGGGCGTCCAGTTCCTGAACGGAGAAGGTTTTCGGATTGCCTTCGGAATCCTCCGTCCGAGTCAGATACTCGTGAAATTGCCGCAGGTCGCCGAGGTAGCTTTTCACCGTGTGGCCGGAGGCGTTGCGGGCCATCAGACTATCGGCAAACTGTCGAATTTCCGCGTCCATCCCGTCACCTGACACCAACCGAAAAAGATCCCTCCCCCCTTCAAACTTCAAACTTCATCCTTCAAACTTCAAACTTCTCCCTTCAAACTTCACAAAAGGCCGGCGGCCAACCGGGAGGTTTCCTTCAGGGCGATTTCGGTCTGAAGTCGACGTTTTTCCTTTCTGCCGATTCTGGCAGGTGTCTCCCGGAGCGGAGGAATGATGCCGAAGTTGATATTCTCGGGTTGAAAGTTCCTGGGGTCGGCGCTCACCAGGTAGTTTAACAGCGAACCGATGGCCGAGGCCCGCGGCCAGGACAGCAGCGGTTGGCCGGCCGCGAGACGGGCGGCGTTGACTCCGGCCACCAGTCCGGTGGCTACGCACTCCACGTAGCCCTCGACTCCGGAAATCTGCCCGGCGAAGAACAGGTCGGGGCGCTTGCAGGACTGCAGGGTGTCTCTCAACTGCAGGGGAGCGTTGATGAAGGTGTTGCGATGGACCTGCCCCAGCCGGAGGAAGCGGGCCCGTTCCAGGCCGGGAATCGTGCGGAAGACCCGCTGCTGTTCTCCGAAGCGCAAGTGGTTCTGAAAGCCGACCATGTTGTAGCTGTCGGCTTTCAGGGTTTCCTGTCTCAACTGTACGGCCGCATAGGGTCGCCGGCCGGTCCTGGGATCGATCAGGCCGACCGGTTTCATGGGACCGAATCGGAGGGTATCGACACCGCGGCGGGCCATCTCCTCGATGGGGAGGCAGCCTTCGAAGTAGAGGCTTTTCTCGCATTGGTGGAGAGGCACCGATTCGGCATGGATCAGGGCCTGGTAAAAGGCCAGGTACTCTTCCCGATCGAGCGGGCAATTCAGGTAGTCGGCGCCTCCCTTGCCGTATCGGGACCCCCGCCAGGTCTTGTCGAGGTCGATGCTGTCGGTCTCCACGATGGGACTGATGGCGTCGTAGAAGTAGAGATGATCTTCTCCCATGAATTGCTGCAGGGATTGCGAGAGCGCCGGAGACGTCAGGGGGCCGGTGGCCACGATGGCAGGGCCCTGCTCGGGCAGATCCGGGACCTCCTCCCGTACGATTTCAACCAGGGGACAGGCCGCCAGGGCTTCGGTCACGGCCGCGGCGAAACGTTCCCGGTCCACCGAAAGCGAGGCTCCGCTGGGAACTCGATGTCGATTGGCAAGCTCGATCAGCAGGGAATCCAGTGCCTTCAACTCTTCCTTGAGCAGCCAGGGGGCGGTGCCGGGCTGGTTTGACTTGAAGGAGTTGCTGCAGACAATCTCCGCCAGGTGGGGCGTCTTGTGGGCGAGTGTGGTTCGGGCAGGCCTCATCTCACACAGCCGCACGGGGAGACCCCGCCGAGCAATCTGCCAGGCCGCCTCGGAACCTGCCAAGCCTCCGCCGATGATCAGGACTGGTTTCATGAGGGATGAATCATTACCGGGTGGGGTATCGGAACGGAGGCCCGACCTCAGTGCCGGGCAGGACTACGTCAGGCCACGGTTCCGGCCGACTCCCGGTAGTCGCAGGATTCATCATTGCAGTAGTGCTGTACTCCCTGCTTCCTGGTCGTTTTCTCCAGGACAAAACCGGCGCCGCACTGTGGGCAAGCCTTCTTGATCGGCTTGTTCCAGAGGACGAATCGACATTCGGGATACTGGTCACACCCGTAGAAAATCTTGCCGCGACGGGACTTCCTCTCAACGATTTCACCACCGCAATCGGGTTGAGGACAAGAGACTTCCAAGGTTTTTCTTTTTACGTACCGGCACTTCGGATAGTTGCTGCAGGCCGTAAACTCCCCATAACGCCCCTGTCTGACGGCCAGAGGGTTATCGCAGCGCGGGCACTTTTCCTCCAGGACCGTTTGCGCCGGCGGAGTTTGGCCCGGGCCGGTGGCTCCCGGCTTCCGCGTGGTCTTGCATTGCGGGTAACCGGTGCAGGCCAGGAAGGGTCCGAAACGTCCCTTTCTCAGGGCCATGGGCTTACCGCAGTTCGGGCAGGACTCCTGTGAGGCTCCTTCTTCAGATTCCGCGGGGCGCCCCGGATCTCCAGCCTTGGCTGCAATCTCCCGGGTGTTCTTGCAGGCCGGGAAGCCCGAACAGGCCACAAACTTTCCGTGACGCCCCCACTTGATTACCAGGGGTTTCCCGCACTTTTCGCAATTCTCCCCGGTTTGTTCCTCCTTGACCTTCATCCGGTCGCGAGCCTGGTTGAGGTCGGTGGCAAATTTTCCGTAGAAATCCTGCATGGCCTTGACCCACGGAATCTTGCCCTGCTCGATTTCGTCCAGCTCCTTCTCCATTCGGGCCGTGTACTGAATATCGAACAGGTCGGCGAAACTGGCCACCAAGAGATCGTTCACTACCAGACCCAGGTCGGTGGGCCGGAACCTGCCCTCTTTCCTGACCGTGTATTCCCGGTCTTGAATGGTGGTGAGAATGGCGGCATAGGTGGAGGGGCGGCCGATACCCTTCTCCTCCAGCGCCTTCACCAGGGTGGCCTCGGTGAAGCGGGGCGGAGGCTGGGTGAAGTGCTGCTCGGGCAGGAGCTTGTTCAGTTGCAGGACCTCTCCCCGGGTCAGGGGCGGCAGGGAGGTGGCGGGCTCTTCCTCGGTCTTGTCGTCCCGGCCTTCCTCATAGACTTTCAGGAAGCCGTCGAACTTCAGGACGGTGCCGGAA
>VXMN01000153.1 GCA_009841055.1 Acidobacteriota bacterium
GCATCGATGGCCTCGGCATCGAGATTGGTGCGGACGACGTAGATGCCGTCGAGTCGGGCCTCGGCCTCGATCTTTTGGCGGTTGCGGGACCACCGCAGTTCCTGGTCGGTAACGGTGAGTTCGAAGTGTTTTTCGACCCGGTAGCGATGGGCCTGGCGGGCGAGGGCCTTGAGGGTGCGGTCCCGGTTCTCAGGCCCGGGCTTGTGCTTGCGGGCGGCGGTGGCGATCCGTGCCAGCGTGGCTTCGGTGGCCTGCAGCAGTTCCTCGCGCTTGCGGGCGCGTTGCTGTCGCAGTCTGGGGTTGAGACAAACCAGGAGACGTTCTCCGGGAAAGTGGGGGCTGAGGATTTCAGCCACCGTGTCGGCCACCAGCGACTCGGGGCGCAAGGGGGCTGGATGACCCTTGGGGGCCTGCAGCAGCTTGCGGATGTCGACGGTGCGCAGGGCGGAGATCCAGTCCAGCCCGACCGGGGACAGATCCTGGCGGATGCGGGCGGCAGTGATCATGCCGCGGTCGCCGACCAGGGCGATGCGGCCCACCCGGAAGCGGTCCTGGATCTTGCGGATCTGAGAGGCCAGGGTGGTGGGATCGCCGGTGTTTCCAGCGAAGACCTCGACGGCGAGTGGGCAGCCGTCGGGGGCGCAGAGCAGGCCGAAGACCATCTGCCTTTTACCCTTCTTGGAGTCGCGGTTGTGACCGAAGGCGGCCAGGGGGCAGTGCTGGCCTTCCAGGTAGGTGGAGGTGACGTCGTAGAGGATCAGGGTAGAGCCCCGCAGGTGGCGGTGGGCCAGAGTTTTCTCGATCCACCCTTGGCGCTGCCTGAGCCAGTCGAGCATGTCGAGCATCTCGTTGCCGGAGACAGGCCCGAGGTTGAGAAGGACGCAGAGACTGCTGTCGGCGGTATCGGGAGACAGTCCCCGGGCGGTGGCGAGCTCGGAGGCGGGGTGGATGAGGCGAGCAATGAGGGTGGCCAGGGCCAGGTCCCGTTGGCGGCTGCGGGTGCGATGGAGGATGCGGGGCAGGCCGAGCTGAGTGGCCAGGCCGAGCAGGGCGGCGACGTGGCCGTGAGGCAAGGAGCGTTGGAGAGTGACGGCCTGGTCGAGGGAGGAGAAGACGACGCCGCCTTGGAGGACAGCGCGGATGGCGTCGACCACGGGGGGAGGGACTTTGGAAAGGTTGGCGAGGGTTTTTCGCCGGATGCGTTTGCCCTCACGCCAGGTTTCTCTCAGCAGGACGGCCGGGGGGCTGGAGCGATTGGGGATGACATGGACGCGGATGGACATGGGCGGCGGCCATTACATGGCAACAGTAAATAGGACACAAGATATTGTACATAAGCTTATAGTAAGACACAACACCTTTTACATACATGGCAACAACAATACCGACGGAAACGACCCCATCAGACCGATATGTCTCATAAATACAAGCACTTAACTGTTAATGGATCGTCTTTTTTGCGGTGAAGTTCCGTCTAGAGGATGCTCACAACCGGATATCTCCGATCAGGAACACGGGCAGCTTGCCACCCCGCTCGACGGTCTCGGACGAAGAGGCTCCCGGACCGAATGATCTCAAGTCTGTCCGCCAACGTCCCCAATGGTCCAGTGGATTGCTGTTCGATTAGAGGGATATAGTGGTAGGTTTGAAGCGGACTGATCCAAATTAAGTCTTTTATAATTAGTTTTTTACCAGAGACAAAAGGTAGACGCGTAGGCGACGAATCAGTAGCGCCTCTCCAGAATGCTCTGCCTCTCCAAAGTGGCGCCTGACACCACCCAAATTCCCTGCAGTATTCTCAATTGAGACTGCCATTGGTCAGAATGGCAGGAAAGCCGATCCCAATCCGTCAGGCCTGCGCCTCTTCGGTCTTTCCGGTCCAGACGGTCAAATCGGTCAGGTCGCGGTCCGGCTTGCGCCGGGACCCGTAGCTCAGCAGGACTCCCAGCACAAACAGGAAGGTGTTGCCCAGCACGATGATCCAGAACTTGTCGGGAAGCAGGGCGGCAAGGGACGGAAACAGCTCGGACCCCAACCGGCTGTCGATGAACAGCCACAGGCAGACCCCCGCCAGCGTGACCATGGTGGCCTGCAGGGCCGAACGGCCATCCACCCGTCGAGTCAACAGGCCCAGCAGGAACAGCCCCAGCAGGCCCCCGCTCATGATGGAGATGAGCGTGGCTTGAAGGTCCTGCAGGGTCTCGGTGCGGGTGAAGTGGATGATGAGGGCGATGGCGATCATGACCACTCCGAAGAATCCCGAGACCCACCTTCCGAAGGTGACGTAGTGGCGCTCCAACCGGTCCGGGGCCAACAACCGTCGATAGAAGTCGGTGGTGACCGTGGCCGCCGAGGCGTTGATGCTGGAATCGAGGGTCGACATGGCCGCCGCCAGCAGTCCCGAGATCACGAAGCCGGCCACTCCGGCCGGAACGTGGCTGAGGATGAAGAAGGGGTAGACCTCCTCCGGGAGCAGCGTGCCCACTTCCGGAGCCGGATTGTACTTGTAGAGCACGTAGAGCGCCGTCCCGATGAAGCTGAAGAACACCCAGACGGCCACGGTGGTGACCGCGCTCAGGACGATCCCCTTGCGGGCCTCGACGGTGGTCTTCATGGCCTGGTAGCGCTGAATGGTCATCTGGTTGACGCACATGTACTGGGTGAAGTGGAACAGGTGCATGAGCGCCGTCACCCAGACGGTCTTTTCGGAGAAGTTCAGGGCGGTGCTGCCCACCGAGAGCTTGCCGTCGGCCAGCGCCACTCCCATCACCTGACCGAAGCCGCCCGGCACCATCCCGAAGATGATGGGCAGGCAGATGATTCCACCCAGGATCAAGGCGAAACCCTGGATCAGGTCGGTCCAGATGACTGCCTCCAGACCTCCGGCAATGGTGTAGGTGGCCACCAGGACCCCGAAGATCACGATCACCCAGGGAAGCGAAAACCCGGTCATGGCCTTGATGGGCAGGCAGACCGCGTAGAGGATCACCCCCAGCCGAAACATCTGGAACAGGATGAAGGCCCCTCCGGCATAGAGCCGCGCCCAGGTGCCGAAGCGTTTTTCCAGGTATTCGTAGGCGGACCGGAACCCACCCCGCCTGAAGAGCGGCATGAACAGAAGGAGTCCGGGGATGGCGGCCAGCAGGTAGGTGAAGTTGGCCGGCATGTAGCGCCAGTTTTCGGAATAGGTAAACCCCGGCGTGGCCAGGAAGGTCATGGAGCTGACGATGGTAGCCATCATCGACATCCCCACCACCCAGCCGGCCATGTTGCGCCCGGCCAGGAAGTAGGCGTCCGAGGACTTGCTCTTGCGGGCGCAATAGACGCCGATCCAGACCATCACCGCCAGATTGAGCCCGATCACCGCCAGGTCCGGTCCTCGCCACATGAAAATCTACCTCCCGTCAATTTGAGTTGATGACTCCGCTCGTCCGGGTTAGCCGCCCCCCCGCGCTGGGGTGCGGATCATTCGCGGATAAACACCCAATCGTCAATAAAGACGAACCACAAATAAACACGAATAAACACAAATGCAGATGGAATTACGTCAATGACAAGCGACCCCCAAATGCTTCTGCAGCGTTGTTACCCTGGTATAACCTCGTGTCCTTCGTAGGCAACCCCTCGATACCGGTTGTCACACTCCCCAATCAACAACTCATCATTGAGCCAATTGGTGTTCATTCGTGTCCATTTGTGGTTTGTCGTTTTCTTCCTTTGTGGATAACTGTTATTGGTCCTTCGGGGATGTCGTTGCTGGACAGCCCCTCTGACTGGTTTCAGGTTAGCCGAAAGCGATTCCCCGCCCGCGGCGAAGCCTTCCGCTCAGGGAATCTCGACCACCACGTATTGTTGCCGGACCGATACCGGAAAGGTCTCCGCCCGATAGGGTCCCGGCCGGTGTCCGGCTTCCTCCCCGCACCCGGCGCCCTCGCATTCCCGGGTCTCCACCCGCACGCGATAGCTGCGAACCCGGGTCCTGACCGGATCGAACCAGGACCGCCCCGTCTTGAGATCGAACTCCCAACCGTGCCAGGGACATCGAACGATTTCTCCAATGCGAGTATAGCGGTACTCTCCCGGGACGCGGGCCTGCAGCAAGCCGGACTGCTGTCCCAGGCAGAGAGGTCCTCCCTGGTGGGGACAACGATTCAAGAGGGCGAAGAACTCGCCGTCCAGGTTGAAGACTCCGATGGAACGACCCTCGACCTCGGCAATCTTCCGGCCTCCGGGCGGTATCTCGCCAAGGGTGGCCACCACGTGTTCAGCCATTGGGCTCATCCGGCTTCAGGGGGGTGCCCCAAGAGCGCCGGCCCTGGCTGCTGCCGGCGGGTCGGGGAGGGGAGTCAATCCAGACCATAGAGACTGCGCGCATTCTCCGACATGATTTTCTTCCTCAACTCGAGGGAGAGTCCGGCCGGCACAGCGTTCTCCGGGGAATCGAAGTCCCAGTGCGGATAGTCGGTGGCAAACATCATCCGGTCATCGGCGTCCATATGCTCCAGCAACTGCCGGAAGTAGCGCGGCTGGGGAGGCTCTTCCATGGGCTGGGTGGTGAACCAGAAATGCCTTCGAACATAGGTGGAGGGAGGATGCCGGAGCGTGGGGATCTCCTCTGGGAGCTTGCGCCAACAGTGGTCCAGCCGCCACATCAGCGGAGCCATCCAGGCGAAGCCTCCTTCGACGAGGGCCACCTGCAATGAGGGAAACTGCTCGAACACGCCTTCGCAAACGAGACTGATGACCTGGGCCTGAAAGGCCTGGGGCATGCCCCCGTGGTCTTCAATGTAGTGGGAAGGCCATCCGGCCCCGGTGATGGGCCCCGCTCCGGCGCCGCCGAAATGAATGCCCACCGGCAGTTGGTGGCGCAGCGCGGCCTGGTAGATCTTACGGTACCTGGGCCGGCCCAGGGGCTCGTTGGTTCGAACCAGCAGGAGAACCTGAACAAACCCGGGATGATCTCCCACCCGGTCTATCTCGGCGGCCGCCAGGTCCCCATCCTCGTAGGGAACGATAATGGAAGCGCGCAGCCTGGGTTCCGGTTCCAGCCAATCGGCGATCTGCCAGTCGTTGATGGCCCGGGCCAGCGCGGCTCCGTACTCCAGGTTGAGCTGCCCGCCGGCCCCGTAAAGGCAGTTGAGGATGCCGTACCGGATATCGTAGGCGTCCAGCAACTGCTTCCGCATGAAATCCAGATCCGAGCCCGCCGGCAGTCCCGAAGGCGGCCAGGCATCGTGGCGGGCGGCATTCATCAACGCCCGCGGGTAGTATCCCCCCAGATGGCCGCGAAGCCCGAACCTTTGATGGTGCCGGCGCCACCGCTCCGGAAGGTACTTGTAGAGCGTTTCATTGGAGGGGATGATGTTGTGAATGTCGCAGTCGATGACTTCCAGCCGCGACCTTTTGCCGCCGGTCGGGACCTGCCTTGAAGTTATCGCTGTTGCCATGACCGTAAGCTCTCCTCGAACCTGGCCGGCTTGTTCCCGGGCGTTCTCATCTTAGCACGGGCACCGGCCGGAAGTCCTGGCGAGGCTTCATCTCCAACCGACAAGCCGGCAAAAGATGTCCACGAAGGGACACGAAGAACGACCAAGGGCCACCAAGGGGTTGGAGAAAGCTCAAAGGGGATCTGCAAGAGTCGGCAAGAGGGGCGCAGAGACAACTAGAGCCGATAGAAAGCGCGGGCGTTTTCAGCCAGCACACGGCGGGCCAGGGACTCGGACAAGCCCGTCGGAAAGGCCTCTTCCAGGCGATCGAAATGCCAGTGGGGATGGTCGGTGGCAAACATCAGCATCTCGTCCGAGTCCAGTTGGCCGATGACCTCCAGGAGCTGCCCGGGAGACGGGGGAGCATCCACCGGCTGCAGCGTGAGCCGGATGTGCTGCCGGATATAATCGGATGGCGGGCGCTTGACCCAGGGGATGTCTCGGCGCAGGCCCCGCCACTCCTTGTCGAGCCGCCACATCAGCGACGGCATCCAGGAACAGCCGGCCTCGATCAGAGCCACTCTGAGGTCGGGAAAGCGATCGAACACGCCTTCCACGATCAAGCTGGTCACCTGGGACTGAAAGACCTGGGCCATGGCGGCGTACTCCTCCAGGTAAGTGGAGAGCCAGCCGCTGGGGGTGGGGGGATGGCCCGGGGCTCCTCCGAACTGAATCCCCAACACCAGGTCGTGCCGAACGGCCGCCTCATAGATGGGGTCGTAAATCCGGTTCCCGTAAGGGATCAGCGACCGGACCGGCATGACCGCCTGAACGAAACGGGGGTCGGCGCCCCAGCGGTCGATTTCCCTCGCCGCCAGCACCGCGTTCTGGGTGGGAGCCACAATTGAGGCTCGCAGTCTGAGGTCGCGGTCCAGCCAGTGCTCGGCCTGCCACCGGTTGATGGCCGAGGAAAGGGCGGCGGCCAGCTCCGGGTCGTGCACCCCCTGAACCCGATAGGAGCAGTCCAGCAGGCCGAATTCGACCTGGAGAGGGTCGAGCACCTGCTTCCGCATAAGCGCAAGCTGCTCCTCCACCTCTCCCTCCCATTCGAGTCCCGGCCGAATGGAGGTCGGCGCTCCCTTGGGATAGTCGTCCGCATCCGGGCCCCGGAAGGCCGACTCCTCGACATAGGCGCACCAGTGGTCGGCCAGATAGGGCTTCAGCGCCTCCAGCGAGGGCACTTCGTTGTGCAGGTCGCAGTCAATGACCGGGCGCCCCGACCAGAAGGGTTGCTGCTCCTCTTCTCCGGAAACCGAAACCACTCTTCCCTCCCCAATGGGTCTTGCTTCCGAGAGAGACTATCCAGACCCAAAGCGCCTTGTCAATGGGTTCGAGGGCCGCCAGATGGGGGTTGCTGGCCGCCGGTCAACCAAGTATGATGGCGCCCAAATCAGTTTCAAGTAACCGGATACGTCCTATGAGAAAACACAGCAGAAGAGGATTCGTTCAGGACCTGGCGCTGGCCGCCGGAACCCTGGCCCTGGGTCCCATGGCCGCCTGCCAGGCCGCGCCGCGGCCGCGAATGGCCCGAAACCGCAAGGATCTGATTCAGTCCTTGCAGGGCGTGCACAACTTCATGGTCACCATCTTTCACGGCGACTTCGAATTGGATTCGGAGGGCCTGCGGCGCAACGTGGCCGATCACGCCCGCGGTTTCCACCAGGACATGACCATCGTGGTTGCCGGGGGCCTGGGCGAGCTCTACAGTCTGGAC
>VXMN01000372.1 GCA_009841055.1 Acidobacteriota bacterium
CAGCGTCACCTCTCACTCCGCCCCCGGGGGTGGGGGATCCGGTTGGACGGCAACTTGTCGGAGTTCCTGTAGGTGTTGCGACGTTGAAGCAACGAGTTTGTTGTCAAACGGGATTGGAACTCGTTGCCGAACTTCGTTGAAGTAGATAACTCCTTCGTGACATTCGTATCCATTATCACGGAGCACCAACCCGGCTACGCAAAGTTGGATCATGTCATTGAGCCAGGCTGGACCATGTGGGGGAGGGCGTCCTCGCTTCACCTCGATGGGGACGACAGCACCCCCCGCCCCTTCGACTATGTCCGGTTTCGCTATAACTCCCAGGCGTTCAGAACTGATGAGCACAGATCGGGCCCGAATGACCGGATTGTCTTCGTCTGGTTGCCCTAGTCGCCCGCCGGGAGAGTCGATGTTTCGGTGAACATAGCGACCGTCGACAGTGTCGAAGTTGTCCTCAAACCGAGCTTGCGCCCACTCCAGATAGAACAGCCGCGGACAATACCCGAAGATTTTGAGCATTGCGGCAGGGACAAGGGGAGGGACACTGGTGTTCACATCACTCTGTTGGCCAGATTATCTCAGAGGGTGTAAAGAGTCCCCCTCCCTGCCCCCTCGTCCTTCGGATCTGGGATTTCAAGACCATCGAGACTCCCCATCCCTTGAACCACTTGGCTGGAATTCGATGGGCAGAGGATCGTGCATGTGTCAACAGGGATGACACCACGTTGTACCCTGAAGGTCGCCGCCATAGCGGCCAGGTATATTGCGTGTTGGACCACGAGCCTGAACATCCTTGGGTTAGGGTCCGCTTGGGGCCGCAAAACACCGGATGGCGTGACATGCCGAGGATCGCCAGCGCCTCTACCCCGACATACGCTTCCTTTTTGCCGGTGCCCGGTTTGGTAGGGGCAAGCGAGTAGGGGATGTATCCGGCAGGGTCCCATCCTAAAGAACTGACTTCTCGTGATTGCCACGGCCCATCCAAAGCGTTTCTGATCGACGCCTCATCAGCGTGAAGAAGAATTTCCCTAGCAATTCTGACAAACAGGAGGCGCCCCGCGGTGAAATACAGATCTGTCGGCTTGGCCACTCCTTTGCTGTCTAGGCTGCCTTCGGCAAGAAGCGCAGTTGCAAAGGCGCTTCCCGGGCGACCATTCTGAGTGAGATTGAGATAGCGCCGTATATCGCTATCCCTGAACTTCGCACTGCGGTCAGCCTTAGGGTCGATGTTGGGATTCAGTGCTCTGTGATTTGCCCACTGTGGGAATTGCATCATGGCCTGCTCCACAATCGCGTCAACCGTGAAGTCTGTCCGGGCTTGAGGAACGGTAGCATCGGTCCACCACAGAGCAGGGCCTTCTGGAGACTCCTTGAATAATTCTTGAACCCCCAACGCTGCTAAGAATCCGAAGGGGTTGGTTCCTTCAAGGCCGTTGAGATGGGTTCCTCTCATGGGTTCCTCTCCTCGGCGCTCCGCCGGTGGTCGGCCAGTCTCAGTACCGCTTCCAACCAGGCTAGGCCATGGTGCCCGTAGCGATCGATCAAGCGCCAAAACCGATCAGCACTTTCCAGAGCGATGTCAGAATCTGCCAGATGGGAGTTGGTTTGCAACTCAGCTCCGTTCAGGGTATGTCTCAAAGTTTGGGGTTCGGAGTCTTCGAGCACCGGGAGAAGAGGGCGTCCGTACCCGTGGTGAGAAACTATGAGGTGAGCTACCAGGTCGGGGTCGTGCGCATCACTCAGCACCGCGGGATTGGATTGGACCAGAGCCAGGCTGGCGATTTCGTGGCGCATTCCCCTAGGGTAGGGGTAAACACGACGGGCCCCGGGGCGTGACTTGGCCAGGGGCTCGTCCAGCATTGCCAGCTTCACGCGGTCCCCTCCCACCAGTTGCAACTGGAAGCGTTGATCTACCTTGCCCAGGTCATGGAGCCTTCCAGCCAACCGGAGGTCGGATTGGAGTTTGGCGCTCAACCCCAAGCGTTGCGCGAACAGCGCTGCCTTCTCCCCCACCCCATCCAGATGAGATTGGAGAGTTGTCTCAGTACCCGTGAACGAGACCGAGTAGTCATCGCCGTACAGAGTGGAACTGTCCACTGAGTTCTGCAGGAGAATGGGATACTCCGGGTATCCCTCCTGAGCGTGGGTCCCGGGAGATGCATCGGCAAGCTCGCATTCGAACTCACCGCCGAGTTCCTTAAGGATGTTCACCAGCCAGATCGCAGTCGAATCGCGAACAGTTCTTTCGATCCAGTCGTTGATCAAGTCTTCAGTGGATTGGTCGTGTTCTTCGCTTGCCACCAAACCGGAGAAGCTCTCGTCAATGCGTGGGTCGAGGCGCAGGGTCAGTCGACGTCCATAGGCCTGTTGGGCCTGGTCACCCAGATCGGTCACGGTTTGGTCCGAGCCGGGGTCCCAGGTTGCTGCTGACAGTCCTCCTCGGTCCGGATTCACCAAGATGATGTCCCCCGGCCTCAATTGGGAAGCGTCGGTGATGACCTCGGGGTCGTCTCCCGGCTTCGTCCAGCGGCTGACTCCCGACAGGGTGGAAGCGGAAGGAGACTCTCCGCTGTCCACAGTGGCAGTTTCGGCATCAGCTACCGGGACTTCCTCGCTTCTAGTCAGCCAAGCCTTGGCTGCACTTATAGGAACCTGCAGGTACTCGGCGGGACGTGGCGGCACCAGCTTGAGGGTCTTAGCTGAGTGGTCGTGACGCCATACGACGGTTATGTCCGTGTCGTTATTCCTATCCATGCCGTGGAGGAATGGATCGAGCATCGGCTGGACGATTGGTTGGGGAGAGGTTTGGGTCAATGCCTCCCAGTGGGTTTCCAACAGAAGAGGAGCTCTTCGGCGGGGAGCGGAGGCTTTTGCGGGCAGGTTACGCAAATCTGCTGAAGAGAGTCCTACGTCTAACGGGTCTTTCTCATGCCGTGCCAGCAACGCCTTCCATGTCTCCTGGGCTGCATGACCATAAACGGGATCAGGTCTCGTGGAAGACATTTCGCTCCGGACCCCCAGGATCCAAGATCTTGGTGAGCCTCCGCCTCGTTCTTGATATGTGCCGCGCCTATCAAGGCGGCCGAACCGTTGGCGCAAGCTGTCTATGGGAGCACACTCGGTAATCAGCGCGTCGAAGCTGAAGTCTGCGCCGACCTCGATGGCTTGGGTAGCGACCACCACTGTCAGTTCCGACGATTGGCTTTGCCGGTCAGGGTCTACGGCCGAGGAAATCTGCTCAAGGACGCTTATCCGGTCCAAGGGCCTCATCCGGCCGGTCACGAGGTGGCTGCGAAACCCTTCGGATCGTAGGGATTGAAGGGTCTCCCGGGCGGTCTGGACGCGGTTGACGATCACGCCCACACTCTTGGCTTCAGCGGGAAGTTCATTCTTGACAATCCTTGCAACGGCCTTGGGGATCGCCTGGTTGGCGCTTCTGCCGGCCAGTGGCGCCAGGAACGCCAGCTTGGAGGCGGTTGCCCGCTGTCTCAGAGTCGCTGAGGTCTGCAGGTCGTGGTCAGTCAGTCGGAAGGGCTCTGATGTCCCGTCGCGTGGGGTCGCCGACATCTCAACCACCTGAAAGCGATGGGGAATAGGTCCGAAGGAAAGTTGCGTGGCTGCGTTGAGTGTCTCGGAAAAGGGCCGACTGAGGTGGACTTCATCCAGGATCACCAGACAGTCGTTGCCCGCCAATCCCGCATGGATAGGATGCATTCTGTCGGATAGCCCGTAGCCGCGAAAGAGCAGTCGGGAACCGTATTGATCGACCGTCGAGACGACTACCCATGCCTGATCGGGCCGCTGCGCCCACTCTCCGTCAATTGGAATGCCACCTCTCAAGGCGCTGACACCCAGAGGCTTCTCGCCGGCGACGGCGACCAGGCTGGCACGAACTCGATCCAGAACGCCGCTCTCTGCTTTCTCCAGCGCTTCTTTGATCCGATGTGCCCGCTCGTACACTTGATCGACGATGATGCGGCGGTCGATCACAAAGACAACCCGGCGGGGGAATCTGTCGGGCCGCATAGCAAGAGCGAAGATCGCTGTGTCGATGGCGCCCGTCTTCCCGCACCCCGTTGGAATATCGATCACCTGCGGCCATTCACCGGTGCTGATCACCCTCTCTGTGAGTCGGACCTGCCAGGGAAAGGGTTCATAGCCATGGATGGACCGAAAGAACTCCGGGAAGTCAGGGATGGACAGATCACTCATTGGTCAGCCTGGCCGCAGTGACCGGCTTCATGAGACCCAGACCCAGGTATCGGCCAGCGCCAAGAACCACCGGTCCCTTCACTGCACGATCAAAGGTAACCCGGGCATGAACCAAGCGACGAGCCACAGGTCTGCCCCCGCGACCTGGTTGGCGGAAGGGCGGAAAGGCGGGCGCCGGCCTAGAACCGGCCACGACCGGGGCGAGTGACAGGTCGATCCGGGTTGGCTCGGGAAGCCCGATGTGGTGACATGCTTTGACCATCGCTTTTGCGGCTCTGGCCCAAGCCCGTGAGCGGGCGTGGGCCGTGCCCGTACTGAGGGGACCAGGATGGGTGGGTAAGGCAATGGGAGTGGCGGAGATCCAAGTCCGGGACTTGCGACTCCAGAGGGTCTGCCGGAGCGTCACAAGGGTTGTCGGTCCCACCACCCTTTGCATTTCCAGCCTTCCCCTTGATCCAAGAGTGAGGACCAGGCGGCCGCCCTTATCGTTCTCCCACTTGCCGATTGCCCTATACAAGGCTTGCCGCGACCGATTGTCGAGGCTGTGTGGTATGGCTATGGCCGCCCCCATGAGCCTGCCATCGGAGTGTTGGTGACTCACCCAAGGCAGGGGAAGAAAGGCCACGTGGGGATGGACGGAAGGAGTTCCGTCCCGTCGGTGTCCCGCCAAGCCTTCGGGTATGGGATCGGTGGCGTAGTGGAAAACCGCGCCGCGGAGGGCAGTCGCGACATCCACGGCAAGGGTCGAAGGAAAACGACGCCCATGTCTGTTGAAAGCAAAAACAAGCCAGTCGCCGGCGGTATCGGGGTGGACAACAATCTCTTCCGTTTCGTCCTGTGCCTGTTTGTAACGGACCGAGGTGTACGGAAGGGTGCGGGGTCTGCTGCCTTTGTGCTTGTCGTACTCTCCCTCCAGAGCTTGCAATTGGCCTGATCGGATTGATCGCATGACCTCGTTTCCAGGTCCGGGTATGTAGTTCGGCTTCCTCGGATGTGGCACCACTCGACACGAGACCAACGACGAGGAATGTCCCAGACGGGTGAGCCTTGCGCACAACCCATCCAAGGATGCAATCGTGGGTTCGGAGGGGTTCCCTCTCCACGAATAGGTGACCAAAGGTTCGTCTGGAGTGACTGACGGATAAACCCGGGCTTGACCGGTTCGGACATCTCCAGAGGCGGTGATCCAGCCCGGCGGCATGAGGTCAATTGCTGATCGGATGGGAGTGGTGCCGACCGATGAAACCATCTGGTCTACGTCGCGTTGTTTTCGCAGTTGTGTTCGAAGGCTCTTGAGTTGCCTCGCAGGGAGGCTCTCTGAGCCTTCTTCAATCTGAATCGACAGTTCCTCTATCCGATTCGCTCGCCTGTCGTAGGACGTTTGCGAGAATATCCGAGCGTCGTTCACGGGCACGAAGTGTGTCAAGGTCGATCTCGGTGTGGCCTGCGAGGCGTGGATAGAGGGATGGTCTTGGGACTCCAGCCATTCGAGCGCTCGCCTCTCTTCCAAATCGGGTTGGTCAGAATCCGCCCACGTAGCAACCAGGGCGGAGAACAGTCGAGCGGGGTGGGGAGGCCACTCCGCTGTCCTCCGATCATGATGAGCAGCGGCCACGAACCTTCCGGTGAGAAAGGTCACCTCGATGGCAACCATTGGCTATCCCGCCAACGGCTTGTTCGCCGATACTCGCCTGCTCCGCTTGATCAACTCCATCAATTTGGGGGACGGTTCCAATCGGAGTTCCGAAGTCTCCCAACCTAACCCGGCTCTGTCGGCTTCTTGCGTTGCACGGCTGAGTATCTCTTGGGCAGTGGAACGGTCTAACGCGACCTCTTCTGGCACGGAACCGTCTCTTCTGAGTACCTCCAGGCGAGGACCGTGTTGTGGAAGCAGAAGGCACCGGGAGCGGAGGTCATGGTCCATCTCGTGCTGGTAGGCAATGGCCACCACGCCGAGGGCAGCCACGGCCGTTCGGGCCGCTATCTTTGCTTCCCGGCTGCAATTCGCAAAGCCGAGCCGACGCAGGGCCGCCAATGAGATAACGGTGGTCTGTACAGCTTCGGAGATGGTTACTCCTCCCGCCCCTTCGTCGATGCTTGGCGCAATGTTTCCGTGATTGATCTCCGATGGTCTGCCATCCGATCCGGCAGTTATGGGCTTTTTCTTCTTGTCCAACGCAGCCTCACTCACATCCATAGTCCACATCTGCTGGAGGTCCTTGTGCTGGTAGGCGATAGCTGCGTCTCTTTCGATCTGCAACGGATCGATTCTGCTGCCCACTTTTCGGCCCAAGTGCGCATCAAAGCCCACGATCTCCGACACGTATGATCGCTGTATTTTTGACCCGAGCCCTCCTTTGGGTCCTGTCGAATCCCAGATGCCGAACAGCAGTGCGGTTGGGGAGTACCGAAACAAGGCAGTGGCGTCTCGGGGCTGGGCGTTGGTAATCGCCCTTCCGACTTCGGACAAGCGGAACAGAGTTCCGTCCATGAGGCTGTCGCGGAAGATGGCGTCGGCTATGCGGTGGGGCGCCTCCAACACGGTGAGTTTCCCAAGATCGGCAAGGTCCTCGTCCACTGTGAAGTCCACGAAAGCCACTGGGAAATGCAACTCCCCCAGTTCCCATCCGGCTAACAGCGCCAGTTCTGCCCGATTGGCCTGTGAGGCCACCGAGTCCAAGAGGACGGTGACCTTGACCTTGTCCTCCACCTGACGCTCCTCTACCGCGTATTTGTGGGGTCCGCGGTCAACAGCGTAGGTAGGTGGAAAAACCTTGTCTCCCGGTCCTCCGGCAGGCTGTAGCACCATCTTGGATCTCAGGGCTACCGCCCCTCCGGCCACCGCATCCTGCAGTCGTTCATAGGTGAGATCGGTCACTGAACTCCCTTCACTTGAAGTAGCCATTTAGGTTACCCACACCCTGTGACACTTCAGGTGAAGTCCGCCAAGCAGTACCGGTTATCT
>VXMN01000273.1 GCA_009841055.1 Acidobacteriota bacterium
CTCACCCCCCCACCCCCTCTTGCCTCTTCTCGCGGGGGCGCGGAGTTGTGAAAACCACCCAGGGGCCAGGCCGAGTTCTGAGGGAGGGGGAGGACAGTACGGGGTGTTCTACAACGCGGTTCCGGAAGGAGAGGGCTTCGCCAAGGAGGCCTGGGTGGAGGGGCTGCAGCAGAACGAGGAGAACCGGAGCAACCTGGCATTGGTCAACACGGGGGAGGTGAACGACAGCCCGAGCGTTTTCCGTCTGGAGATCTACAACGGAGAGACGGGAATGCTGGAGGAGACAGTCGTGACCAAACCGATCCCGGCTCGGGGCTGGCATCAGATCGACGGGATCCTGCTGAGAGCCAACCCGGAGACCAGGCAGGGGTACATCCGGATCGAGAAGATGTCGGGCGAGAACCCGTTCCTGGCCTACGGGGTGATCAACGACGGCGCGGCCCCCGGGCAACGGAGCGGTGACGGCGCTTACTTGCCCGCGAGGGAGTAGGAGAAACTCGGGAGCGGTAAACGTCTCGCTGCCGAATTTTGAAAAAGGGTCGTTTATTAACATCGATGCACAGGATGCACAGGATTATCAACCTTTGGTCTGGGCTGCATGATCCGAGGTGGGAGTCTTCATCGCGTTGGGTTCAACCATCGCTGATTCTTTGACGAGGATTCCTGAGACCGGCTTTCAATTTCATCAATCCCTTCACACCCGCCCCCGATCATTGAACAAGTCCGCTTTCTGTGCAGGAGCTTTTCATCCTGTTGATCCTGTCCATCCTGTATATCGATGTTTCCTGATGCAGCCAACCGATTTACCGTACAGGGTTCCCGCTCTCGCCAGGGCATGAACTTCCGGCATTTCACTCTCGTATGATCTGAATGCCAGGGCAGGGAACCGCTCGCCTGTAGCGGAACGCGATTCACCGGACGGAACCGCTGCTTCGCCTGCCCCGGTCGCACTTCCGGCCCCAACCCCCCTTTTTGCGGAGGAAAAAACCCTTTTGGGGTAGGATAGTCGCAGCCGCGCCCGACGAAATTTCAAGGGCGCGGATCCGCTCTCACCCGCACAGATCGAACACCGGGAAAGCCATGGAATCGGTTCCTTTTTTCGATCGACGCAACCTCGGCCGGCGGCAGTTCCTGGCCGGTTCGGCCGTGGCTGCCTGGACGGCCCTGCAGCTTGGCGCCTGCAGGCCGCCCCAACGACAGGAAAGGGCCGCGGCCGTGCAGACGGTGCTCGGTCCGGTCGACCCCCAAGGTTTGGGCGCGACCCTCATGCACGAACATGCGCCCTCGGTGGATTGGTCCGAGCTATACGCGACCCCGGCGGCTCCCCTGGACTCTTTGCGCGAACGGATGCTGACTGAAACCTCGGGGATGTTGAACGCCTTTCACCGATCGCTCTCCGCCGAAGACGGTCCCGGAGCCATCGTGGAATGCACTCCCATCCGTGTGGGCCGGTACCCGCAACTACTGGTGGATCTGGCCAGGCGTACCAGGGTCCATATCATTGCTTCCACCGGATTCTGGTGCGAGGCCCTGGCGCCCCAGCATCCCTGGGCGCTACGGTTGGGAATCGAGCCCGGCGGCGCCGACAAGATGGCCGACCTGTTCGTCCGGGAGATCACCGAGGGGATGGAAGATCCTCACGGCGGCAGGGGAGAGCGGTTCACCGCTATCCGGGTGGGAGCCATCAAGATCGGAACCAGTGCGCTGATGAGTCCCAGCGAGAAAGCGGTTCACCTTGCCGCGGCCATGGCCAGCCGGCGTACCGGCTGTCCCATCACTACCCACACCACCAACGGGGGCGGGCTGGAGCAGGCCAGGCTGCTGCTGAAGTCGGGCGCCGATCCCGGCCGGGTGATCATCGGACACCAGGGCCACATGGACGACGGCAAGAACGCCGAGGCCGGAGACTATCACCTGGAAATTGCAAAGCTGGGTTGCACCCTGCAGTTCGATCGGGTCGGGGCCGGAAATTACGACTGCGAGAAGCAGGCCCGTCTGATCCGTAACCTGGTCGAGGGGGGATTCGAGCGGCAGATTCTGGTCAGCCACGACCACGTCCCCTACTTTTATGGGGAATTTTCGTCGGAAACCAAGGACAGCCAGGGCTGGCGAGAGAATCGGCCGGACTTCACCATCGTGACCACCAAGCTGGTGGCTTCGCTGGAGCAACTCGGCGTTTCCCAGAGCCGGATCCGAACCATCCTGGTCGAGAATCCCCAAAGGGTTCTGGCCTTTTAGAGGAGGAAAACCATGACACAGGGCATTACGCGACGGAGTTTGCTGCAGTCTTTCGCCGGTGGACTGGCCGGCGGGACGCTCACCGCGGGACTGGCGGCCGAGAGCCTGGCCGGTGCGCTGCCGGCGCCATCCGGCTCGGCCTCCCGGAATGCGCCCATGGAACGTTTGAGACGACAAATCGATCCCGACCGGGTCCTGCTGTGGGAGAACACTCGCAAGGAGATCCGGGAACTGCTGGAGAGCGGTCTGCTCAAGGCGGCCATCCTGCCGGCGGGTTCCATCGAGCAGCATAACGAGCACATCGCCCTGGTGGAAGATACGGCCCACGCCACCTTCTACGCCAAGCAGATCGCCCTGGAACTCTACCCGCGGGTCATTGTGGCTCCTCCCAGTTTTTGCGGCTACGCGCCTTACTGGATGTCCCGGAAAGGGAGCATCACCCTGCGCCGCAAGACCTTTCAGGACTACATCTTCGATGTGCTCCACTCCTTGAAGACCAACGGGATCCATACCCTGCTGGTGCTCAACGGCCACGGAGGGAACCAGCAGCCGCTCAAGGAAATGGAAGAGACCTGGCGCGGCAAGCTCGGGGTGACCATGGAGGTGGACTCCGTTTGGGCGCCGACCCCGCCGGATTTCGTCAAGACCGTCCTGGAAAGCGAGAAGCGTCTGTCGCATGCCGAGGAGTACGAGACCTCCATTGCTCTGGCCGCCCATCCCCACCGGGTGCGCCGGGTCAGCATGAAGGAATACGACGCGGCCAAGCTGAACTACGAATCGGGATTCTCACCGGAGGTGGAGCACTTCCTGCGCATTGACGGGCGCACCTTTATCGACGGCCGCATCAACGAGGAAGGCGAGAATGCCACCGATCGAGCCCGCCAGGAGCAATCGCTGCTGGCTACGGCGGCCAAAGGCGAAAAGCTGATCGCCCGGGTGGTCGAATACTACGTGGAAAAGCTGAAGAAGATGATCGCCGCCACCGAAGCAGGCCAACCCTGGCCTCCGGCCTGAGGGGAACTCGCCAGCGGTTCTCCGGATGCCGGAACACACCGGCCAAACTGCGGTCCCCGCTCTTGAAGCGCCGCAGCGTCAGGAAGCGGTTTGGCGACACTTCGATGGTGGCCGGGACGCAGTGGCTGGCTGGGTCGTCGGGGATGAAGAGCGGATTATACTATCGATTCCTGTCGTTCGTTCGGTTCAGCCGGGGGGATCCATGGATCTGGGATTGAAGGGCAAGCGAGCCGTCGTTACCGGGGGCAGCCGCGGCATCGGCCGCTGTTGCGCTCTGGGGCTGGCCCGGGAAGGCGCCCGAGTCTGTGTGGCGGCCCGTACGCGAACCTTGCTGGAGGAGGCCAGGGCGGACATCGACCGTGTCGGCGGCCAGGGATGGGCGGTCGCCACCGACCTGACCACGCCGGAAGGATGCCGGCGGGTGGTGGAAGAAACGGTGGAACGGTGGTCCGGAGTGGACATATTGGTGAACTGCGCCGGTGCGGCCAGGATGGCCGATATCCTGGAGCTCTCGACCGAAGTCATCGACGAGGGGCTGGGACTCAAGAGCTACGGCTATCTGCGCATGGCCCAACTGGTCATTCCGCACATGAAGCGGAACCGGTGGGGGCGCATCGTCAACATCGCCGGAGGAGCCGGAACCAGCCCGACACGAGCCAATATACCGCTAAGCCTGTCCAATATCGCCGTCTTGAACATGACCCGGGCCCTTTCCGACGCAGTCTCCGGGGATGGGATCCTGGTCAACACCATCTGTCCGGGACTGACCAAGACCCAGCGAGCCAGGGATCTGCAGCGCGACAAGGCCGCGGACGAAGGTCGAAGCGTGGACGAGATTCTGGCGGAGATCGGACGGAGGCTGCCGGCGGGGCGTTTGGCCGAACCGGAAGAGATCGCCAACGTGGTGGTTTTCCTGGCGTCCGAGCCCTGCTCCTACCTGTTCGGCAGTTCCCTCTACATGGACGGGGGCGATAGACGAGGGATTCCTTGAGGCGGTCTCTTCTCACGCTCTCCGAGGACGGCGGTCCAGGGTTGAGCTTCTACGTCTCATTGCTTTATTCTTTGTTTTCCAAATGCAGTCCCGGATGGATCCCGCACGGCCTGCCGGAGGCGGCAGATACCCAGGGGACGGGGTAGCGCGAGGTGACGGCATGTTCAACGGCGGCAACCTGCAGCGCAAGCTTCGAAATGGCCAGGCGGCCGTGGGCACCATCGCCTACTTCGGGGCTCCGGCCTTCGTGGAGATGGCTGCCGCCGCCGGGTACGACTGGCTGTTCCTGGATACCGAGCACGGCCACCTGACCTCCAGCGAACTGTTGCCCCTGCTTCTGGCGGCCAAGGGAACCCCGATCGATGTCATCGTTCGGGTCCCCGGCTTGATAGAGGCTGAAATCAAGCGGGCCCTGGACTGGGGAGCCAACGGCATCGTGGTTCCCATGGTGGAAAATGCCGAGCAGGCGGCCCTGGCGGTGAAGTGGTCCAAGTACGCCCCCTTGGGAAGACGGGGTTGCGGACCGTTGCGGGCCGAGTATACCCATCGGGTCAACGAGTACTTTGCCCAGGCCAACGACCGGGTCACGGTGGTGGCTCAGATGGAGAGCCTGGACTCGGTGAGAAACATCGAGGAGATCGTGCGCGTTCCCGGGCTGGACGCCGTCTTCATGGGGATGGACGACCTGCGGCAATCCATGGGATTGCTGGGGGTTCGCGAGCACCCCGAGCTGGACCGCAAGGTCGACGAGATCTTTCGGGCAGCGCAGCAAGCCGGCATGCCTTTCGGCACCTTTGTCGGCAGCGCCGAGGCCTGCCGGTCCTGGATCGATCGGGGCGCTCTGCTCATGACGGTGGGCTCGGACCTGGAATTCTGGCTGAACGGCCTGGACCGCGAAATGGAACGCTTGAAGGAAGCGGACCGGTCCGGCCGCGAGTCCTGACTCCATTCCCCGGCGCCCGAAGGTTTTGCCTCAACCAAATACCTCAATCAGGTGAATTGCCCATGAATACCGGAACCATTCAGGCGACATCGCAAATCTTTCAGTCCTACATTGAAGCCACGCCCACCTCGGCGGAGCTCTACAGGAGGGCGCAGCAGGTCTTTCCCTGCGGCGTCACCCACCAGTCCCGGGTGCTGGAGCCTCATCCCGTTTTTGTCGCCCGGGCTCAGGGCTCCCGCAAGTGGGACGTGGACGGGCGCGAGTACGTGGACTATTTCGGCGGCCACGGGGCCCTGATGCTGGGGCATAACCATCCGGTGGTCCAGGAGGCGGTGCGGGAACAGATTTCCCGCGGGACCCACTACGGGTCTTCCCATCAACTGGAGCTGGAGTGGGCGGAACTGATCCGGTCCCTGGTTCCCAGCGCCGAGCGGGTCCGCTTCACGGTGAGCGGGACCGAGGCGACCCACTTGGCTCTCAGGGTAGCCAGGGCCTATACCGGCAGGCCCAAGCTGGTGCGCTTCGCCACCCACTTCCACGGATGGCACGACCACGTGGCCTTTGGCAAGGAAGCCGTCGGGCCCAAGCCGCCGGCGGGCATCCTTCAGGAAATCGTGGACAACGTGCTGGTGTGCCCCCCGGGGGACCTGTCCTTGCTGGACGAGCTCTGCCGGGACCGGGAGGACGTGGCCGCGGTGATTCTGGAGCCGACCGGGGCTACCTTCGGCAAGGTGCCTCTCGATCCCGCTTTCCTGGCGGAGCTGCGACAGTGGACCACCCGGCGGGGAATCCTGCTGATCTTCGACGAAGTTGTCACGGGGTTCCGTTGTTCCCTGGGCGGGGCTCAGGGTTACTATGGCGTGACGCCCGATCTGACCACCCTGGCCAAGATCGTGGGCGGCGGCTATCCGGGGGCCGCCCTGGTCGGACGGGCCGAGGTGATGCAGGTCATGGACCCCCGGGAAGGGGACAACGGGCCGGCCCCACCCCTGGTGGTGCATTACGGAACCTACAATGCGGCGCCAGTCACCGCCAGCGCCGGCATCGCCACCTTGAAAACCCTGCAATCCACCGATCTGATCGCCCGGGCCAATGCCAGCGGAGCCAGGCTGCGACGCGAGATGAACTCGGTCGCCCAACGCCTTGGCTGCGACTGGTGTGTCTACGGCGATTTCTCCGCCTTCCACATCTTTCCAAATCCCGACCACGATCCCATAACGCCTGCCGATATCATGGCCGGACGGGTGGATTCCTGGAAACTCCGGGAAGCCGCTTCCGCCCAGCTTCAACACAAGGCCCGGGCGGGGTTCCTCTGCAACGGAGTGGACGTCCTGCCCTGGCCCGGGGGCCTGGTCTCGGGAGTGCATACCGACGAGGACCTGCAGCGGACGGTGGATGCCTTCGAGGGTCTTTTGAAGATGCTGGACCGGGAGGGCGAGCTGAAGTAGGGCACCCTGGTAGCGAGGCTGTGCCTCAGACCGTTACGCTGCAAGCAGAGATATCCACCAAGTGACACGAAGAATGACGAAGCTGCTTCAACGGTACGCACCGCCCTGAAGGAATCCCCCGGGAGCGCGGGCGTCCCGCCCGCATGCACTGCCGTATCGAGCCGCTCAGAATCCTGCGATTTAGCGCCCGCCCACCCTGTCGGCCGAAACGCCATGGGTTCGGCCGGAACAGAGTCCTTCATCCCGTGACGTCGTCGCAGCAAAGAAGGTCCATCGGTCCTTGTGTCCATTCGCGGTTCGTCTTCAACAACCATCGGCAGTTTGTTCCTCGTACGATCCGCACCAGGGGGCGGGGGCGGCACTCATTTGAAAGACTGCGCCGAAACCGACAAGATGTTTTGCGTGTCGATCAAATAGCTCTCCACTCTCCACTTACCTGAAACAAAAGAAAAAAAGAGTTATCCACGAAGACACACGAAGGACCA
>VXMN01000058.1 GCA_009841055.1 Acidobacteriota bacterium
CCCCCCCCCCCCTTTTTTTTTAACACCCCTACCCCGCAATCCCCTATTGCCTCTTGTCTCGTGGGCTCGTTGATTTGTATATTAGACTGGCGTTGTGTTGAGCGCTCAAGGACTGGACGCGGCCCGCATGGAAGGAGCGCTTCGCCTCTCCTGGTGGCATCTCACCTCGCAGCCCGACTGGAACGGCTTCATACGCGCAATCGAATCGATTCCGGTCGCGGAGCATCTGGGCAGGTCACCCGCGATAGGGGTTGGTCAGGCCGGCGCCGCTTGAGAGTGCGCGGAACCATCCGAATGGGACAAGACCGGCAGCAGCAAATTCGTTACAAGCGATCCCGGTTTTCGACGCGGCTGCCGGTGGATCGCCGCTACACCGCCTCGCACTTCTGGACTGTCGAGCAGCAAACCGGCCTGTGGCGGGTCGGAATGACCAAATTCGCCACACGGATGCTCGGCGATCTTGTAGAATTCGAATTCGATGCCCGGCCGGGCCAGCAGGTCAGTGTTGGCCAGACGATCGGCTGGATCGAAGCCTTCAAGGCTCTGACCGACCTCTATTGCGTGGTCGACGGGGTCTTCAAGGGCGTAAACCCCCGGATCGAGCAGGATATCAGCCTGGTCGACTCCGATCCTTACGGTAAGGGCTGGCTCTACAGCGTCAGCGGCACCCCGGAGTCCAACAGCGTGGACGTTCAGGGGTACGTGGAGATTCTGGATCTCACCATCGACAAGATGAAAGAGCAATCGGGGAACAGGGACGCCAGTGGATAAGGCCCGCTACATCATGATCGGTGGATTTCTGGGGGCCGGCAAGACCACGGCCGTGCTGAGACTGGCCCGACTCTTGCAATGCCGTGGGTCTCGAGTGGGATTGATCACCAACGACCAGAGCCACGGACTGGTCGATACCGCCTTGCTCGGTTCCAGCGGCTTTCCCGTGGAAGAGATTACGGGCGGCTGCTTCTGCTGCAAGTTCGATTCCCTGGTAGGCGCCTCCGAACGCCTGTCGAGGGAACAGCAGCCCGATGTCTTTCTGGCCGAGCCGGTGGGAAGCTGCACCGATTTGAAAGCCACGGTGGATTACCCTCTGCGGCGCATGTACGGCGGGAACTACTGGATCGCTCCCCTGAGCGTGATGGTGGACCCGGTTCGAGCGCTGCGCATTCTGGAACTGGAGCCTGGGAGATCCTTCTCGCCCAAGGTGGTTTACGTCTACCGCAAGCAGTTGGAGGAAGCCGACATCATCGTCATCAACAAGACGGACGTCCTCAACCCCCAACGCCTGGAGCGACTTCGCCGGGCTCTGAAGGATTCGTTCTCCCCCGACCGGGTACTGGCTGTTTCCGCCCGTCAAGGCACCGGCATGGAGGAATGGTTCGAACAGATCACCCAGCCCCTGGACCACACGCAGGGAGACCTCGAAATGGACTACGACGCCTACGCCGAGGGAGAGGCGCTGCTCGGTTGGCTCAACTGCAGCTTGCGGGTGGAAGCTGCCTCCGCTTTCGACGGCAATGTTCTTCTGCGTGGAGCCATGACGACCATCCAGCGACGCCTCCGGTCCCGGGAAATCGCCCACTTGAAGATGACGTTGACCCCTGAGGAGCAGGGCCACGACATCGGGGTGGCCAACCTGACGGGGAGCGACGGCATTCCGGAGCAGTCCCATGCGTTGCAAGAACCGCTGACGGCCGGGGAACTCATTATCAACCTGCGGGCAGAGGCCGACCCGGAAGCCTTGCGGACCCTGGTTCAGACAACCCTTGCGGCCCTCGGCCGGGAGGATGACCTGTTGCTCGAGGTCGAGCACCTGGAAGCATTCCGGCCGTCCCGGCCCACGCCCACTCATCGGCTGCGGGCATCGGAATCCGGAAGGCCGGCCGCACAGGCCGCACCCGCGTGAATATGGCCAACGACCACGATGCCACCATGCCGGATCGACTAGCCCCGGAACCGGTGACTGCGCAGCCGGCCAGAATCCTCTATTGTCGCTGCGCCTACGCCAAGGTGATCGCTCCGGATGTCAAGGATGAGGTCCTTCATCGGCTCACCCGGTCAGGGGCAGCCTTCGAGGCCGTTCCCGATCTGTGCGAGATGTCGGCCCGGCGCGACCCGGCGCTGAAGCGGCTGGCAGAGGAGGGTGGAATCAGGATTGCAGCCTGCTATCCTAGAGCCGTAAAGTGGCTTTTTTCAGCGGCCCAGGTCCCTCTGACTGAAGGTACAGTTGAAATTCTGAACATGCGTGTTGACAGTGCCGGAACGGTGGTCGAGCGCCTCCTTGAAGGGTGTTCCAAAGCGGAGGAATCGTCGTGATCGCTCCCAAGTCTCCTCTCCGGATCGGCCTCTACCAGAACGGCGGAGGGCGCCTGCCTGGCGACGACCGGCACTACGACCTGACCCGCAGCCTTCTCGACAAGGGCTATGCGGTTTCGGTTATCCGTTCGGACAGCCGGATCGAAGACCTGCAGGAAGGCGCCTGGCTTCTTCTGGGACACTTCGGCCCGGAAGAACCGCTTCCCGCCATGGGAAACGGGAACGGAAACAAGCTCTACTTCCGGGACATCGACGGTCTCGAAACCTTCCAGATTCTGGATGCCGTGGAGGAAGTGCGAGGACAAATCGAGCTGCCCGATCCCGGCGGATGGAAACCCTGGTTTCCGGTGATCGACTACAACCGCTGCACCAACTGCATGCAGTGCCTGAGCTTCTGCCTCTTTGACGTCTACGGCGTGCACGAGGACAAGATCCAGGTTCAGAACGAAAGCAACTGCAAGACGGACTGCCCGGCCTGTTCCCGGGTCTGTCCCGAGGTGGCGATTCTCTTTCCCAAGTACAAGAGCGGCCCCATCAACGGCGACGTGGTCCGGCAGGAGGACATTCAGCGCGAGGCCATGAAGGTGGACATCTCGGCCCTGCTGGGCGGGGATCTTTACAGTTCCCTGCGCACGCGTCAGACGGAGGCCCGACAGCGCTTCTCAACCGAGCGGGACGAGTCTCGAGCCCTGCTGGAGCGCAAGAAGTGCCTGCGCAAGCTGAAGAAGGATTTCGACATCCCGGACGAGGTTCTGATGAGCCTGCCCTCGGCCGGCGATATCCAGGAACGGGCCGAACGAGCCAAGGCCAAGCTGGCTGCCCGCCAGGAGCGCTCGCAGACCGTAAAGGACAGCCGCCCGGCTCCCACCGAAGACGACTGGGGAATCTAGTCCAATGCTGACCACGATGCTCTCCTTTGGCTATCGGATGGTGCGAACCACCGACGCCCGCCTGCTGTGGAAAATCGGCTACAACTTCGGATACAAGGGGATCCGTTCGGTGCAGCGGTTCAAGGCCCGGCTCAAGCAGGGGCAGACCTTTCCGCCGTTTCTCTACGTCTCCATCACCAATAGCTGCAACCTCCGCTGTCAGGGGTGCTGGGTCGACGTCGACAAACCGCAGTCGCTGATCAGTTTCGAGGACATGAACCGGTTGATCGGGAATGCCAAGAAGCATGGAAACAGCTTTTTCGGGATCCTTGGGGGAGAGCCCTTCCTCCATCCCGACCTCATCGCCATCCTGAAGGCTCACCCCGACTGCTACTTCCAGATCTTCACCAACGGTCATGCCATCACCGACACCATGGCCGCGGAACTCCGCAGGGCCGGAAATGCCACGCCCCTGGTCAGCGTGGAGGGGACCGAAGTTGCCAGCGATGTGCGGCGTGGGCGCAAGGGCGTCCTGAACCGGACCCTGGCCGGCATCGAGGCCTGCCTGCGGCACCGCCTGATCACCGGAGTCGCCACCAGCGTCTGCCAGAGCAACTTCAAGGACCTGGCCCGGGAGTCCTGGATCGACAGGCTCATCGATATGGGAGTGCACTACACCTGGTTTCACACCTATCGGCCTGTGGGGCCCATCGCCAATCCTCAGCTTGCCCTGACTGCCGAGCAGGGGCTTCAACTGCGGCGGTTCGTGCTGGACATGCGCAACCGCAAGCCGATCGGGATCGTGGATGCCTACTACGACGACCAGGGCCAGGCCCTGTGCCCGGCGGCCACCGGGATCAGCCACCACATCAGCCCCTTTGGCGACGTGGAGCCCTGCCCCGTGATTCAGTTCGCCAACGAGTCCATTCGCGACAACCAGGGGGACCTGTTCAAGACCATGACCGAGTCTCCGCTGCTCGAGGATTTCCGGCGGACGGCCGCCAAGGCTACTCAGGGGTGTATCGTCCTGGAACGCCCCGATCTCCTCAAGCAGGTAGTGGAGCGCAATGGAGCTAGAGACACCACCCTGCGGCATGGAGCCATGCCGGAACTGGAACAGATGGAATCGAGACCCAGCCAGTTCAATCCCGGGAATGAGCTCCCGGAAGAAAACTGGGCTTATCGCTTTGCCAAGAAACACTGGTTTTTCGGATTTGGAGCCTATACCTGAAGCGGAATAGGCCAGGAGGGAGTCGCCAGCATGATCCGGAAGGTAACGGATAATCTCAAGAGGGCGCCGGATTCCGGAAACGGAGTTTTGCTGACGCTTCCGGCCAAGGTCCCCAAGCAAGCCTATCGCCCCGCCCAGTCCAATATTCCCGACAACAAGCTGGCCCGTGTCTTTCTGAAGAGGGTCGTGGCCGATCATGTTAAAGAGTCGGGCGCTGTGCCGCCGCTGACCATGGACGAATTGCGCGAACATGCTGCCACTGTTCTCAGGAAAGCCAATCTGGACGGCAAGTTCCGGGACTATGCCGCCATCCTGGTCAGCAACGAGTCCTGGAGGGATACGCTAGCGGGGATCCCCTACAACCGCCGCCTGCTGCTGCTTCCCAAGTGCCTGCGAGTGGAAGAGCGCTGTCCCGCGCCTTTCGACGAGTTCGGGCTGCTCTGCAAGGAGTGCGGGCTCTGCTCGATTCAGGACCTGTCGGTGGAGGCGGAGCGGTTGGGCTACGCCGTGCTGGTTGCGGAGGGTTCGGCCATCGTGCGGCAGATGATCGAGACCGGCAAGATCGAAGCCGTGGTGGGAGTCAGTTGCATCAACGTGCTGGAGAAGTGCTTCCCCCACATGGAAGCGGCGGCCGTGCCCGGAATGGCCATTCCGCTGCTCCAGGACGACTGCGTGAACACCACCGTGGACCTGGACTGGGTCTGGGACCTGATTCACCTGACGGCCGACGACAAGACCTATCGTCTCGACCTGGACGGGCTCAAGAGCGAGGTGCAGAGCTGGTTTGAGCAGGAGGCTCTGGCGGACCTGCTGGGCTCACCGAAAGATGAGACGGCCGCCATCGCCCAGGGTTGGCTGGCCAAGGCCGGCAAGCGCTGGAGACCCTATCTGGCCACATGCACCTATATGGCTCTGCAGAGCCACCGTCAGGAGGCTGCTCCCCAGGCCTCACCCGAGCTGAAGAAGCTGGCGGTGGCCATTGAATGCTTCCACAAGGCTTCCCTGATCCACGACGACATCGAAGACGGAGACCTGGAGCGCTATGGCAGCCCGGCGCTGCACGCCGAAGTCGGGGTGCCGGTGGCAATTAACGTGGGAGACTTCCTGCTGGGAGAGGGCTACCGGTTGATCTCGGAGCTTTCCATCGACCCGGCCGTTCAGGTGGAGATGCTGCGGCTGGCTTCGGACGGCCACCTGACCTTGAGCCGCGGGCAGGGTCTGGAGCTCTGTTGGGCCCGAAGTCCCAAGCCCCTCTCTTCCCTGGAGGTGCTGGATATCTTCCGCAAGAAGACAGCGCCGGCCTTCGAGGTGGCCCTGCGCCTGGGAGCCTGCCTGGGAGGCGCCGACCAGGAAACCCACGCCGTTCTGCGCCAGTACAGCCAATCGCTGGGCATCGCCTATCAGATTCGCGACGACCTGGAGGACTACGACGGGACCAGCGATTCGAACGACCTGGAAGCCCTGAGGCCCTCGCTGATGCTGGCCATCGCCCACAAGCGCGCCCTGCAGGGCGACGAGCAGGACCTGATTGCCTCCCTCTTTCGAATGGACTGCCGCTATTCCCAGGTATCGGCGGAGGTCCAGCGAATCCTGGCCGAACGCGGCGTTACCGACAAGGCCCAGGACTTGCTGGAAGCCTACAAGGAAGAGGCGATTCGTTCGCTGCGCTTTCTCTCCAACCCGACACTGAAGGGATTGCTGCGCCGGGTGGTGGGCAAGATCTTCGGCGAGCAGTTCATCGAGGGCTACTGCAGTGAGTTTGAGGCTCGAAATGCTGCAAGTCGCGCGGCTGGCCCCCAACCTGCTGCGCGAAGCCACTGAGCGGGTCGACGACTTCCTGCGGAACCAGATCAATCCGGACGGAGGATTCCGGGATCGTTCCGGCCACAGCGATCTCTACTACACCGTCTTCGGCCTCGAAGGTTTGATCGCCCTGCGCCGGCAGCCGCCCTTCTCCCGGATACGTTCTTTTCTGGAAAGTTTCGGTGACGGTGAAGGACTGGACCTGGTCCACCTGGCCTGCCTGGCACGCTGCTGGGCGGCTCTTCCTCCCGGTAGTCTCCCATCCCAAACCGGCCGGCAACTGGCCGAACGGCTCCATGCCTTTCGAACCCTGGACGGGGGATACGCTCCCACCCCGGGCAGTCCCACCGGAACTGTCTACCACGCCTTTCTGGTACTGGGAGCTTACCAGGACCTGGGGGTTCCTCTCCCCGACCCGACAGGGTTGGGACGCTCGGTCCAATCGCTTCAGTTGGACAGCGGAGGCTTTTCCGGGCGCCAGGGCCTGGCCGCCGCCTCAACTCCCAATACCGCGGCCGCCCTGACCCTTCTCCGGCAGCTCGGAACCCCTGCCCTGCCCGGAGGCTCCGACTGGCTTTTGGGACAAGCCTGCGCGGAGGGTGGGTTTCGTGCAGGCGAGGGCACCCCGATCCCCGACCTGCTGTCGACCGCCACCGCCCTGCACGCCCTGGCCGGGACGCAGGTCTCCTTCGAGCACCTCAAGGAGCCCACCCTGGATTTCCTGGACACCCTCTGGACCAGCCGGGGAGCCTTCTACGGAAACTGGACCGACGACGCGGCCGACTGCGAATACACCTGGTACGCCCTGCTCTCCCTGGGCCACCTGAGCCTGTGAGGCGCATACCCCCGGGAGCGCGGGCGTCCCGCCCGCGAGCGCCAGGCTAACTGGTGAAGCGTA
>VXMN01000350.1 GCA_009841055.1 Acidobacteriota bacterium
TCCCCGGACCTGGGACCCATGACGATGGCAGATTCTACCGAGGTATTTGAAAGCGCGGTCGATCGTCGCAGCCCTGGATTTCAGAGCCGTCACCGGGCGATGGAAGCGCTCGTGGCCCGGATGGGCCGGGACGAGGCCGCCATCCGGCAGGGGGGAGGTGCTGAGGCGGCACGCAGACAGCGTGCCAAGGGCCGCCTGACTGCCCGGGAGAGGATCCGGCACCTCATCGATCCCGAACCTCCCTTCCTGGAACTGGGGACCTACGCGGCCCACGGGATGTACGCCGAGTGGGGTGGAGCCCCGGCGGCCGGCGTGGTCGCGGGGATCGCCAAGGTCTGCGGGCGTCACTTCATGGTCATCGCCAACGACGCCACCGTCAAGGCGGGGTCTTTCTTCCCCATGACCGCCAAGAAGGTGCTGCGGGCACAAACCATCTCGCTGGAGAACCGTCTGCCCGTCATCTACCTGGTGGACTCCGCCGGGATTTTTCTGCCTCTGCAGGAAGACGTCTTCCCCGACACCGACGACTTCGGCCGGGTCTTCTACAACAACGCCGTCCTGTCTGCCCGCGGGGTTCCGCAGATCACGGCCGTCATGGGCTCCTGCGTGGCCGGCGGAGCCTATTTGCCGGTGATGTGCGACAAGCTGCTCATGACCGAGGGAAGCGGGCTCTACTTGGCCGGGCCGGCTCTGGTGAAGGCGGCCATCGGTCAGGAGGTGTCCAGCGAGGAACTGGGCGGCGCCGGGGTGCACGCCAGCCTCAGCGGCACCATCGACTTCCGGGAAAAGGACGACCTCGGTTGCCTGCGGCGAATTCGCGAGCTGGTGGACAAGATGGGCCGGCCGACGGGTTCCGGTCCGGATTGTCGCCCGTCGGTGGAGCCCCGCTACGACACGGCGGAGCTTGGGGGAATCTTCTCCGCCGATCCCGCCGGCGAGTATGAAGTTCGGGAAGTGATTGCGCGCCTGGTGGACGACAGCCGATTCACCGAGTACCGGAAAGACTACGGCCGGACCCTGGTCACCGGGTACGCGCGGCTGGGCGGGTTTGCCGTGGGCCTGGTAGCCAATCAGAGGCAACACCGGCAGAGGCAGGACGGACGCCTGGAAGTGGGCGGCGTGATCTACGCCGAGAGCGCCAACAAGGCCGCGCGATTCATGATGGACTGCAACCAGAACGGCATCCCGCTCATTTTTCTACACGATGTCAACGGCTTCATGGTGGGGAAGGAGGCCGAGCACGGGGGCATCATCAAGGCCGGAGCCAGGATGGTGAACGTGGTCTCCAACAGCGTGGTTCCCAAGATCACGGTGATCCTGGGCGGCAGCTTCGGAGCCGGCCACTACGCCATGTGCGGCAGAGCCTACGGTCCCAGGTTCCTCTACGCCTGGCCCAGCGCCCGCTACGCCGTCATGGGCGGGGAGCAGGCAGCCCGTACCCTGGTGGATGTCCGACTCGCTCAGAAGGAAAGGGAAGGCCCCCGGCTGACGGATGAGCAGCGCCGGGAACTGGCGGCCGAGGTCCGGGAGACCCTTGAACACCAGGCCGACCCTCGCTACGGGGCAGCCCGGCTGTGGGTGGATGCCCTGATCGATCCGGCCCGGACCCGTGAGGTGCTCGTTCGAAGCCTCCAGGTAGCCGCCCTCAAACCGGAGGCGCCCCCCTTCAAGTTGGGCCCTCTTCAGATCTAGCGAGGCTGTGCCTCAGACCGACAGGCAGGGGAAAGCGATATCCACGGAGGAAAACGACGAACCACAAATGGACACGAATGAACACCAATACACTGATTGAGGGGTTGTTGATTGGGGAACTTGATAATCGATATCGAGGGGTTTTCTACGACAGAAACGAAGTCGTTCCAGGGACACAAAATTGCAGCAGCATTTGAGCGCCCTTCTTGTTGCAATAGTTTCATCTGCATTTGTGTCTATTCGTGTCCATTTGTGGTTCTTCTTTTTCGATGATCGTCTGTTTTCCCCGGAATGATCCGGACGGCAAGCCGAGGGTCCGGCTAACCACTCTCCACTACCCCCCTCTCACGGATGCAGCAGCACCTTTAGAACACCGGGGGATTGGGCCAGTCGGAATGCCTCTGGCGCCCGGGTCAGAGGCAGGGAATCCCGGATCAGCCGGCTGGGGCGGATGCGTTTGCCGGCCAGCAGATCGAGGGCCGGTTCGAAGCGGCCGCAGCGAGACCCCAACAGGGTGATTTCATCCACTACCACCGAAGCCGGATCGAATGACTGCCGTCCATGAAAGGTCGACTTCAGGACTACCGTGCCACGGGGTTTCAGGAGTCGAAGAGCAAGGTCCAGTCCCGACGGCGAACCGGTAGCTTCCACCACCAGTTCATAGGAGCGGTCGGCCGTTCGGGTCGAGCGCAGGTGGAGCGTGCTGACCCCCAGGTCCTCGACCAGGCGCATTTTCTCCGGGTGCTTGCCGATCAGGGTCACGGGAGGTTGGGCGGCGGGCCTGGCCTGGTCCAGGACCATGGCGACCAGCAGTCCCAGCTTTCCGTCTCCCAGGACGGCGATCTTTTCGGCCCTTTGGATGTCGACTTGGTCTAGAATCTCACAGGCGGCCGCGACCGGTTCCACAAAGACCGCGTCGTCGTCGGAGACCGAGTCGGGAACCGGATGGAGATTCTGCTCCGGAAGGGTGAAGTACTCGCGAAAGGCGCCGTCCCGATTCAGAATTCCCAGCACCGAGCGCTGGGGACAGTGTCTGTCCCAACCGGATCGGCAGAACTCGCACCGGGAGCAGGCGGCGTTGATTTCCCCAACCACCCGGGCGCCCACCAGAGACGTAGTCCTGGAGGATTCGACCCTGCCGACGAACTCGTGGCCCAGCACCCCCTTGAACCCGAAGTACCCCCTGGTGATTTCAAGATCGGTATTGCAGATACCGGCCTGGATGAGACGCACGATGCTTTCATTCCCGGTGAAAGCCGGTTTGGGCGCGTTTACGACCTCAAGCTTCCGATCAAAAACAACCGCCTTCATGATCGCTCCGGGATGAGGATGGGGCGAATCGACAGCCAGGGTGCGGGACAGGACACCGGACCTCCTGCGGGTTGGGGCTCGCGCTGTCAGAGAAACAGACGACCCCGATTCATTCTAAGACAGTTCAGATACAGTCGAGAGGACAATTGAATGAAGCTCTCCAGACGCGCCAAGAAAAGGATTATCTGGGCAGCCGTGCTGATGGCCCTGCTGGGTCTCCGCGTGGGTTGGATGCTCTACGACCGCAGCCGCCCTGTCACTCCCAAAAAGACGGCCGCCAAGAAAATTGAACGGGATTACCTGGTTCGGCTTCCCCGGTTCTACGTTTCGGGGTTCGAGGAGGCCAAGCGACTGGTGGGGAAGCCGATTTGGGTGAAGAAGGGGTTTCAGTTGCCCTATTACCCCGTTGGCAGGAGCGGGAAACCTGTCGTCCGAGGCGGGGCAGGGCAGCTTCTTGCCCTGGACGAGCTGGTGGTGAAAGAGGTGGTGGAGCAGCCCGCCCCGGGCCGGTCGGGAGACAGGCTGGTCCTGGCCGTCTTTGAGAAGGAAGGAGTGGCCGTGGGAACCGTCATCGGTACGTTTGACGGGACACGGAAACTCTACCAGATGGTATTGGACCAGTTCTTCTATGCCAAGGACCCCCGAGAGCTCTACTCGCACTGGAGCGAGAATACCTGGAGACTCATCCGGGACCACAAGTTGGCATTGGACATGACCTTTGCCCAGGTAGCACTCGCCATCGGAGACGGCAGGCTGGTTACCCAGGAAGCGGGAAACGTTCAGGTGTATGAGTTCAGGCGCAAGCCGGGAGGAGCACCCGGGCGTTGCCGGGTACGTTTCAAGGGAGGACGGGTTTCCGAGTTCAAGGTGATGGAGTAGGCCAAGCCATCCTTTTTCATCTCAGGTCCGGCAAGGGCAAGGAGGAAAAGCCATTACCGTTCAACAGTTTCTCGGCAAGCCGATCCTGAGAGTGGTGCTCCTGCTGGTGCTGCTCTACCTGTTCTTTTTGAGCATTTCCCTGATGGGGGCATCCTTCAAGTTCTTCGGTCACGGATTCGCCGAGCGCCTGCTGACCACCACCGCCAATCCGTTCGTCGGCCTGTTTATCGGAGTGCTGGCCACCAGCGTGGTGCAAAGCTCTTCGACCGTTACCGCCATGACGGTGGGACTGGTTGCCGGGGGAGCCCTGGATGTTCAGGGGGCCATCCCCATCATCATTGGCTCCAACCTGGGCACCAGTGTCACCAACACGCTGGTCTCGGTGGGCCATATCTCTCGACCTGAAGAATTCAAGCGGGCTTTTGCGGCGGCTACGGTCCACGACTTCTTCAATCTCATCCTGGTGGTGGTTTTTTTCCCCCTGCAGTTGTTTACCAACGTGCTGGGCCACGCTTCGTCCGTGCTGTCGGAGGTGCTCAGGGAGTTGGGGGGATTGCAGTTGGTCAATCCGATCAAGACCATCGTGGAGCCTGCCGTGAAAGTCATCGGTCGAGGGACCTCGGAGTCGGGAGCTGTCATGCTGCTCATTGCGGTGGCCCTCCTCTTCCTTTCGTTGCGCTACCTGGTGGTGGTTCTGAAATCCCTCGTGATCGGCAGGATCGGGCGATTCTTCAACCAGATCCTCTTCAGAACGGCCCCCAGAGCCCTGGTGCTGGGTGTTGTGACGACCATAGCGGTCCAGAGCAGCTCGATCACCACCTCCCTGGCGGTTCCGCTGGCAGGCGCCGGCATTCTGTCGCTCATGCAGATCTTTCCCTTTACTCTGGGCGCAAACATCGGCACCACCATCACGGCCATGCTGGCCTCGTTGGTGACCGGCAACCCGGCGGCGGTCACGGTCGCCTTCGCTCACCTGCTGCTCAACCTGTTCGGGGTTGTGCTGGTCTGGCCGATTCGGCGCGTTCCGGTCACCATGGCCGAGGTGCTGGCCGAGTGGTCGCTGAAATCCAGGCTGGTCCCCTTGTTGCACGTGGGGATGACCTTCTTTCTGCTGCCCCTGGTGTTGATCTATTTGACGCGATGAGCGAGGCTCCTGGCGTGAGCTTGGGAAATCTTTGTACGATTATAGTTGTGTACAACTGTAGCCGTTCATATCTGTCTTTGTGAGGTCGGACGCAGGACACCCGCCACGCAGCAGCCGAAATTCACCAGCAGGCCGATGACGCCGGCATGGAATCCCCATAGCCGAGCATAGCCCAGCCAGGTCAGTCCCAGGCCGACCAGCAAGCCCGCCACCATTCCGGTAAGCACGGTCTCGCCGCGGAGCCGCTTCCAGTAGAGGCCCAGGAAAAAGCAGGGAGCTATCTGGATGAGCACCTCGAACTTGAGCTCGAGGAGGCGGATCAGCGTGTTCTCGGTCCCGATGGCAATGATCACCAGCAGGGTGACGATGATCCAGGAGCACCACTTGCCGACGGAGGTCAGCTCCGCCTCGTTGCTTTGGGGACGGAAGTAGACCTGGTAGATGTCCTTGGTGACCATGGAGGAGATTGAGAGCAGGGCCGAGTCGGCCGTCGACATCAGGGCCGCCAGGGCAGCCGCAAAGATGAGGACGACCAGCCAATACCCCTCGGTGGACTGGTTCATGATGAGGCTGCAGATCCGGGCCAGTACCTGATCGGTTTCTCCGAGCGCCAGGTCGGGCAGGACCATGCTTCCGGTCACCCCGCAGATCATGGCGATCAGTGCCGTGGTGAAGGGCATGATGGTCATCAGAGCCAGGGACCGTTTGAGCACCCGGGTGGATCGGCTGGCGTAGAGGCGTTGGATGGCCTGGGGGTAGATGGCCGCCCCGAATCCGAAGAGGAACACGTAGCTGAGCCAGTTCATGCATCCCTCCAGGGTCGGCACCTGAACCTTGGCGGGGTCGATGCGGCTGAGATGCTCCACCACCGCGGGCAGGCCGCCGGCCAGACCGGGCACCATGAAGAGAAGCATCAGGAAACCCGACAGCAGCAGGATGCCCTGGATCATGTCGGTCCAGGCGACGCTGCGCATGCCCCCCAGGGTCTCGTAGACCACCATGATGATGGCCAGGGTGATGATGCCGTAGGCGGAAGGGACGGCTCCGTTGGTGAGTCCCTCGACGGCCGCTCCGATGGCTCTCAGTTGGGCCAGGGTATAGTTGGCCAGGGCGTAGATCATCAGCAGGGTGGCGAGCAGGGTGAGCCGGGGGGAGCCGAAGCGGTGGGCGATGTAGTCTCCGGGGGTAATGAACTTCTTCTTCCGGGAGAGGGCCACCAGCCGTGGCGCAAACAGCAGGTACCCGGTGATTACCGAGAACATGAACAGGATGGAGGCGGTCCAACTGAAGCCGATGCGGTAGGAGATCCCCGTGTAGCCGAAGAGGGTATTGCCGCTGTATTGAGTGGAGTAAAGGGTGAGAAAGAGAGCCAGAAAGCCGAGAGACCGTCCCGCCAGGTAGTGGTCCGACAGACTGTGGCCCCGACTGCTTCGCCGCGCCAGCCAACCGACGCCGATGGTGGAAAACAGGTAGAGGGCGATGACCGTCAACGCCCCCCAACCGAAGGTCAACTGGCTTTCACTGGCCCCCATGGGAGTCTTCTTCCCCGACAGTCGTCCAGTAGCGAGAGATCACCCAGCCGGTCCATCCGGCCAGCACCAGCACTGCGATCAGCGAGACCGCCACCCAGAGAGGCAGTCCCAGAACCAGCGGGCCCCGGTATCCGGCCGGCCAGTACCAGGGGATGGCGACGGCGTAAAGGAGCAGATAGACCAGCCACAGCCAGGGATGGCGGCGGGGTTCCCGGATGGGCTCGTCGGAGCCTTGCTCGTCGTTTCCGGCTGAATGCATGGAGTGGGGTTCCGTGAGAGGACTCCCGGTTGTTTCGCCTTGGCGGAAGGGGATCATACCACAAGCACCGCCCCCACCCTGCAGTGCGGACCCTACGGAGGAGAAAGAGCCGGTCGTCAGTGAAGACGAACCACCAATGAACACGAATAGACACAAATACCGATGGACCTTCTTTACTGCGTCGCCGTCACGGGATGAATCCCACCCGGGAGTGCGGGCGTCCCGCCAGCATGCACCGCCGTCGCGAGCCGCTCAGTATGTCTACGATGTGGCAGCCGGCCAC
>VXMN01000070.1 GCA_009841055.1 Acidobacteriota bacterium
ACCCTGAGCCGCAGCTACGCAGCTCTATAAGGATGGCCTGTAAGGGACGTCTAGCCGGACAAGCAACTCCAACCGCAGCTTCGCAGCTCTCACCCAACCCACAACGCTGCAAGCGGGAACGTGCTTTTCTATTTGGAATAATGCCCGGGGCAAGAGCCCGGGGTGAGCAATTGGGACTGGGCTGGGAAATGAGTTGCAATCGGGACGGGCCCTTCGGATAATGCCTGCCATGTCTCTCTACCCCTACCGGCCCCTGGAAACCGGCTCTCTGCGTACCCGCTCCATCAAGGGGAGGCCCAGCAAGGTGGACCTGGCGGCTTTCGCCCGGCCGTACCGCAAGGGCGAGGGTCTGCAGGGCTGGATGCAGTCTTTGCCCGGGATCCTGGCCGGAACCGGCTTCCGGGAGGCGGTCGAGGCCCTGGAGCGGGCCAGGCGCAAGGGGCGGGCCATGGTCTGGGGATTGGGGGGACACGTGGTGAAGTGCGGCCTCAATGCCGTCCTCATCGATCTGATGGAGCGGGGCTACGTCTCGGCTCTGGCCTTGAACGGCGCCACCGCCATCCACGATCTCGAGATCGCCCTGGTGGGAGCCACCTCGGAAGAGGTGGAGAAGGACCTGGGTGAGGGGGACTTCGGGGTGAGCGAGGAGACCGGACGGGAGATGAACGCGGCCGTAGGCCGTGGAGCCGGAGAGGGCAAGGGCATCGGACAGGCCCTGGGGGAGTGGATCCTGGAACGTCCGGGCGACTACCCCCACGCCGATTACAGCCTGCTGGCCTGCGCCCTGCGGCGGAGGGTTCCAGTGACTGTGCACGTTGCCCTGGGGACCGACACCACCCATTACCACCCCTCGGCAGACGGGGAGGCTCTGGGCCGGGGCACCCTGCAGGACTTTCGCCTGCTGGCTTCCATCGCCCGAGACTTGCACGACGGGGGGGTCTACCTCAATTGCGGCTCCGCGGTGATCCTGCCCGAAGTCTTTCTCAAGGCGGTCAACCTGGTGCGCAACCTGGGGCATCCCCTGGAAGCCTTCACCACCGTCAACCTGGACTTCCTGCAGCACTACCGGCCCACCCGCAACGTGGTGCAGCGCCCTACCGTGGGGTCAGGCAAGGGAATCGCCCTCACCGGCCACCACGAGTTGATGATCCCGCTGTTGGCCGCAGCCCTGGTGGAGCGCGACCAGGAATAGATCCTGTGTGATCGCCTTCCAAGCAAGTGCCGCCCCTGCCCTGCCGTGCGGATCATTGGAGGAAGAGACTGCCGATGGATGTTGAAGGCGAACCATGAAAAAATACAAAGACCGATGACCTGCATTGCTGCGACGACGTCACGGGATGAAGCCACCCGGGAGCGCAGGCGTCCCGCCTGCACACGTCCTGGCACAGCCTCGGTGATCTCCTCCACCCGACTCGACCGGCAACGGCGCCGGGACTCTGCTTCGGCCGAGCCCATGGCGATGTTCCCGCCGTGTGGGTCGCCGGGTGCGCCATCGCAGGGACACTGAGCGGCACGCGACGGCAGCGCATGCGGGCGAGACGCCCGCGCTCCCGGGGGGGCATCATCCCGTCACGCTCGGTGGCCCTTCGTGGGACACACTTTTCTTGGTTTGTTTCAAGTCAGCAACGTCCGGTGCGCCTTCCTGCCCTATGGCCAAGACGGTTTCCAACGATCCCTTCCCAACCCCGGGTGAACCTGACGGGTCGCCCGCGCCGGCTCCGGTGTCCTTTCCGGTCTGGAACGGACGCGACCTGCTGGAATTGGCCGGTTTCTTCTGCCTGGGCCTGGTGGTGCTGATGCTGGCGGCCCAGGCCGCCGGCTCCTTGCTGACCATTTACCTGGGCCAACCGACACTGACCGCCGATCCGGTCACCCAGGGCATGGCCCAGATCCTGATGACCAACCTGCTGAACGGGCTGGTGCTGTTCTTCATCTACCGCACCGTCACCGTGAAGTACCGGTCTCCCTTCTGGTCCTCCCTCAGGTGGAAGGGGCCGGCAGCAGCCCCGGTCGGGCACTTCCTGGTGTTGGGAGGGCTGCTGGCGTTGGTCATGGGGGCTCTCTCCAGCCGTATCCCCGGCATCGAGGATCTTCCCGTCTCCGGGTTGCTGGAGCATGCCGAGACGGCCGTGTTTCTTGGTGTGACGGCCATTGCGGTGGCTCCCCTGGTGGAGGAGGTCGTCTTTCGCGGATATATCTTTCCGGTGCTGGAGCGCCGCTGGGGATCGGTGGCCGCGGTGCTGCTGACGGCGCTGATGTTCACTTCACTGCACGTCACCCAGCTCTGGGGAAGCTGGATGGCCGTAAGCCTGATCCTGCTGGTCGGCCTGGCGCTGTCGCTGGTGCGGGCACGGACCGGAGCCCTCCTTCCGGCCTACCTGCTGCACCTGGCCTACAACACCACCCTGTGCCTCCTGAGCCTGATCGGCCTGGCGCTGGAGGGCTCCGCAGCTTCAGAGTGAGCGAGTTCCCAATAGCGCGCACCGGGCCGGCGCCCGGATCGCGCCCGGCTGACGCCCACGGCTGCGTGTTGTCGCCGCGTTCGCGGCTCTACTCCCCTAAGTGACGAATCCCGATTGCTCCCCCCGGGCTCTGGCCCGGGGCATATTCCAAACAGAAAAGCACGTTTCCCTTGCAGTGTTGTGGGTTCGGGGAGAGCTGCGAATGCAGCGGTTGACGTGGGTTACCCGGCGAGACGCCACCTACGGGCCATCCCTATAGAGCTGCGAAGCTGCGGCTCAGGGTAGCCCCGGGCGGCAGCCCGGGGTCGTTCGGGTTCCGCGCCAACCCAGCCGCGAATGCGGCGAATAGAAAGCACCCCTTCACGAGCGCACTGCCTCCCAAAAAAACGCCGCCCACACACCGCCGACCCCTCAAACTACGGCTGATTCGCCGGCGTGCCCCCGCGCACTCGTCCTCCGCACCCGTCGCAAGCCTACTCCTTGCCCGCCCCCTCCGCAAAAGCCTCAAACTCCTGCTCCACGCCTGCCTGGTCGGCGTCGCCGGAGTGGATGTAGACGCGGTAGTGGAAACGCACGGTCTCTCCCTCGGGCAGCAGGTGGCTGCCGTCCCTGGTGTCGTCGCCGTAGAAATCGTGCAGTCCGAAGGGGTTGGCGGCAAACAGGGAATAGCCGCGGGCGTGCCAGTGGGTGGGATGGCGAAAGCTGCCGGGATGGTCCAGGATGGCCACGCCCAGGGTCTCGGAACCCACCCGGGTGGTGTAGTCCACCCAGCGGGCCGGCTTCCCCCAGCATCCGGCTTCGCCCCGGCCTCCCTCCGAGTTTCGGATCAGCAACCCCTTCTTCTCGGTGAAGGGTTCGGCCAGGCGCATGCCGAAGGATCCCTCCTTGGTGTCGCCGAACTTCACGGGTCCGCGGGCAGCGGTGAGCTGTACCTCCAGGTCCATGACCCGCGACTCGGGACGGTTGTAGATGCGGACCTCCCGGGTCTCGGTGAGGAACAGCTCGCCGCCGCGGGTCAACCAGTGGTTGCGGGACTTGAGCACACCCACATCGACCCCGCTTTCGACGCGCTCGAATTCCTGGTGCCGGATGGTTCCGCATTCCGGTGTCTCGCTCCAGAAGTCCACGCCGTTCACGTCTCCGTGGGTGAACCAGACGCCGGTGTGGTGGCGGTGGTCCCGACTCTCTCCGGGAATGTCCTCGATCATGGGGTAGCCCCGGGTGACCACCGTCCCCGTGGCTGAGCGCAGCGGGAAGAAGATGGGCTTGTTGTAGCCCTGGAAATGGTAGGAGGTGAAGGGCTTGCCGTCGATCAGGATGTCCACCTGCCGGTCGCCCTGTTTCAGGACCACCCCGCCCATTCCCCGGTCGGAGGAGTCGTCGGTCTTTTCCTCCGGCCCCCCGCGTCCCGAGCAGGCCAGTTGCAGGCCGAAGGCAAGGGGGATCAGGAATTTCCAGGTTCCGGATCGGAGACGTCCGGAGCCCAAGGTGTTGATGGGCGGCCGCGATGCCAGGCGATGAGTGTTCATGGGAACCTCCAGTTCAGTGTTGCGGAAGATCGGTTCACTTCCGGGATGCCTTTGCCGTTGCCGCCGCCGTCCGGGACCCCGCCTTCCCGGCGGTTTCAGAGAACCCGGCGGAAGAAGCCGGCCAAACCCGCCCCCAGCAGCAGCACCGAGACCAGCCGGGCACACCAGGGATGCCATGAGAGTCTCCGGCACGTGCGGTTGAGCAGAAATATCAGCGTCGCCGCCATGGCCAGGGCGCAAGAGAGCCCCAGGATCCAGCCGAGATACCCCGGGGCCGAAGCCAGGGATGCCCGGGCAAGCAGTCCCGAGGAGAGGTCGGCCCCGAAAAGCAGGCCGAAACAGCCGCCGATGGCCCAGCGGTTGGCGGTCTCCTTCACCAGCAGGTTCTCGGCCGCGATGTAGGCCAGGCTGAGGGCGGTGGCCGAAGCCAGGAAAGCGTCGGGAAGGCGGATCGGTCCCAGCGGGGACAGCAGCGCCATCAACCCCTGCGCGGCCAGGAAGGCTCCCGCCACCCGCACGGCGCGGCCGGGACCGGTTACCGTCAACAGCAACCCTAGCAGAAACCCGATGGGGACGGGAGAGGTGGCCGCCTGCCTGGCTCCCAGGGCCAGACCCCGCGCCATCCTGCCGGCCTGCAGCCTCCATCCCCGGCCCACCTCCAGGCTGGCGGTCGGGTTCTCCAGGTTGAAGTTGAGATCGGCCTGACCTCCCGGGTGGCGCACCCTGGCCAGGTTCCAGTGGCCCGAGTCGGTGAGGCTTGGCAAGGTTACCGTAAAATTCAGCCGCTCGATCGCGTCCCCGAAGCGATAGTTCAGCAGGTATTCCAGTTCGCCCGGCCCCGGCCCCTGGCGCCAGTAGACCAGCTCGGCGCGGCCTTCCTCCTCGTCGGACCGGATCCGATAGTTGTCCGTCAGGCGTGGAAGATGGCGGGGAAGAGCCCGACTGACCTCTTCCCGGGAGATGAGGCGGTCCTGGTCGAGGTCGAGCTGGTCCACGAAGTCCAGGTCCCGCAGGTTGATCCGCAGCCGCAGTTGAGCCGTCTCTCCCTCGACCCGGATGTCGGAGTAGCTGACCCCGGTGGTGTGGGCTGAACATGGATGGACGGCCATGGTGGTGACGGCGGCGGCGAGGCAGAGCCTGCAAGTCCATCTAGTCAGAGAGCCGGCCAAGTCTTTCGAAATGTGCGACGAGGTCATACGGCAAAGGAAAACGACGAACCACGAATGGACACGAATGAACACCAATTAACTGATCGATGAGGCGTTTGCAATATTCGACAGCGGGACCTTTGCCGGGAATGGCCACAAGAGGCACAAAAACACAAACTGCATTTGTGTCTATTCGTGTTCATTCGTGGTTCGTCTCTTTTGACGATTGGGTGTTTGTCCTCGAATAGTCCGCACTGCAGGGCGGTGGGGCCGGCAAACCACTTGCAGACGTGCTAAACCTTTCCCAAAACCTGCTGCATCTGTTCATGAATCAGGCCGTTGGTGGCCAGTGTCTGCGGCTGGTAGATGGAGTAGTCACGGCCGCTGAAGCGGCTCACCAGGCCGCCGGCTTCCCGAACCACCAGGAGGCCGGCCGCCGTGTCCCAGGGCTTCAGGTAGGTTTCCCAGAAGCCGTCGAACAGCCCCGAGGCCACGTAGCACAGGTTGAGGGCCGCCGAGCCGTCTCGCCGGATGGATTGGGCCTGACGCACGAAGGCGGAGAAGTGTCGCAGGGCCTCCTCCGGGTTCTGCCGCACCCGGGGTGGAAATCCGGTGGCCAGCAGGGCTCGCTGCAGCGCCTCCACGCCGGAGACTCCGATCCTTCTCCCGTTCCGAAAAGCCCCGCCGCCCCGTTCGGCCACGAACAGTTCGTCGGTCATGGGCTGATAGACAGCCCCGACCCGAATGTCGTCGTTCTCCTCCAGGGCGACCGAGGTGCAGAAGACCGGGTATCCGTGGGCGTAGTTGGTGGTGCCGTCCAGGGGATCGATCACCCACTTGAACTCGGAGCTCTTCTCCGTGGCGGTTCCTTCCTCGGCCAGGATGGAGTGGTGGGGGAAACGGGAGGTGAGCAGATCGACGATCTCCTTTTCCGATCTCCTGTCGACCTCGGTGACCAGGTCGGCTTCGCCCTTGAACTCTACAGTCTTCACCCGCCGGTAGTGTTCCCGCAGGATGTCTCCGCCCAGCCTGGCTGCTTCTACGGCAACCGCCAGATAGTCGCGCATGGCCTGTCCTTGCCTCCGCCTTCCGGAACATTATCACATTGCCCGAAAGCGGCTGCGCTATAATGGAGCCCAAGAACACCAGCCGGATTTCGTCAGCGGGGAGGGTCAATATGATGGTGAAAGCAAAGAAGATGCTACCCCTGATCGGGTTGTCGCTCTTGATGGTGGCCGTGTCGGCTTCGGAACCGGCCCGCCCGGTCGAATCCGCCGGAAGCGAGGCGCCGTCGATCTCCTTCAACGCCAAGGCTCCTGCCAAAACGGCTGTGGCCGAACCCGGCGCCGCGGCCGATGAGGACCGGCTGATTCTGGTTCTGCGGACACGTGGCCATCGGATCAGCATATATGGCGGAGTCCGCGCCCCGAAGTACACGGTGCATGACGACAAGGGAGTCCTCCTGGCCCGGGAGATCGGCATCGCGGCGCTGAAGGAGAAATTCCCGGCGCTGCATGAGGTGGCCACCGGCGTAGCTTGGTCGGGAATCCAGGGATCGTTTGGCTATGGAGGCAGATGATGGCCAGAGGATGGGAGAGCAAGGCGGTTGAGGCGCAGATGGAGGAGGCCGGAGAGGGTTTCCGGACAGGCAAGGCAGCCCCAAGACCCGCCTCCGGAAAAATCTCTCGAGAGCGCCGCTCCCTCCTGTTGACCAGGACACGCATCCTGAATGAATTGCATGCCACTGCCAACGACCGCTACAGAGACCTGCTGGGAAATTCTCTGGCGGCCATCGACAAGCAGTTGTCGGCATTGAAGTAAAGCTGTCCCCTCGCCGCCCCCCCCCCCCCCGGGGAGCCGGTCATTCCGACAGGGCCCCCACGGTTGCTTGCATCAGTAAGTTTTACACCTCTGACGAGGCCGACGATCTTAACCCTGTATATCAAGGTGGGAGC
>VXMN01000116.1 GCA_009841055.1 Acidobacteriota bacterium
AACCGCGACCGCTCAGTCCCGGCGGGGGAAGCTTTGACGGCAGTGTCTCGTCAGATAAAATAAAGATTTTTTTATTACTAATTAGTAATTGACAAAATGAATCTATAAAGATTATACTTTTTGATACATAGTGTGATGGACGTTGAGGAGGCTTAATGGAAGATTCATTGATAACCGTCAAGGAGGTTGCCGAGTACCTGAAGTTGAAGGAACAGACGGTCTATCTCCTGGCCCGGCAGAACAAGATTCCCTCCCTGAAGGTGGGGGGCAGTCTTCGTTTCAGGAAGTCCCAGATCGATGGTTGGCTACTGGCGGAGCCGGACAGGGGCAGTTCGAGGAACGGACCCGGGAAGGTGCTCATCGTGGAGGATGAGAAAGCGGTAAGAGACAGTCTTCAGGGGATCGTTCAACTCCACGGCATTCCGGCGGTGGCCGTGCCGGATGGCCCCGGGGCCCTGGAGGCCGCCAGGCGGGAGTCTTTCCGCATGGTGTTCCTGGATCTGAACCTGCCCCGGATGGACAGCGTGGAGACGCTGCGGGAGCTCCGAGGGCTGGACCGCAAGCTGGTGTTTGTGGTGGTCACGGATTTGCCCGGAGAGAACCCCTTGTTCCAAAGCGCCGTTGAGTCGGCCCCGGTTTCGGTCGTTCCCAAGAAGTTCACCTCCCAACAGATCGGGGATGTTCTGGAACTGCACTTCGACGACCTGATCCGGTCGAATCCCACCTCGCCTCAGGCGTAACCCCCCCCGAATTTCCGGTTGCTTCCGGCAGCGCCAAACCGGCATTCACCGGCTGACCGACCTTGTGCTGCAAAGGGTGTCGGCGAATTGCCGGAGGTGGGGTCGTCTTCCTCCGGCCAGGAAGGGCCCGGCAAGATTATTGGCTCCTGGCGCTCGCGATGAACTGCCGGAAGCTGTCGGCCCAGCGGGAGATGGTTTTTTCGGGTCCGACCAACTTGAAGAACCAGGGGCCTTGCGGGCCTTCCAGAACGGCTCCCAGCAACCGATAGCCCGCCCGGGCGGGCCGCTGAGGAGCACCCGGCATGTTGGATGCCTTGAGTGTTCCGCTCACGTCCACCTCGGTCATCCGGAACCCCGAGACCTGGCTTTGCCTGATCTTGGCCTTGTCTCTGGAAGAGGAACCGTCGGGTTGGCCCACCTGGCCGATCCACCGGCTGATGTTGGCGTCGGTGGACCCGCCTTGTCCCATGCCGAAGTAGAATACCGTCAATTCTCCATCCTCGGAGTCGCCGCCTGCTCTGGGAAGCGCAAACTGGGCCCGGCGCATGCGGGAGCGCGGCGTCTGCTCGACCCAGCCCGAAGGGACTTCCAGAGTGAACGGTCCCAGAACCTTCTGGCGATCGGAGGCAGGGGCGGCCGAGCCAACGGTTGGCGGCGAGGCCGGTGCGTTTCCGGCATTGGAAACGCTTTCGCCGGCACAACCGGACAGGAGCAGGCAGAGTCCTATCCCGGCCCAACAGGCCCGAGCGATTCCGTTGGCGGGCTCGGGGCGGGTCATTCCCGGGACCGCCGGCCGTCGACTGTTTGACTTGTTCATTCTCTTTCTCCTTTGCTGCTCGGCGGGAGTGGCTGGCGCTGTCCCCGGAATGGATCGGGCCGGATCCGGACAGTGAAGAAGGCTCTTCTCACCCGAATCCTGTCTCCGGAAGGTCCGCTCCTCACATTCCCATGATGTTGTATCCGCAATCCACGTAAAGCACCTCGCCGGTAACCCCGGCGGAAAGATCGCTTCCCAGGTAGAGGCCCGTATTGCCCAGTTCCCCGGGCTGTACGTTTCGCTTGAGGGGAGCCTGTTCCGCGTGGTGCTTGAGCATGCTGCCCAGGCCGCGGATCCCGCGTGCGGCCAAGGTGTTCATGGGGCCGGCGCTGATCGCGTTCACCCGGATATTGTGGGGGCCGAGGTCGTGGGCAAGGTAGCGGACGCTTGCCTCCAGGGAAGCCTTGGCGACTCCCATGACGTTATAGTGAGGGACCACTTTTTCCGAACCGTAATAGGTCATGGTCACGATGCTTCCGCCTTCCGTCATCAGGGGAAGGGCAGCCCGGGCTATGGCCACCAGGGAATAGGCGCTGACATCCTGAGCCGTTGCGAACGCCTGGCGGGTGGTGTCGACGAAGCGCCCCTCCAGAGCTTCCCTGGGAGCAAAGGCGACGCTGTGCAGGACCAGGTGGATCTTGCCGAAATCCCGGGTGAGACAACGGAAAACGTTCTGGATTTCGTCATCCCTGGTGACGTCGCAGGGGTAGAGGGGAGCCTCGTTGCCGAAGCGCGCGGCCAACTGGGTGACATTCCGCTGCAACCGCTCACCCTGATAGGTCAACGCCAGCCGGGCACCGGCCTGGTGCCAGGCTTCCGCGATGCTCCAGGCGATACTGCGCTTGTTGGCGACTCCGAAGACGACTCCGAATTTTCCTTCCAACATGGAAAACCTCCCGCGCGATGCGGAAATGAGACTAGCAGATTTCCCGGCGAAAAAACAGCGAGGCGCACCAGGGGCAGTGGCTAGTGGCCAGTGGTCAGTGGCTAGTATTTTGATCGATTGGTTGAGCTTATTGCTCGCAACTCCCCTGTTTCGCTCTCGTATGATCCGCACGGCAGGGCGGAGGCGGGCTATTCACTTTCGACATAGCGCCAAAGACTTCATGTACAATTCGAGCCCACACTCGGCAGCGGCACGCCGTGATCAAATCCAAGAGGTGAGAAGGAGTTGCTATGGCCTACACGTTCGGGGATCTGAAGCACAAGACCGTGGCCCAGCTTCGCGAGATGGCCGGTGAAATCGAGCACGAGGCCGTCAAGGGCTATACCCAGTTGACCAAGGAGCCTCTGTTGAAGGCGATCTGTGAAGCCCTTGGCGTCGATATGCACGAGCACCACGAAGTGGTGGGCATCGACAAGCGATCCATCAAGCTGGAAATCAAGGAACTCAAGAAACAGAGGGACCAGGCGCTTGAGGCTAAGGACCGTTCGGAGTTGAAGTCAATTCGCCGCCAGATCCACGCTCTGAAGAGAAAGATCCATCGGGCCACGGTTTGACCCGCATGGCTTAACGGGTCGACGTGTTGACAGCTATGCTGTTCGGTCGCGAGTGCCCGCCGGAGAGAACGGTTGCCCGCCATGATCATGTCCCGCGGTGAGGAGTGCAGGGTCAACCCGCGAGCCGTCGGTCTGGGGTGACCGCCAATTGTCCAGCACGCCGACCTGCTGGACGCAGGAGACGGTGCAGTATGGGGCGCAGGTCTTGCGAAGGCTGAATTCCCGACGGATGTGTTGGCGGGTGTAGTCCTGCAGCGGAATGGCCGGGTAGCCGCGTTGCTGCGAGCAGTAGTGAACCAGGCCGTCCTCGCAGACATAGAGGTACCGTCCGCCGGCTCGGCAGCGCCACTGGTTGGGTTTCCCCCGAGCGATGTTCTCCTGGAACCTGTTGAAGCGCGCAAAGGACTTCTTGCCGAGCTTCTGGATCTCACGATAGACGGAACTTTCTCTCTCGTTCAGGGCCCGCAACTGGCCGTCCCCATCGTGAATGATGCCCAGGGTGCTGGAGAAGCCCAGGGATACAGCCCGGCGGGCCACCTGCAGGGCGTCCTCGGGGAAACGTATGCCGGAACCGATAACCGAGTTGATGTTGACCGCGAAGTCGGCGTGCTCGGCCAGCATCACCAGCTTCCGGTCCAGAACCTTGAGGCTTTTCTTGGAGACATCGTCCGGGTTGACGTTGTCGATGCTGATCTGCAGATGCTCCAGGCCGGCCCGATTGAGCTGTTGGATACGCTTGACACTGAGCAGATAACCGTTGGTAATCAACCCCGCCATCATTTTTCGCAGCCGTATCCGCCTCACCACGGCGTCCAGCTCGGGGTGCAACATCGGCTCCCCTCCGCTGATGGTGATCACGGTGGTGCCCAGTCGGGCCAAATGGTCGACCCGACTCAGCATTTCCTCGATGGGCACCGGCGCCGAGACCTTGTCGAACTCGTTGCAGTAGGTGCAGGAGAGGTTGCAGCGGCGGATGGGGATGAGGTGGGCCAGCACCGGATGCCTGGTGGAAAGCAGGGCTTTGGCAACCATGCGCCATTCCCTGACACGCCGGTGCGCCGCCAGGAATGTCCTGCGAATCCCTGTTCCGTTACCCATGTTCATTCTTTCGTACCAGTGCTCAGCGCGGGCCGAACCGAAGCAGAGCGGTTTTCGGGAGTGAGCCGATTGCGCAGCAGCCAAGGCACCAATATATGCAAACGAATCCTCGGGGGCCAAACGAAATCTACCGGGTGGGCGCCTCCCCGGTCAAATCCACCGGTGCCTCTTCAGCCGCTTCCTCCGGCGTTTCCTCCGTTTGCTCATAGCGGCTGTCCCGGTGCCGAATGACGGCTCCGTTCGCCAGCTTGAACTTGAGCTTGATCCCGCCGGCCTCCCCCTTCAGCGGATTCGTCCACTCGAACGTGCCCTCCGAGCCAGGTTCCAGGCTCTGGGGAGTCAACGGCACGTCCGCTTCCAGGGGCAATTCCAGAGACGTGATCAGGGTCAAGGTGGCGACGAGATCCTCGAGCTTCCCTTCGGTCCGGTTCAGAACTCTCCCCGTCACCGTAATGGTGGCATCGCCCCGCTCGGCGTCCTCGCCTCGTTCCTGGTCGAATTTCAGCAGCGCAATGGGTTCGCCCCCGTCAGGCACCGCCGGGACTCTTCGCTGAGCGTATTCCTGGGTCCAGGGAAGCCAGGCGTCCATCACCCCGGAAGATGAGATCACCGAACCGACCAGAAAGAGTACGGCTGCGATCACCACCCCCGCCAGGATCCAGGATCGCTTTCTGGAAGGTCCGACCATCTCGACTTGAAAACCCTCCGGTTCCATCTCGGAAGGGGGCTGTGGAGCCTCATCGTTGGCGTTTCGATTCTCGTTCTCCATCCTGGTTCACCTTTTTGTAGTTGTCAGTGATCAGTGGTCAGTGATCAGAAATGAGTGCGTGGTGAATTGATCAACTCGTTGGGTCTTCTTCCAGTCCAAGCATACTCCTTCAGCAAGTGCAGCGATGCCATAAGCAGCTTTCGGCCTCCCAACTTTCTCGACTAACAACTAATCACTAATCACTGACCACTGACCACTATTCACTTCGACATTGCCAGGGCTTGCATGGATTCCTCCACGACCTCGAGAAAGACGATACAAGCTCGTGAGAGATAGCGATCCCTTCGGTAGATAAGTCCGAGCTTGCGAATCACATTCAGGTTCCTCAACGGCAACAGACAAAGGGTTCCCTGCCTGCATTCCTCTTCAGCATAGCTCTTTGGAACAATTGAAATACCCATGCCGATAGACACGAATTTCTTGATTGTCTCGATGCTGGCGAGTTCCATCGAGATATGCAAGCGGTCCCACTGGCTCCCGAACTGTTTCCTCAGGCGTTCGCGAGTGGTGCCGGCGGTATGGAAAATGAAGGGATAGGAGACGACCTCCTCCAGGTCAGGTGACGTTTGCAGAGTCAAGGGGTGGTCCGGGCTGGTTATCAGCCACAGTTCGTCCTGGGCAATGGGCAGGATATTTAGCTCCTGTTCCGGAACGGGCAGGGTGACGATCCCGAAGTCCAACTGATTGCCACGGACCTTGTCCAGAACCTTCCTTGAAAAGTTGCGGTAGATGCTGATCTGAACTTCCGGGTACTTCTTTTTGAAGAGTGCGAAGATTTGGGGCAGCACGTAGAGACAGGTGGACTCGTTGGCGCCGATCAGAATTTTCCCCTTGGGAACGGTGTTCACCTCGGTGACCGCCAGCTTGGCTTCATCGTGCAGACTCAGCAATCGCTCGGCATAGTCGAACAGCACGTCGCCCGCCTGCGTCAGGTAGACCTTCTTGCCGATGCGATCGAAGAGCCTGGCTCCCAACTCTTCTTCCAGCATCCGGACCTGGGTGCTGATCGCCGGCTGGGTGCGGAAGAGCTTTTCGGCGGCAATGGTAAAGCTCCGGTGGACCGCCACGGCGTGAAAGTTTCGAATCTGGTCGAGGTTCATATCGCGGTGGAGAGAGGCGTCGTACCCGCTTCCCCGATATTCGGACCGGGTTGGCGAGCACCAGTGAACCATAAGTTTTTCTTATGCAAATCATATATCGAACGATTGGAATTAGCCAATCGGCGAAGTGAGCCTCAACTCAGGCCGCCGCTTGCTTGCGCCTTTCCTGCGCCAGGTCGTAGCCGGCTTGCCGGCGCATCCAGAAGTCGGCTTCCGACCAGCCGACACGCTCCAACGCCAACGCCAGCCGGGGGTTGATTCTTCCGGTTCCGGCCAAGAGCCGATGCAGGGTGTTCCTGGAAACACCGAGCCGCTTTGCGGCCGTTGTGACGCTCCAGCCGGTTTCCTCAATAGCCATTCGGATGGTTTCGCCAGGATGCGCCGGGTTCAACATCGCCATTGCTGTCTCCTCAGTGGTAATCGACCAAGTCAACATCTACCGCTTCACCATCCTTGAATCCAAAGACAATCCGCCAGTTTTGGGACACCTGGACACTCCAGAAACCACGCCAGGAGCCTTTCAACGGGTGCAGTCGATAACCGGGGATGTCCATTTGCCGGGGTGTGCGGGCGTTTTCCAGGTCGGTCAAGATTTGTCGAATGCGAGCCGTCATGGCTGGGCTGACGCCACGAACGTCGTCGCGTTCGTAGAACTGCTTCAAGCCTTTGTGTCTCAACTTCACGTGAAGAATTGTCTCATAAGTTGAGACACATATGAAGGGTTTACGTTAAGACGACATTTGGGCTTGGTGGGTCGGCGAAACCGCTCGATAGAGGCAGATTACTATTGGATCCGGAACAACTTCCTTCGAAGGGATGAGCACAGATGGGTGGTGAGCGTAGACAGTCGCTCAAGTGACGGGACATTCGAGGTGCCTACACCGTAGATCCCGCCAGGATGCTGAAGGCCTTCGGAGCCCTGGTCAAGGAACTCTCCTTCTGTGGATGCCTGTCCGATGGGAATCAGGTGAAAAAAGACTTGACAAGATTATAATTTATGTATATATATTAATA
>VXMN01000039.1 GCA_009841055.1 Acidobacteriota bacterium
AGGCCATCCCCACCCCTGCCGAAAGACCCTGCCCCAGCGAACCGGTAGCCACGTCGACCCACTTGGACCGGGGTGTGGGGTGACCCTCCAGGTCGCTCCCGAAACGCCGCAGGCTCAGCATCCGGTCGGCTTCAATCACCCCTGCTTCCACCCAGGCGGCGTACAGGAGTGGGGCCGCATGTCCCTTGGACAGAATGAAGCGATCGCTGTCGAGGCTGAGCGGATTCTCGAAGTCGACCCGCATGACGTGAAAGAAAAGGGCCGCCGCCAGGTCGGCGGCAGACAGACAGGAAGTGGGGTGCCCCGATCCGGCTTCGGACGTCGCCCGCAACGAATGGACTCGCAAACGGGTGGCAATTTCCTTCAAGCGGTTGTGAAGTTGGTGGTTGTTCATAGGTGTGATGGCTACCCTCAGGCGCCGAGCTCGACCAGGACCGGAGCGTGGTCCGAGGCGGTCAGCCCCTCTTTCTTTTTTCGATATTCCCGGTCTATGCCCGCCGATCTGATCCCTTCCTTCAACACAGGCGTCACCAGCACAAAGTCGATCCGCAAACCGTGATTCTTGTAGAACGCCCCCGCCCGATAGTCCCACCAGGAGAACGCCTGCTCCCGGGGGAACAGCTCACGGTAGGCGTCCAGCCAGCCCCAATCCAGCAGCCGCTGAAACCGGGATCTCTCTTCGGGGGTATGAAAAATTTCCCCGCTGAACTCCTCTTCGTTCCAGGAATCCAGGGATGTGGGACAGATATTGAAATCTCCGCACAGAACGGCGGGCTCCGACGGGTCCCATCGCTCCTCCAGATGATTGGCCAGAGAATCCAGCCATTTGAGCTTGCGAGGGAAATCGGCATGGTCCACGCTCTTGCCGTTGGGGCAGTAGAGTGTGGTGAAATTCAAACCGCTTGCTTGGGCCGAGATCAGGCGCGCACCCATCTCCCCTTCTCCAGGCAGCCCCCTCTCCCGAATTTGGGGAGGGTCGCGGCTCAAGATTGCCACTCCGTTCCAGGCCTTCTGGCCATGGACCACCGCATGGTACCCCCGCGCCTTCAATGCCTCGAAGGGGAAACGCTCCTCGGCCATCTTCAACTCCTGCAAGCCGACCAGGTCAGGCTGACGCGCCTCCAGCCAGTGCAGGAGAAACTCGAACCGGGCGCGCAGCCCGTTGATGTTCCAGGTGGCGACCTTCATGGCAGAGAACTTGTCTGAAACAAACGCGAGTGAACCACAAAGGCCAAAAAAAGAAATCCACGAAGACACACGAAGAACGACGAAGGGCCACGAAGAAAATCGGCAAGAGGTTTATCCCTATTCGTGTCCATTTGTGTCCATTTGTGGTTCGTCTTCAAATTCGATCGGCAGTTTCTTCTTCGAATGATCTGCCCGGCAGGGCGGAGGCGGGGCTAACCAGGAACGGGGAGCATTACCCCATTTCTGCACGGGCCTCGCGGGGTGAGGCCCCGGGAGAGCCTGCTAGGCCGCGAACAGCTCCACCGGAAGGGCGTCGATCTTGGCCGCCAGGATCAGGTCCTTGACCGAGATGCCGTCCACCGAATGGGTCCAGGACTCGATCCTCACCTGCCGGTAGCCTTCCAGATGCAGATCCGGATGGTGGTCCTCGGCTTCGGCAAGCTCGGCCACACGTCCGAAGAACTCGATGCCGGCCACAAAATGCTTCACTTTCCAGCAGCGCACGATGCGTTTGCCATCCGAGCCGGTGTTCCAACCCGGCAGTTGCGCCAGAGCCGCGGCGACTTCCGCGGACGGCAGCACCGACACCTCATGAACGGATTGGCAGCTTTGGGTCTTCCAGTCGGACATGGGCGTTCAGCCTCCCTTTTCGATCTGTTGTATGAGAGATTGAATCTTGCCGAAATTGATCCTCATCGCATCCAGGTTGGTGCCTCCGGGCGGACGGAAATGGCTGGCGACCATCAGAACAGCCTGACTCCGATGGCGGCGTAGATTCTCGAGTACCGTGGCATAGCCCACCGACCCCTCCCCAAGAGGTCGCCATTCAAACTTTCCCTCGATTCCATCAAAGACATGAACGTCCTTCAAGTGCAATCCGTGCAGATAAGGCCGCAGATTGGCAAACCCGGCGGTGGCGGCATCCCACTCGCCGATCAGCACATTGTCCGCCGGAGACCACTGCACCTTCAACCGGTCGGACCCGAGTTCTTCGGCCAGCCGCCGGAAGTTGCCGGTCGAACTCATGTAGTGGAAGGGCCGCATCCCCAGCACGACCTCCACCCCGTACTTGTCGGCCTGCTCCAGTATCAAGGTAAAGGCGGCCACCAGCTTGCGAAAGTCGACCTCGGCGATGACGCCGCCACGGGTCAACCACTTCATGGGCCAGGTCGGCGCCTTTGTCCAGCTCCCTTGCCCCGCGGACCATTCTCCGGGCCAGCAGAACCCGTAGCAATGCACCGCTCCGACCCCCAATCGGGCGGCAATCTGCATGGATCGAACCAGCCCATCGAACTCACTGCGAAAATCAGCATCTTCGAGCAGTTTGTCCGAAGTCAGCCCCACCAGTCGGGTGTTGTGAAAGGGACGGTAGGCGCAGATCTGATAGAGCTTGAGGCCACGTCGGGCGACACTTTCACCCATGGCGTCGGCCTCAGCGTCGCTCATGGTGGCGATGCAAGGCTCACCCCCGGGTATGCCCGGGTCTCCACCCGGGCTGGAGCCTTCAAACCACACGTATTCCGCACCCAGTTCCCTGGCGGCGTCCAGCTCCTCTGCAAACGGCAACTTGAGTTCGCTGAGCCAAATGCCAAGCCTGAAGCGATGAGGGCTTCGACCGGCCGGTCCGGGAGAAGCAGCCACTTCCCCGCTCCGTGAAAGCACCGAGGCCGACAAACTCCCGACCCCGCCAACCAGAAATTCTCTTCTGTTCACTTCTGACCCTCCCGATTGGGTCGTGCTGAGGGCTCGATAGCTGCCATCAGATGCCCTATCCGGTCCGGTTGTGGCGGTTTCCGCGTTACGGCCGCGCTCGGACCCACTCCTCATCGAACATTGCAACGGAAAGACGCCCGGGGCGGTAGTTGTTCTCCCCGTCGGTGCTGCCCCGTTCATAGAAACAGAGCAGCCTTCCATCGGGCAACGCCGCCAGATCGCTGTAGCCGCTGAAACCCTGTTCCAGAATGCGGTGGACCGGCCAGGTTCGGCCCTCGTCGTAACTCAGCTTGATGGCCATCCTCACCCGGTCTCGAGGACGCCCTGCAATCTCCTTTCCCAGGCGACGGGAAAGGTTGTGGGGATTGGAAAACGCAATCAGCCCCGACTGTGTTCCCTTGGGCTCTCGAACGCGCACGATGGCGGCCATGCAGATGGGTTCGAGCAAGGCCTCATCGAACCGCGGGCTGGACCAACCGCCGGCCCCGTCCGGACCGACCGTCACCAGGCGCCGATGCTGCTTCGATTCGGTGCGCGTGTTCAGCATCACCCGGCCGTCGCTCAACTGCACAACGATGGTCTCGCTGGGGTGGACGGAGTCGGGAGTGTCGGGCACCGCGATCTCCCCCCGCTGCCAGGTCTTGCCGTGATCGTCGCTGAAAATGGTCGACGCCACCGAGGGACGATGGGCGTGCTCTCCGGTACCCAGTGAAAGCCAGACAGGCACTACCAGTCTTCCACTGTAAGGTCCGTGCCGCAGTTGAATGCCGTGACCGGGGCCCGTGGCGATGACCTTCCAGTCATATTCAGGCCGAAAGGCTTCAAAGGTGGACGTGATCTCGACAGCCTCGGTCCAGGTGACTCCCTCGTCTCGGCTGCGCATGGTGAAGCAGCGCATATACTCCAGGCAGTAGAGGAAATGCAGGCTGCCATCCTCGTAGTCGACGACGGCCACCGGATTGTTGACGGTATTCTCTCCAGGCTTGTCCAGGTTCTGGGCCGCCGCCAGCGGATTGAGGGGCAGATCGCCCTCCACATGCACCAATCGCCGGCGGGGAAGCCAGGTCTTACCTCCATCGGTGCTGCGGCGCAGCATCACGTCGATGGTCCCCCAGTCGCCCGAATCCCCCTTGCGGGCTTCGCAATAGGCCAGGACGGTGCCCGCGGCGCTGACTACGATTCCGGGAATGCGGAAAAGCTTGTACCCGCCTTCACCGGCGACAAACAGATCGGTCTTCGCCACCTGGCCGGTCGGCGCTACCGAACAGGCAGTCGGCAACAACAAGCTGCAGAGAAGAATTCCGATTGACAGCCGGACCTGTTTCATCGACCGGCATTCTATCAACATGGGGCTGGTCCGACAACACCGGCGGCCTTGTCGGCAGGCCGCCGATGAGCGGACTCGATGCCCGGGTTGAAAAACTCGCCGCTTGCCACAATAATGGGCCGGAAGGAGCCCCTGACGCCCTTCCCGAACAGGATTCTCCCAGCCGCTGTCGAAAGCCAATGGGACTCCCTCGGGGAGGTCCCTGGGCCGGGGCAAGAGATTCCTTGGTCAGGCAACCGGAAAGGACACGATGGAACGTCGAGAATGGCTCGCTCAGACCGGCTTGACCCTCATGGCCGCCCGGCTCGCCCCGGCAGCCGGGCAGCTTCCGGCAAGCGGAGGCGGGAGCCGGGCGAGGCTCAACCCCTGGCGTCTCCGGGACGCCGACCTGCGCTCCTACATGCTGCTGGGCGTGCGGCACATCTACCGGAGCGCCATCAACCGCGATCGCGGATGCCTTCCCTACGTGCGCTTCAACCTCACCGAGGAACCCACCTGGGCACGACATGAGTACTGGGGCTCACCCCATATGGTGGGGCGCTTCCTGGATGCGCTGGCTGTCTGTTCCCCGATCCTGGATTTGCCGCCCGACCGCGAGGCCGTGGAGGGACTGCAAAGGTTGCTGCACCAATCGGTCGATCATCCTTCCGGGTTGGCCTTTGACACCCTGCCCGGCCCGGACGGCAAGCGCACGGCAGCTCTGCACCACTCCCGCGAGGTCCTGCTGGGGTTGCTGGGGCTCCGGCAGTGGCAAGGATCCGAACCCTCCATCCATCTGGCCCGGAGATTCGTGCGAAGGCTGGAGGAGGTGACCCGGGACACCGGTTCCTTTCCCTCGGACAAGTACTCGGAGGAGGGTTGGATCTCCTCTCCGACCCGCAAGCTCAATCAAACCTCGGGACGGTTGATCGGGGCCCTGGTGAAGTACTTTCGAGCTACCGGCGATTCCGTGGCGGTCGAGCTGGCCCGGCGTTTCGCCGCGGTCAACATCGAAAACTGCTTTACCTCCGAGGGTGAGCTGACGCCGGATGCCGGCGAGCACCTGCACTCTTCGGAGGGAACCATGGCTTCCCTGATCGATCTGGGACTGCTCACTGGCGAGCAGCAGTACCTGAAAATGGGACGCCTGCTTTACGACGTCGGCTTGCGGCGCTGGCGGACCTCCTGGGGTTGGGCCAAGGAGAGCAGGAACGACCAGCCGGGCCGCGGGGAGGCCAACAACACCGGCGACTTCGTTGAAGCCGCTCTGCTGCTGGGCCGCAGCGGGCACCCCCGATATTTCCAGGACGCCGAGCGGATGATTCGCAACGGCTTGCTGGCCTCCCAGGTGGTGGCCACCGACTGGATTCCGCAATCCTCCGTGGCCGACACCAGGGACTACGCCTACGCGCGAATTCGCGATCGGGCCCGGGGCGCCTTCGCCTTCACGCTGCCCAACGCCTACCACTCCTACAACACCGATCTGATGGGCGGGGCGCTGCAGTCACTGGCCGAGGCCTACCAGGCCAGCGTGGTGAAGGAGGAATCGGGAGTGTGGGTGAACCTGCTGTTCAGCACCGATACCCCTTGGCTCCGGGTGCGTTCGGAGGTGCCGCGGACCGGCCGGCTGCGATTGGAGATGCTGCAGGAGGAGCGTGTGAGGGTGCGACTGCCGGATTGGATCCCGGCGGAAACGGTGCGGGTCGACGGAGCCGGCGCTCCCGACAAGACCCGACGGCGGGAAAACACCCTCGACCTCGGTCCTTTGGCCAAGGGATCCAGGGTTTCGGTCACCTTCGATCAACCCGGGCGCCGAACCCGGGAGCGGGCTCCAGGATTCGCCGATCCCTTCGAGGTGGACTGGAGAGGCGATACCATCGTGGCCATGGAGCCCAGTCCCTCCCGGCCCATCGCTCTCTATTGACCCTCACCCGCATCTCTGATCGGAAGAACTGGTCGGGGCGAGAGGATTTGAACCTCCGACCCCCTGCGCCCAAGGCAGGTGCGCTACCGGGCTGCGCTACGCCCCGTCCGGATTGCCGAACTTCCCAAGCTAGCCGATGGGCACACGGCTGTCAAGCGATGGAGCTTGCGCCTGTCAGCCCCCGAACAGGGCCTGCTGCAGCTTTAGCAGGGCTCGCCCCCGGTGGCTGATTCGCAGCTTCTCGCCCGGACTCAGCTCCGCCAGGGAACAGTCCCGCTCAGGAACCTGAAAGATGGGGTCGTAGCCGAATCCGTTGTCCCCCCGCAGGTCTCGCCCGATGACGCCCCTCAATGTCCCTCGAAACACCTCCCGCACCACCCCACGCCGAGCCAGCGCGATCCAGCACTCGAATCTGGCCGTCCGCCGGGCATCCTCCACCGGGCCCAATTCCTCCAGGATTTTCCGGCAGCGTTCCTCATCGCTGGCCTGCTCGCTGAGGTAGCGGGCGGAATAGACTCCCGGGCGGCCGCCCAACGCATCCACCAGCAGCCCCGAGTCGTCGGCTATGGTCGGAAGCTCGGTAAATCGGCTGTAATGGACAGCCTTCTGACGGGCATTGGATTCGAAGGTGTTCCCTTCTTCCGGGGCCGTCGTCACGCCGCGAACCGCCTCCAGAGACACCAGCTCGACCGGCGCCGTCGCCAGTGACAACTTCATTTCCTCAAGCTTGCCCCGGTTGAAAGTGGCCACCAGCAAACGAGGCCCCAGGGAAGACTTCGACCAGCGGCAAGTCGGTTTGGGTTCGGGAGGCAAGTTTTATGTTGTTTCAGACGAGTGACGCCCCTACCCTGCCGGGCAGATCATTCGAGGAAGAAACTGTCGATCGAATTTGAAGACGAAC
>VXMN01000130.1 GCA_009841055.1 Acidobacteriota bacterium
CCTCGGAGCACGGCCTCTACGACATTCGGGGTCTGGGCGCCAAGAGAAGGGTGCCCAACTTCGACGACCTGGTCTTCCTGACGGCCTCGGCTTCCCGCTATCCCCTGGAGGGCTACCGGGAAAAGTGCCTTACCCGGACCGTCCTCGGCACCCGGCGGGCCAAGAAGCCCATCACCCTGGACATTCCGATCACCATTGCCGGCATGAGCTTCGGCTCGCTTTCGGCCAACGTCAAGGAAGCCATCGGGCGGGCGGCCTCCGAGGTGGGCACTTCCACCACCACCGGCGACGGGGGCATGACCCGGGAGGAGCGGGCTTCCTCCAAGACGCTGGTCTACCAGTGCCTGCCCTCCCGCTACGGATTCAATCCCCGGGATCTGAAGCAGGCCGACGCCATCGAGATGGTGATCGGCCAGGGGGCCAAGCCCGGGGGCGGTGGCATGCTGCTGGGGCTCAAGGTCAGCCCGCGGGTTGCTCAAATGCGGACCCTGCCCGAGGGCATCGACCAGCGTTCGGCCTGCCGCCATCCCGATTGGACCGGCCCCGACGACCTGACCATCAAGATCAACGAGCTGCGGGAGATCACCGACTGGCAAATCCCCATCTACGTCAAGCTGGGAGCCACCCGGGTGCGGGACGACGTCAAGCTGGCGGTCAAGGCCGGCGCCGACGTGGTGGTGGTGGACGGCATGCAGGGGGGAACGGCGGCCACCCAGCAGGTGTTTATCGAGCATGCCGGGATTCCCACCCTTCCGGCCGTGCGGCAGGCGGTGGAGGCCCTGGACGAGATGGATGTCCTGGGGGAAGTGCAACTGGTGGTTTCCGGGGGGATTCGCACCGGGGCCGACGTGGCCAAGGCCCTGGCCCTGGGTGCTGACGCCGTCTCCCTGGGCCAGGCCGTGCTGATGGCGCTGGGCTGCAACAGCCCCTCCTACTTCGATGGGCAGGAGCAGGTGGACGTCAGCGACGAGTACGCCAAGCTGGGCACGGGTCCCGGCTACTGCCACCACTGTCAGACCGGGCTCTGTCCGGTGGGGGTGACCACCCAGATTCCCGAGTTGGAAAAGCGTCTGCAGCCGGAGTGGGGGGCCCGCCGCCTCAAGAACTATCTTCAGACCCTGACCATGGAGTTGACGACCCTGGCAAGAGCCTGCGGCAAATCCAACGTCCACCACCTGGAGCGGGAAGACCTGGTGGCGCTCACGGTGGAAGCGGCCGCCATGGCCAAACTCCCCCTGGCCGGAACCGACTGGATTCCGGGGAGCCTCCAATAAGGGAGTTGTAGACGCAGTCAGGCGATTCCTGAAGGAGGCAGGGATAGAACGATGATGGATTAAGTGTGGTGCGAAGCCGTTTTGGCGTGTTGGCGGAGCACACGGTTGATTTCAGTCTGGTACCCCCGGCCACCAGGGGCGTTGGTCTTGAACCAGGCCACCACGTCGGCATCCAGCCTTAGCGTGATCTGCTGTTTCACCGGCCGATACAGGATTCCTCGCCTTGCGCCGGACCAATCCGGAATCTCAGGAATGTCACTCGTATCGATTCTCTCGTCGGGAAGGGCCGCAAGATCTTCGATCTCCGCCTTCTGCCGCTTGGAGAGTTCTCCAGAAGTCTCCTTCCTCATAGGCCCTCCTTTCATGTCATGCGCCGTGGCTTTCCGGGCGCTGATGATACGTCCCACCACCATGTCTGTCCCGGGTTGCGGTCGTGGCTATGTGTGAGCCACGATGACCACCACATTACCAATCGCGCCGATAGTCATCCATCTGTCTTCGTCCGGACCCGGCAGTTGCGCCATCAACGGATCCTCGAACACAAGCGTCGCGGTCTCGAAGCTGAGCCCATGCTTGCGCCGGTTGATGCGGTTCTTGTTCTCGTGCCACGTCCAGCGCAATGAGGCCATCGTTGTAACTACAATAATATAGCTACGAAGGCAGGAGTGTCAACCGAATCACGATCGGTGCCGTCGCCGATGCAAGCAGCGTACACCTTCGATTTCAATCACCGATTGAATGCAAAGGGAGATTGTGAAATCGGTGTACTGCCTCTGAAATCCGGCCGTGCCGCAGGCGATGATAGCGTTGGACGAAATGGATGTCCCGGACGAGGTGCAACGGGTGGTTACCGGGGAAATTCGCACCGGGGCCGCCATGGGCAAGCTCCTCCTGGCCGGAACCGACTGGATCCCTGGAGACGAGCCACGCGGCTAATACCGAGCCTGCTTACCTTGATCTGGGAATCGGCCCGCCCGTGCCTACTTGTTGCAGTTGCCCCGCATTTGGCCGATCGGAACCGCAGAGCGAAGGCTCCTACTCCCCGGCCGGCAGGTAAGCTCCGTCGCCGCTGCGCTGCCCCGGCGCCCCGCCGTCGTTGACCACCCCGTAGGCCAGAAACGGGTTCTCCCCCGACACCCTCTCGATCCGGACATACCCCTGCCGTGTCTCCGGACCGGCTCTCATCAGGATCCCGTCGACCTGATGCCAGCCCCGGGCCGGGATCGGCCTGGTCACCACCGTCTCCTCCAGCATCCCCGTCTCCCCGTTGTAGATCTCCAGGTGGAAGACACTCGGGCTGTCGTTTACCTCTCCCGTGTTGACCAACGCCAGGTTGCTCCGGTTCTCCTCGTTCTGTTGCAATCCCTCCACCCAGGCTTCCCTGACGAAGCCCTCTCCTTCCGGAACCGCGTTGTAGAAGACGCCGTACTGTCCTCCTCCTCCCTGCGAGCTCGTCCTGGCTCCCACCACGATCCCGCTCAGGTCCCCCTCTTCCGCTGTGATGAACAGGGGCCCCAGGTAGAAGCCCCGCCTCCTGCCCAGCTTCACCATCTCCTCTCGGCGCAATGCCTCCACCAGCTCGGGAACGATCGCCTGCTCGCCTGCTTTCAGTTCCATCTGGAAGCCCACCACCTTCTCGTTCCCCTGGATATGCCCCGATACAAACTCGAAGTCCAGCGTCCTGGGCTCGTCCGAGAAGTTCGTCACCGTCAGTTCGCTGGTAAAGTCCCGCGTCTCCACGATCACCGGCAGAGTCTGGGACATCTTCCCCTCCAGGGAACTCGCCGTCACCGGAAAGACGAACGACCCGTCCGAGTTGGCCTGGTCGTTGATCACGCCGTAAGCGTAAAAGGAGGCCTCTCCTTCCACGCGCTCCACCTTCACGTAGCCGTTGGTTTCGCTGCCCAGCACATTCAGCACCTGGTTGTACTGGTGGAATCCTCCCGGTTCGAGCTTCACCTCTTTCAATTCCCGGGCGCTCGTGTCGGAGGCCTCCCCCGAATACACCGTGGTCTTGAGGGTGATCGCCCCATCCCCCGGAGCCCCCATGTTCTGGAAGGCCACGTTGGAGCGGTCCCGGCTGTTCTGGCGCATTCCGCACAGGTAGACCGGCTCGTCAAAGCCCTCCTCCTCGGCTATCCCCAGGTAGGCCAGCCCCGCCCTTCCGTCCGGAACCACCGTGGTGGTCCGCACCACCGCCCGCACCTCTGAGCCCAAAGGCGCTTCCACCCGCAGCGTCCCGACCTGGTTGCCCATCTCGGGAATCGGTATCCCAAGGTTCCTCAGATAGTCCAGGGCGTTGGTCCGGATCTGCTGCCTGCCGGCGGGGAGAAGGTCTGAAGCCCTGCCGCTTCTCTCTTCGGGTGCGTCCCTGGCCGTGTAGGTGTAGTTGAGCGTCACTGCCTCGTCCCCCCGGTTGGTCAGCGTCAGCTCCGAGGTGAAGAACGAGTTGTTTCGGCCCGTCGTGGTCAGGATCACAGGGACGAACCGGGACCCGGTCGTCAACTGGAAGCCGTCCTCTCCCGCTTCTTCCATCTCCACGTCGGTCACCCGCACCCGGATGGACTGCTCCCTGGTCCGCTCCCGGTCTCCTTCACCACTGGTGACTTCGACGACCAGGATGTACTCGTTGTCTGCCGCCGGGCTGGCCGGGTCCTCGCTCTCCAAATCTCCCGGACTCTCATAGTCCGGCGCCTCCTTGAAGCTCAACTCTCCCGTCGCCGTCTCGATGGCGAATAGCGCCTGGTCCGCTCCCCCTGCTATCCCGTACCCCGTAACCTCGTCCTCCTCGTCCCAGTCCACGGCTGCCACTTGCCCCACCCTTGTCATGTTCTCCTCCACCTCGAATGGACCTGCACCTGTAATCTCCGGCACCCGGTTCTCCAGCTCGCTCATCCGGAAGCTGCCCTGGCCTCTGGATGTCCCCCCGCAGCGGTAGCTGTAGCTGCCCGTTCCGTCTCCACTGAAGGTCAACCTCAACCGGCAGGATTCTCCCCCGTCGAACTCCAGGCTCAACTCCCCCGTGGTCCGGCTGGTGTAGCGGTACTTGTAGCTGCCCATGTGGGTCGCCGTCACTTCCCTTTCTCCGTCCAGCTCGTCTTCCTCGAACCGCAACCCCTCCCCGAACCTCAGCTCCCGGTCTCGCGAGTTCCCCTCCAGGAGAAAGGCCTCCAGCGTCAGCTCCACACCCTCGAGGTCCTCGGCCCGGAAGTTGGACCAGTAAGCCGGATCGAGCGGCATGCGCACCTCCACCGGCTCCGACTCCTGTCCGTTGCCGGCCGCATTGACCCCGCGCAACTCAAAGGCATAGACGGTTCCGTTCAGGAGGTCTCCGACCGTATACCCCGAGGCGTTGACTTCGTCGACGGCGCTATCCGGGATGGGGGTCCACTCGCCGACGTCGCCCCTGCCCTCTTTCAGGCGGTACTCATAGCGCTGGATGGGAGTGCCTCCGTCGTTTACCGGCGGGCTCCACTCCAGCCGGACTGCCTCGTCCCCGGCAGTCGCCGTCAGGGCTGCGGGCGCCTCCGGAGGAAACAGCAGGCCACCGCTACCGCCGCCTCCTCCGCCTCCTCCGAAGCCGCCTCCGCCACCGCCAGCCAGTGGGGTCGCCATCACCGTCCCGGCTCCTCCTTTTCCCAGGGCATTGACCGCACGCACCTCAAAGACGTACTCCCGTCCTCCGATCAAGTTCCCCACCATCACGCCAAGGGTGCTCCCACTCACGCTCCTCCAGGGACCGAACCCTTCCCCCACGGCCGCGTACCGGTATTCGTAACGGATGATGGGCGACCCTCCGTCATCCAGGGGCTGGTTCCAGCTCAGCCTCACCGAGCGGCTGGCGGGACTCGCCGCCAGGTCCAGCGCGGAAATCGCAAGCGTCACTCCTGGAGGCGCCACTCTCACCTCCAATGCCCCTTCGCGATTCGGCTTTTCGCCTCGCGAAGATCTTACCCGGTCGGATCTCAGCCGGACCCCCAGGGTGTAGTTGTTGGCCACGCCATCGATCCTTGGAGTCAGGGTGAGGATGAAGGTACTCCCTCGGGTGGACATGAAAATGTCATTGCTCCGCAGTGTTCCGAGATCCGGGTCGCAGAAGATCGGGTTGTTGCCGCTGTCCAGGCAGTCGGATTCCAGACCGATCTCGATGTCGTTAACGTCGAATTCCTCCACGGTCTCCGAAAAGGCAAATCGAACCGCAAAGGGACCCTCCACCGGCGGCTCTTCCAAGGTCGTGATCTCGACCGTCAAGGGAGGCTCGGTTCTCCCATTGACCGGCTCGGACCAGGAACCCGCTCCTTCGTCATTGATTGCCTGCACCTGCACCTCGTAGAGCGTGTCCTCGTCGAGCCCCGTCAGCGTCCACGAAAGCGCAGTTCCGGCCAGCACTTCGTCGGTGCCGCCTCCCTCCACGTCGCGATAGCGCACCCGATAACCCGTGATGGCAGGACCTCTGTTCTCGGGTGCAGTCCACTCGACCATCAGACTGTTCAGCGTACTCTCGGAAATGTAGGTGCTCTGCGGCGCCCCCGGAGGCTCGTCCTCATCCTCCACCGTGATGCGGATCTCCTGTTCCGCCGTCAGGGCCCTCGATCCTGCGCCGCTGGTCACCCTCACCATCACCACGTACTCGTTGTCCCCGGCCGGACTTGCCAGATCGGCGGGTGTCTCGTAGTCGGGGGCCTCGCTGAAACCCAACTCCCCGGCGACCTCGCCGACAACAAAACTGGCTTGATCGGCTCCCCCCGAGATCTCCCAACCCGTGACCTCGTCCCCGTCGTCGGCATCCGTAGCCGTCAGCCGCCAGCGCCCGGTCCGGTTTTCGACGGTAGTGAGGTCCGTCGATCCCGTGAACTGGGGTCCCGCGTTGGAAGTCCCCGTGGTGTTGGTTACCGGCTGGTCGCTCAGGGCATCCGCCCAGTTGCCCGCCAAATCCCGAATCGGATCGGTTCCCGGACTGTAGCTCACCGTGATCCCCGAGTCCCCGCTCCCCACCGCAGTCGCCAACGTCAGCTCCACCACCCCTCCGTTCACCGCAAGGCTGGCGATGCTCCGCTCGACGCCCCCAACCTCGACCGTGAAATCGCCTGAAGACCCCGAGTGAATCTTCTCCCCATAGGTCAGCGTCAGCAACGCCTGGTTGACCGCCGCACCCAACAGTACAGGCTTGTTCCCGTCCACCTTGTGGCTGAGCTTCGGCTCCACTGCCGGGTAGTCCAGCATGGCTGGATTACCGGCCTCGTCCGTGATGGACCCGCCGTTCAGGTCGATGCTGCCGGCCGGGATGCTCATCCCGTCGGTGTCGATGTCCCCCACCGCCACCGTGTAGGAGAAATACAGAAAATTGAAACCGCCACCCTGCGTGAAGGTTGCCGTTCGTTCACCGCCACCCAGCTCAAGCTTCAACCGCGGCTTGCCTGTCACCCGCACCCTTTCGGTGAAATCAACGAACACTTCGACTACAAAGCCAGCCGGCCACGTGGCCTCAGACCCAATCAGGTTGAATCCGAACCGGGAGACCGACGGCCCCTCCCTGTCCGGCAACTCCACGTAGCTCGGACTGCTCCGGGTCGCCTCGCCTCCGGATACCACGGCCGCTACCTGGTAGGCGCAGCAGTTGCCGGTCGTCCGGAGATCCGTGTAGCGCCTCCCCGAAAGATCTTCGGCGATGATACTGCCGGTGGGGCGGCTCAGTGTGTAGTTGAC
>VXMN01000348.1 GCA_009841055.1 Acidobacteriota bacterium
GGACCAGTTCAGCAGCCTTCGCCGAACCGAGAAGTACAGGAGGGTCACGGCCGTTCACCTGGTCTCGGTGGATGCCAAGGTGATCGGCACCTTTGAAAAAGGGGGCGACTACTACCTGAGGGTAAGGGATGTGACTCTCAGGAAGGGCGATCCCGGATTCCGCTACCGGGTGCTGGTCCGGCCGCAGATCCCCCACGTCGGTGACATCCACCTGGAAACCCGGACGCGAGACTTCGAGGACGGCCGGGTCGATCCCCACCGAGTCAACCTGCTGGCCGGGACAGCCGCCAAGCTCACCTTGATCATGGAGCAGGAAGAGGGTTTCTTCCTGCCCTCCAATCAGATCGCGGTGTCGGTCGAAGGCCTGCCGGCAGGGGTCGAGGCTCTTCCCGGCGCCAGCAGCTACAGGTTGCCGGGAGGTCCCAGGCCCCCGGTCATCAAGGGGGCCGACCACCACCTGCCCAAGGTCCAGACCATCAGCGTGGTGCTTCATTCCCGGGAGGACGCGGCGCCCACCCATCTTCCGGCCTGGATCACGGTGACCGCCCGACCGATTGTCGAGGGCCGGCTCGGTCCCAAGCTGACGGTCAAGAAGATTCCACTGGCGATCCTGGATCCGGACCCCGCCAGAAAACTGAGCCAACTGGCGAGCCGGCCGGCCGGGGGTGAAAGATAACGCGCATGGAAACAAAATCCTTCAGGAAGACCGCCGCCAGCCGTCGAAAGCCGGCCACTCTCGCTGCGGTATTGGCCCTCGGGGCAGTCTGTTTCCTGGCCGCCTTGGCCCAGGCTGCCGAGGTTGAGGAAACCGCCCAGGGAGCACCCCAACCGTCGTCACTCCGCCTGGTGCCCTCCGAAGTCCGGCTTCAGGGGGCCGATGCCTCGCAGCAGTTTCTGGTGATGGGCACCTTCCCCGATGGCCTGGAGCGCGACCTCACCGCCCAGGCCGAGTTTTCCGGCTCCAAGGCCGGATTGATCCGGTTCGCCGCCCACAGCCGCATCCAGCCGCTGGCGGACGGCGACCTGGTCCTCACGGCCCGGGTGGCGGGTCGGGAAGCCACTAGCACGATCGCCATTCGGGGATCCCAGGAAAAGCGCCCCTTCAGCTTTCCTCGCGATATCGGGTCGCTGCTGACCCAACAGGGTTGCAACAACACCACCTGCCACGGCGCCGTTCCCGGACAGGGCGGTTTCAAGCTTTCCACCAATGCCACCTATCCGCGCGACGACTACAAGTGGATCGTGGAGGGAGGAAAGTTCGAGGTCCTCACCGCTGAAATGGAGGAACCTCCCCAGCCGCGGGTGGATCTGAAGAATCCGGAAAAGAGTCTGATTCTGCAGAAGGCCACTCTCCAGGTGCCTCACGGAGGCGGGCTCCGATTCGGCTCCGACTCCCCCCAGTATGCCAGGATCCTCCAGTGGGTCCAGTCGGGGGCGCCTTACGGCGAGGAAGGCGAGTCGGAGAACATCCAGATCGAGAGCCTGGAAGTCCATCCCCGGGAAAGCGTGCTGGACCTGGACGGCAAGCAGCAGATTCTGGTCACGGCCCACCTCAGCGACGGCCGGCGAGAGGATGTCACCCGCCAGGTCGTCTACGAGTCCATCAACCGATCGGTGGTGGACGTCGACGAAGGGGGCCTGGTCAAGGCCCACAAGACCGGGGAGACCAGCGTCCTGGTTCGAGCGCCGGGCCGGGCCGCCGCCGTCCGTTTCGGCGTGATCGCCGATCCGCTTCCCAGCTATCCCGAGGTGCCGGAAAACAACTTCATCGACCGGCATGTCTTCGCCAAGCTGAAAAAATTCAATATCGTCCCCTCCGAGCTCTCCAGCGACGCCGAGTTCCTCCGGCGGGTCTGTCTGGACCTGACCGGGACCTTGCCGCCGCCCAACCGGGTCCGAGAATTCCTGGCGTCCAAGGCTCCCGGCAAGCGCAACAGGATCATCGAGATCCTCCTGAATTCACCCGAGTTCGAGGAGTTTCTCTTCTTTCGCTACGGGGAGATCTTCCGCTGGTACGGCGGGGCCACCCAGTTGGGCAAGGACACCCAACTCTACGGGGAGTGGTTGAGACAGAGCATCGCCATCAACAAACCCTACGACCAACTGGCGGTGGACAGGATTGCGGCCCAGGGCTACGACGGTCCCTCCAGATTCTTCTACCAGTTGCGGTTCATCATTCCGCCGGCGGAAATGATTGCCGAGCAGGTGAGGATCTACCTGGCCCGGCGGCTGGACTGCGCCCGCTGCCACAACCATCCCTTTGAAGCCTGGAGCCAGGATCAGTTCTGGGGGATGGCCGCCTTTTACGGCAGGATGGTGGATCTCCGGGATTCGGCCATGGACGACTCCCTGCTGGTGGACGACCCCGCCCTCAAGGACCAGGTGGTTCATCCCAGGACCAAGAAGGTGGTCCAACCGCGCTTTCTGGATGGGCGGGAATTGCCGGAAGGCGAGCGAACCGATTTGCGGATGAAGCTGGCTCAGTGGATCGTGTCCCACCCCTATTTCGCCGAAGCCTTTGTCAATCGCGTCTGGGACTGGTTCCTGGGCAAGGGCATCGTCGACCCCGTGGACGACTTCCGCTCCACCAATCCGCCCACCCACCCGGAGCTGCTCAAGGCCCTGGCCGAGGACTTCCGGGTCAACGGCCATGACGTGAAACACCTGATGAGGGTGATCGTCCAGTCCAGGACCTACCAGTTGTCGGGCATCCCCAACCAGACCAACCGGGGCGATCGCTTGAACTTCTCTCACGCGCTGCCCAAACCGCTGCCGGCGGCGGTGCTGCTGGATGCCATCTCTCAGGTGACCCAGGTTCCCGAGAAGTTCGCCAGCGGCGATCGGGGCTTTGCCGCGGGCACTCGAGCCATCGCTCTGATGCCGAGCATGCCTTCTCAGTTCATGGACGTCTTTGAACGCAACGAGCGCAAGACGCTGCCCGAGGGCAAGCCCGAGCCCGCCCTGGCCCAGGCCTTGCACATGTTGACGGGGAAGACCTTTACCGAAAAGCTGGCGCGGGAGGGTGGACGGGTGGACCGGCTGCTTCGGAGCGGGGCCGCAGACGGCGAAATCGTCGACGAGCTCTATCTGGCTGCCCTGTCACGGTTTCCCACGGCCGAGGAACGGGCCCGATTGGAAGAAATGATCGCCGAGCGCCCTCGAAGAGAAGCCGTCGAGAGCCTGGCTTGGGGCCTAATTAGTTCTCGACAATTTTCGCACAATCATTGATAATCGGGGGTTGGTAAGCTCCATTAGAATTGGGGGGGGATAAGGCATTTCTGCCGTAACCCTTTTCGAGTAGCAGCTTTGGGGGATCGCAATGAACCTGCCGGAATGTGTTTCCTGCACCGGAGGCAACTTTGAGCGTCGCCAGTTCCTGAGGGTGGGCGGCCTGACGTTCCTCGGCATTACGCTGAGCGATTACTTCAGGCTGGCCGACACGCTGGCCGCCACCGGCACCGGTGCGCGCAAGAAGGCCGAGTCGGTCATTCTCATCTGGCTTTCCGGCGGCCCGCCCCACATGGACATGTGGGATCCCAAGCCCAACAGCAATTTCAAACCCATCTCGACCAACGTGGCCGGGATTCAGATCTCCGAGACGCTTCCCCGGGTGGCGCGGCAGATGGACAAGTTGTCCATCATCCGCTCCATGCACAGCGAGGAAGGGAATCATCCCGAAGGCACCTACTATGGAATGACCGGACATCGCCCCAGTCCGGCCTTCCGTTTTCCCAGCCTGGGATCGATCGTTTCTCGAGAGCTCGGTGGGCAGAACAATATCCCTCCCTACGTGGTCACGCCGCCCCTTTCCTACGGACACTCCTACATGGCGGGGAACATGGGCCCGCAGTACAACCCCATGATCGTGCCCGATCCCAGCAAGGAAGACTTCAAGATTCCCGATCTGACCTTGCCGAAGTCTCTCTCGCCCGAGCTGCTTCAGGACCGGCAGTCCTTCCTGAAGGTGGTCGATCACCACTACCGGCAGCAGGAGGAGTTTGCCCGGTTTGCCAAGATGGACACCTACCAGGAGCAGGCCCTGAGAATGATCCTCTCGCCCAACGTCAAGAAGGCCTTTGACCTGTCGGCGGAGCCGGACCGGGTGCGGGAAGCCTACGGCAAGACGCGCTTTGGACAGTCGGTCCTGCTGGCCCGCCGCCTGGTGGAGGCGGGGTGCCGCTTCGTAACCGCCGAGGGATTCAACCACAGCGAATGGGATATCCATTTCGACAACGACAAGAAGCTGTCGGAAAATCTGGCCCCTCGCTTCGATCAGGCGCTTTCGATGCTGCTGACCGAACTGGAGGAGAGGGGTCTGCTTGAGACGACGGTGGTCATGGCCATGGGCGAATTCGGGCGAACTCCGAAAATCAACGCCAGAGCCGGTCGAGATCACTGGGCCCATTGCTGGTCCATGGTGTTGGGAGGTGGCGGAATCAAGGGCGGCCAGATCGTGGGCGCCAGCGACGAGCGCGCGGCCTACGTGGCCGAGCGCCAGGTGACCATCGGTGATCTCTTCGCCACGGTTTACAAGGCCTTGGGGGTGGATTGGACCAAGACCTATACCGGTCTGGACGGCCGGCCCCTCTACATCGCCAATTCCATCGGGGACAAGCAGGGCCATCCGGTTCACGAGCTGGTCTAGCCCGACTCAGGCGACCGCAGGGTCGGGTCTGTCCCGCTGAGGGTGTGCGCCGATCGCCTTTTTCGCCGCCGCACCTGCCGCCCGTCCCTTTCCTGTTTCCCAATTCCATTTTCGGGCCCTGTATTTCTCATCGGTGTGCGCTCGCGGGGTGAGTTCACCTGTTTGGAAGAGTGCCGGGTTGGGCAAAATCTTCATTTCCGGAGTGAAAACACGGGCCAGGAGGTCGACGTGAAACGGGTCGCAGGGTTGCTCTCCATCGTTCTGGTGTTGACCACCGGGGGGCTTTGCGCCAAGGACGGCCCGGAGAATCGGAAGAGAAATCCGAAACTGCTCTCCATGACACCCATGGGCGGTCCGCCGGGCTCCTCCCTGGAATTCCGGGTGCGCGGAGAAGACCTGGAGGGGATCCGGTCCGTCTGGTCGGATTGCGATGGTTTGACCGCCAAAGTGAAGTCCGTCAAGGAGATCAAGCTCGAAAAGACCAGATTTTCGAGGACGACCTACGCCCCGGGACAGGAGGTGTTCCTCCAACTCGATATCGCCGAGGATGCCTCCCCGGGCGCTTACTCCCTCCGGCTCCTCACCGATTGGGGGCTGTCAGGCCCGGTGACGTTGGTGGTCAGCGACGGGAAGGTCGTTCAGGAACAGCCGGAACCTCACCAGGACCCCGAGAGCGCTCAGTTGCTGGAGCTGCCGGCCAATCTCAACGGCAGGATCGGCCGGAACGGGGAGGTGGATTTCTACGCCTTCGAGGTGCTCGAGAGCCAGGAGCTCCAGTTCGAAGTTCTGGTTGCCGGCGGAATCCTGCCGGGTTCTCCCATTCACTTTCGGGATCCGGAACTGATTCTCTACGAACCTGCCCAGGGTTGGTTCCAGGGGAAGGCCCGACGCCTGGAAACCCGCGTGGAATCCACCATCTTTCTGCTGCCGGTGGAGGGTGGGATCCTGAAGCCCCGGCTGCGGCACCGCTTCGGCAAACCGGGCCGTTACCTGGCTGCGGTCGGAAGCCTGGCTCAAAAAGGCGGTCCCGGACACAACTACCAGTTGCGGATCGCACCGGTCGGTTCGTCCGTCCGGAAGGGTCAGGACCGATGGACCCGTTACCGCGCGGCCCATGACACTCCCCTTCTCGACTGGCGGGAGAGAGGCTTTGGGCGGGAAATCCAGTCAAGCCGGCGGCAACAACTCCATGCCCGTGGCGCCGGAAGCCCTGACGCCAACCCTGCCGCAACTCGGCTGGGAGGGGACAGGAAAGAGCCGGGAAGCTCCCGCGCCGGTCCCGGCCGACAGGGTGGATCGCTTGCCGGGTATCCTTCCCTGGTGGAATCCGAACCTGACGAGACCCCCGAGTCGGCTGCGGCCGTCTCCCTCCCCGTCATTCTCGAAGGCAGGATCGATGCTCCGGGGGACTTGGACCACTTCCGTTTTACAGTGGAGGCGGGGCAGAGAGTCGCCTTCGAGATCCAGACGGTGGACCGGATGTTTCCGGAACTCAGCCCCTGGCTGGAGGTGCTGGATGCCTCCGGTCGAACCATCTGTTCCAACATCTATCGAAGCGTGGAGAACAATTCCGCCTACTGGCAGAAGTTTCTCCAGTCCAAGGCAATCTATACCTTCGAGGAAGCGGGCGACTACATTTTGCGGCTCCGGGACCTGACTTCCCGGCAAGGGGGGAAGGGGTTTACCTACCGGGTGCTGGTTCGGCCTCAGGTGCCGCACATCGGGATCGTGACCCTGGCGGGCGGAGATCACATCAACCTGGTCCCGGGAGAAGCCAGGCCCCTGAAGCTGACCCTGGAGAGGGAAGAGGGGCTGGACCAAATGGTGACGCTGCATCTGGAGAATCTGCCCCCGGGAATTCAAGTGCTTCCGACAGTCGTCCCGGAGGAAAAGTCCGGGAAGGCCAAGGGTCCGCGGAACGAAGTCCACCGGGATCGGTTCTTCCCGCGAAAGCAGCAAGTATCCTTGACGCTTTTGGCCGAGGGGAACGCTCCGAAGCCCTTGCATCTTCATCCGGTGAGATTGGCTGCCCGGGTGGTGACGGAGGGGCGGCCGGGCCAAGCCTTTCCCCTGAAAGACCTTTTCCTGACGGTGGTCAAACCCGTTATCTCCTCGACGGTCAGTCAACTCACGTCGGGAGATTAGCTGCGTCCCCGCCCCATATGACGGGGTGGATCAGTTTTTTTCTGTTGTTTCAGGTCCGAGGAAAGACGCTCAATCGTCAATAAAGACGAACCACAAATGAACACCAATAGACACGAATACCGATGGACCTCCTTAGCGGCGACGACGTC
>VXMN01000250.1 GCA_009841055.1 Acidobacteriota bacterium
GCGCTAGACTACACCTGCAACAAGAGTGACATCGACCTAAATAACCAGGCCATCCTGGGCTATTCCTCCACCAATCGCGCCAAGGATGGCCGCTGGCGCAAAATCAAAGTCAAGATGAAAACGCCCAAAGGGCTCCATTCGCTATCGGTCCGGACCAAGACCGGTTACTACGGCCCCCAGGGATGATCCGATGAATCCGGTCTTTGGAAGAATCCTTCTGGCGGCGCTGCTGCTTCTGCTGGGCACCCAGATCATGGCTCAGCGGCAGACCCGGAAAGCCGGGGACGACTATACGCTCAAGGTGGACGTGGATCTGAGGCTGCTCCACGTCACCGTCTTCGACTGGAAGGAACAGTTGGTCAAAGGGCTGAAACAGGACAATTTCGAAGTCTACGAAGACAGGATTCAACAGGAGATTTCTCTTTTCAAGGTAGAGGATATCCCGGTGTCGCTCGGCCTGGTCATCGACAACAGCGGCAGCATGCGGGACAAACGCAACCGGGTCAATCAGGCCGCCATCACCTTTGTCAAGACCAGCAACCCGGAAGACGAAGTCTTCCTGATCAACTTCAACGACCAGGTCTTCCTGGATCAGGAATTCACCCAGAATCTCGACGACCTGACCGATGCGCTGGATCACATCGATGCCCGGGGCGGCACCGCCCTCTATGACGCCATCTACCTGGCTCTGGAGCACATTCGGGAAGGACAGGAAGAAAAGAAGGCCATACTGGTCATTACTGACGGCCAGGACCGCGACAGCCGCTACCGGTTTGACACGGTGCTGGATTTTGCCCGGGAGTCCTACGCCAGCATCTACCTGATCGGACTGTTCGACAAATTGTCGGAGCGCCCGCGGAGGGAGAGAAAGGCCGCCAAGCTCCTGCAGGAACTCTCCGAGGAAACGGGGGGGAAGCACTTCTTTCCCGAATCGGTGGACGAGGTGCACGCCATCTGCACCGAGGTGGCGCACGAAATCCGCAACCAGTACACCCTGGGCTACAAGCCCACCAACCTGAGCCGGGACGGAACCTGGAGAGACGTCACTGTCAGAGTGCTGGGAGCCCCCAAACCCAAAGGCAAACGAAAGTGGATCGCCAGGACCAAGCGGGGCTACTACGCCCCTACCGAGAGCTAGCTGCCGGCGCTAAAAGCTCCTGGAGCTGTCCAGCAAGAGTGTCACCGGGCCGTCGTTGGTGGACCGAACCCTCATGGTTTCCCTGAAAACACCAGTCTGGACCCCGATCCGCTGCTGCCGGCAGCGCTCGACGAAAGATCGGTAGAGACGATTGGCTGCTTCGGGGGGCGCCGCCATTGAGAACGAAGGACGCCGTCCCTTGCGGCAGTCGCCGTAGAGCGTGAACTGAGAGACGATCAAGAGAGCCCCACCGACCTCTTTCAGGGACAGGTTCATTTTGCCGTTGTCATCCTCGAAAATCCTCAACCCCAAGACTTTGTCCACCAGATATTCGGTGTCGGCCGGGCCGTCGCCGTCCTTGACGGCAAGGTAGAGCAGCAATCCCCTGCCGATTTGTCCCACCATCTCTTCGCCCACGGTCACCGACGCCTCAAGAACTCGCTGAACCACCACACGCATCGACTTTCTCCTTCTCCTCGGGGATACGAAAACAGAGCCCGGCGAAATCGTTGACACCTTCGGGGGCCTCTTTTACTATCACGCAAACTCGTTCCCAGGCAACGGGGCAATGGTATGGGCAGGACACCGACCGGTCAGACCCGGCTCAACAAATCGAAGCGTCGCTGGGAGGAGGAGACGCTTGCTCCTTCATGGAAGCGGTTCCCTCCCAGGCTGCCCGAGTTCACCAGCATCTCGGGTCACCCCATCCAGGCTCTCTACGCTCCCGACGACCTGGAAGGCTTCGATCCCGAACAGGAGTTGGGGTTCCCCGGTGAACCGCCCTACACCCGGGGCATTCATCCCGGCATGTACCGCGGCCGACTCTGGACCATGCGGCAATTCAGCGGCTTCGGTACCGCCCGGGACACCAACCAGCGCTTTCTTTACCTGCTCCGGCAAGGACAAACCGGCCTTTCGGTCGCATTTGACCTGCCGACTCTCATGGGTCTCGACTCGGACCACCCGACAGCTTCGGGTGAAATCGGCAAATGCGGCGTCGCCGTCGATACGCTGGCGGACATGGAGGTTCTCTTCAGGGACATCGACCTGGAAGCCATCAGCACATCCATGACCATCAATTGTCCGGCTGCCGTCATCTGGGCCATGTTTCTGGCTCATGCGGAGAAGAGCGGCTTCAGCTGGGCCAGGCTGCGGGGCACCCTTCAGAACGACATCCTGAAGGAATACATCGCTCAGAAGGAGTGGATCTATCCGCCCCATCCCTCCATGCGGCTGGTGACCGACACCATTGCCTTCGCAGCCCAAAACGTCCCGAATTGGAACAGCGTCTCAATCAGCGGCTACCACATACGGGAAGCCGGTTCCACGGCCCTGCAGGAGCTGGCCTTCACGCTGCGCGACGGCATCGAGTACGTCGAAACGGCCATTCGGGCCGGGCTGGAGGTCGACGATTTCGCACCCCGGCTTTCCTTCTTTTTCAATGCCCACAACGATTTCTTCGAAGAAATCGCCAAGTATCGAGCGGCTCGCAAGGTGTGGCACCGGGTCATGAAAGAGCGCTTTGGCTGTAAAGATTCGCGGTCCAGCATGCTCCGATTCCATGCCCAGACCGCGGGGTGTTCCCTGACGGCTCAACAGCCCCACAACAACATCGTGCGCACCTCCATCCAGGCCTTGGCGGCCATCCTGGGTGGAACTCAGTCCTTGCACACCAACTCCATGGACGAAACCTACGCCTTGCCCACCGAGCAGGCCGCCACCATCGCTCTCAGAAGCCAGCAGATCCTGGCTACGGAAAGCGAAGTGGCGAACACCGTCGACCCTCTGGCCGGATCCTATTTCGTCGAAAAGCTGACCCTGGAACTGGAAAAAGGCTGCTGGGAATACTTCGAGAAAATTGACGCCATGGGTGGCATGGTAGCGGCCATCGAGCGCTGCTATCCCCAGAAAGAAATTCTGGACGCCGCCTACCGCTATCAACAGGCTGTGGAACGGGGTGAGAAGGTAATTGTGGGTGTGAACCGATTCGTCGTCGACGAGGAACAGCCTATCGATACCCTCGCCATCGAATCCGGGGTTGCCGACAAGCAGTTGGACAGCCTCCGCCGTGTCAAGGCCAACCGCGACGGAACGGCCGTGCGACGGTCCCTGGCTGAACTGCGCCGGGCAGCGGCCACCGATGAGAATCTCATGCCCTTCCTTCTGTCTTGTGTCAAGGCTTATGCGACCCTGGGAGAGGTCTGCGAGGAGATGAAACAGGTGTTCGGTACTTACGAGGAGCCTGTCTTTTAGGTCGAAACGGTAGTCGCCTGAAGGTGAGAACCTGATGTTTGAGCATGAGCCCAGCCATGAGTGAGAAGCCCCTTCGGGTCCTGGTAGCCAAGCCCGGCCTGGACGGTCACGACCGCGGCGCCAAGATCATCGCCCGGGCGCTTCGAGACGCCGGGATGGAAGTCATCTACAGCGGTCTGCGCCAGTCTCCCGAGCAGATCGTCAACGCGGCCCTGCAGGAGGACGTGCACTGCATCGGCCTCTCCATACTCTCGGGCGCCCACAATGTCATTCTTCCCCGGATCACCGCGCTGTTGCGGGAAAAACAGCTGGACGACGTGCTGGTGGTTGCCGGAGGCATTATCCCCGATCCGGACATCCCCAGGCTGAAGGCGTGCGGGATCGCTGAAATCTTCCTGCCCGGAACCTCGACTCAGACGATCATCGAGTACATCAAGGAGAACTGCAGTGGTCAGTGAATAGTGAATAGTGGATAGCTGCTCCCCGCCCTGGCGGGCGGATCATACGAGAATGAAACAGGTTTGTTTCAGTTGCTGAACGTGTCGATATAGTAACTATCCACTAACCACTGGCCTCTATTCACTTTTCACGAAGACCAGCAACTTTCCTTCCAACGCGGCCATCACACCCCAAGGGTTGACCCCCGTAATTCCGGTCGGTAAAATCCTGACCTAAGCGTCAGGCAGGAGGTTTCCAGCGATGAAGATGGATGGGCATGCGGGCAGGTTTCTGTTTTTCATGGGAGTGTTGCTCCTGGGCTGGTCGGTTGCCGCGGATCGGGTCTGCGCTCAGAGTCTCCCCGTCAATCCCACGCTCAAGAAGAAGATCAGGGACGACGTGGACAACCTGGTGGTCAACGTTGAACTGGTGAACGTCCTGTTCACCGTCACCGATCGCAAGGGACGCCTGATCACCGACCTGCAAAAGCCCAACTTCAGGTTGTACGAAGACAACAAACTGCAGGAAATTACCAATTTTTCTCGAGAAACCGATCTCCCACTGACCATTGCCGTTCTGATAGACACCAGCACCAGCATCACCGACCGATTCAAGTTCGAGCAGGAGGCGGCAATCGAGTTTCTTTTCCAGACCCTGAGGCCCCGCAAGGACAAGGCGCTGCTGATCACATTCGACTCTGCCATTGAGTTGGTTCAGGATTTCACTGACGATCCCCAATTGCTGGCGCGGTCCATCCGACGCATACGACCCGGCGGAGGAACCAAGCTGCTGGACAGTATCTTTCTCACTTGCCAGGAAAAGCTGAAAGCCGAGCCCGGCAGCACCAGAAAGATCATCATTCTCATCAGCGATGGAGACGACAATCTCAGCATACAAAACCTGGCCTCAACCCTGGAGATGGTCCACCGTTCGGATGTCTCGATCTATGCCGTCAGCACCAACTCCAGCGGTTTCTTCAGCATCAAGGCTCCCAAGTCCGACAAGCTCCTCCGGCGCCTGGCAAGGGAAACGGGAGGGCGCGCCTTCTTCCCCTTCAAATCGGAGGAATTGAGCGAAAGCTTCGCCAATATCGGAACCGAACTTCGCAGCCAGTACTCTCTCGCCTATCGATCCTCCAATACCACGCGGGACGGCTCTTTTCGCTCCATCAAGATCAGGACCGACCGCAAGAGGCTGAAGGTGAAATCCCGCAAGGGATACTACGCCTCCCCGAATTCCAGCTAGACCGGAGTCCCGCCCTGACTCCGACTCCTTCCACATTCTCGTCCTCCACCGGCTCGACAGCGGGCCTTCGCTCCGCTCCCTCGCGGCTACTTCTCCAGGCGTGAGAGGAGGCCCTTGACCCGCTTGCGCCGACCCTGGGAACCTGCTATTTTGGGTCATCCTGTCGACACATCCTGCTCCCCCAAGTCGGCGCCCGGGACCGTGTTGCGGCTACGCCCCCACTCGAGACCATAAAACCCCATGATCGGTTTCAGCCTGGTGGATTGGAGCATCATCATTGCCTACCTGGTCGCCACCATGGCCGCCGGCCTGGCCATGCGCCGCTACGTGGGCAGAGTCGAGGACTTCATCCTGGCCGGGCGTGGCATGGATGTCTACCTGGGAGTCGCCTCCCTGGCGGCAACCGAGTTCGGCATCATCACCGCCATGTACACGGCCGAGCTGGGATACAAGAACGGCTTCGCGGGGGCTACCCCCGGGATCCTGATGGCCGCCGCAATGCTGGTGGTCGGACTCACCGGTTTCGTCATCAAGCCCTTGAGGGACTCGGGCGCCTACACCATTCCGGAACTGCTGGACCGGCGTTTCGGTCCTCGGGTTCGCTGGCTGGCGGGCCTGGTGATCGTCCTGGGTGGAGTTCTCAACATGGGGGTCTTCTTTCGGGCCGGAGGCGAGTTTCTGGTGATTATGACCGGAATCCCCCCAGGTTACCTGGAAGTCACCATGACGATGCTGGTAATCCTGGTGCTGATCTACACGGTCCTGGGAGGAATGATCTCGGTCCTGATCACGGACTACCTCCAGTTTCTGGTGATGGGAATCGGCCTGGTCGCCGTTTCCCTCCTGGTGGCGGTACAGGTGGGATGGGAGCAGGTGGTGTCGGCCGTTGAGAGGGAGCACGGGGCCGGAGGATTCAACCCCTTTACGAGCGAGGGCATGGGCCCCGCCTACGTGGCTTGGCAGACCCTCAATCAACTGGCCGTCGTGGTCACCTGGCAGACCGTCATTCAGCGTGTTCTCTCGGCCCGCGACAGCCGGACCGCCCGCCGCGTGTATACCCGGACCAGCTTCTACTTCGTGGGGCGTTTCCTGATTCCGGCCTTCTGGGGTATGGCGGCCCTGGCCGTGCTGGGAGCCGACCACCCCCCGTCGGCCTCGCTGCAGGCCATGCCCACCTTTTTGTCCTCTCTGCTACCCACGGGCTTGGTGGGACTGGTGATCGCAGCCATGCTGGCCGCCGAGATGTCTACCGATTCCAGCTACCTGCTGACCTGGAGCAGCATCCTCTACAACGACCTGATCTGCTCTGTCCGCAAGGAGCCCTTCAGCGAAAAATCGGGACTGCGGCTGAACCGGTGCATCGTCCTGGGCATCGCCGGATTCCTGCTGCTCTATGGACTCTGGTATCAGCCTCCCGGAAGAGTCTGGGACTACTTGTCCATCACGGCCAATATCTACCTGTCCAGCATCTTTGTCCTGCTGGTGGCCTGCTGTTACTGGAAAGGCGCCCGCGCAGCCGGGGGAATCGGAGCCATCGTGGGAGGAGCACTGCCACCGCTGGCATTCCTGCTGCTCAGCCAGGTCCGGCTTCCAGCGGTCGAAGGCAGCCATCCATTCAGTCTCTTGTCTACGGCCGCGCAGTGGCTGAGCCAAAGCGAAGTCAGTGGATTGCTCTCCTTCGCCTTCGCGGCCGGCGGCATGATTCTGGGGTCGTGGCTGGCCCGCAGACGGGAGGGCAAACTTACATGAAACAAACTCGGGTGAACCAC
>VXMN01000234.1 GCA_009841055.1 Acidobacteriota bacterium
TTTCACGTTCTTCCCACTCCTAAACTGAAGCAAGCGGCGAAAGACTGCCCTCTGCTTGAAGGCAACAGCGAAGCCTGGATTGTCTGTTGCTCCCGCCGCTTCTTTCCACTCGCCAAGCGGGTTGCCGGCGACGACGATCTGGCCCACGATGTCCTTCAGACCAGTTGGATCAAGATCCTCCAATCTCTCAATCATGCCTCCTTCAATGGCCCCAAGGCTTGTCCTTGGGTGCATCAGATCGTTACCAATGCGGCGAAGGAGTTGCATGGAAAACAAGTCCGGCGCCGCGAGGATCCGCTTGAAGACCAGGCAACTCCGACCGGGAACCCTGAAGCTCTTGCGCAGGAAAGGGAGCTTCTTGTCCTGCTTAAGGAAATGATCGATCTCCTGCCGGGAACCTACCGCCAAGTCATCAAGCTGCGCCTGTACCAGGGGTTCTCGACCAAGGAGATTTCCCAACAGCTTCACATCTCCCGGGGGAATGTCGCCGTCCGCATGAATCGTGCCATCAGCATGATCAAGCGGCGCATCGATGCCCGCGCTCGGTCGTTATCGCAAAAGGGCTCCAGACAGTCCTGAACGCCCCCTCGCCGAAAAAATGGTTTATGGTACGTAGCAAAACGGTCCGCAGGGACACCCGAGGCACAGACTCGCCTCGCTTTTCCACAGCCGACGCGGTGAGTCCGTGTTGTCCCGCGTGTGGTAATGCGGCCAAGTCCCGCTCACCAGAAAACCACGAAAGTCAGAACACATCCCACCGTCAGGGCCAGGAGGCTGAGCAGGGCCGGCAGCCGCGGGTCGTGGTCAGCGCGCTTCGCGATCTGGTCCTGAATCTGCCGTATCTTGAGTTGGCTGGAACGCAGCCAGGCGCTCTTCTCCTGGCGGCCGGTCAGGTCGAATGCGCTGCCGCTGTCCCATCCGGCCACCAGGGAGACCGCCACCATGGTCCCGGCCGTCACCAGCATGCTGAAGGGATAGGCGGCGTAGGTGCCCATCATGGCCGGCGGCAACAGGACCCAGCCCGTCTCTTCCGCCACCAGGGGCGCCGCCAGGCGCAACATGCCGTAGCAGGCGCCCGCCAGCAGGCCGATCAGGCCGCTGGAGCGGTGGACCCGGGTGAAGCTCCCCATGAGGTAGATGGTCAGCAGGGGAATCACGAAGGCGCTGGTCAGGTCGAGATAGTAGAGGACCATGCCGCCCCTCAGCAGACCGGGGACATAGAGGAAGGAGACACCGATCACCGCCGGGGTCAGCCACTGGCTGATCCGAAGGTAATGCCGGTCGTCCCGCCCCGGAACCAGCAGGCGGGCATAGACGTCGCGGGTGAGCAGGGCCGAGAGCGCCGAGCCGATGGAGTCGTAGGTCGACAGGGAGGCGGCCAGGATGCCGGCGACCACGATGCCTTTCAGCCCCACGGTTTCGACCTGGCTGACCAGCAGGGGATAGATGGCGTCCTGGCGGCCGTCGGGCAGGGCGCTCTGCACCGGGTAGAGGGCCCGTCCCATCACCCCCATGGACAGGTTGAAGAAGGTCATCACCATGGTTACGGAGCTGGCCGCGAACACCGACATCTTCAGGTCCCATTCGCTACGGGCGGCAAACATCCTCATCACCTGGGTGTGGTTGACGATGGCATAGGCCATCCCCATGATCACCAGGGCCAGGGTCACCAGCCAGCCGGGAGTGTGGTGACGGATGGTTTCCGTGGACGGGTCGTAGATTCCACCCAGGCCGAGCTTCCGCTCGATTTCCATGGAAGATCTACCGGCAACCGTCTCGATCTGGACATCTTTGTGGCCTATATGCAGCAGCCGGGCGGCTACGGCCGGATCGTGGTCGTTGAGGCGCCGCTCCAGACCCTCCCAGCCTCCCACCTGTCCCCAGACCAGCAACCAGATGATGAGGCCGGCGGCGGTCATGACCAGGAACTGCAGGCTGTCGGTCATGGCCACCGACCGCAGCCCCCCGAAGGCCGTGTAGATGGCGGCCAGGGCGGCGATCGCACCCACCACCGTCCAGGCGGCCGCATCCGACAGACCGCACACGATCGAAAGGGTCAGGAACAGGGTGGTGGCGATGATTCCCAGCACCAGCGTCCGGTACTGCACCTGGACGAAGGCGCAGATGACCCGAACCGGGGTGCCGTAGCGGGCCTCCAGGTATTCGGCGTTGGTGTAGAGTCCGGCCCGGTACATGGGCAGGCAGATGAAAAAGGCCGCCAGGGTCCAACCCAGCACCGACCCCACCCAGTTGGTGGCGAAGTAGCTGAAACCCAGCACGTAGGTGCCGCCGGCGTCGGCCACCAGGTCGCTGGAGTCGATGGCGGTGGCATACATCGAGAATCCCACCAGCCACCAGGGAAGGCTTCGTCCGGCCAGAAACCAGTCGGCGCTGGTGCGTACCCCCCGGCTCAGGTAGAAGCCATAGAGGATGATGGCTCCGTTGAGCGCAATCGCCAGCGTCCAGTCCCAGGGGCTCATGATCGCGACCATTTTGGTGGGAACGTCTGGAGGAGCCTCCCCGGGGCTCTCGGCAGAACCGGCAGGTCTCCCCCAAGCGTCCGACCATTCTGCAGGAGAACGGCCGCCAACTCAAGGACACGAGGGGATGGAGCCGGGTGGATGCTCCGGGCAGGAAGCCCTTTCTTCCTATGGTATGCTGTGCCCATTTTGAGCTGCCGTGCGGGCCGGTGTTTACCCTACCCCGGAGTTAGTCCGCGGGCCGGCTCCCGCGGAGGAGACATTTCATGAAACTGGCGACATTGAGGAAGGACGGCGGTAGCTGCGTGGCGGCGATCGTGCAGGATGGGAACAAGCTGATCGATCTCCAGCAGGCAGCCAAGGAGGCGGGATTTCCCACCGAGCTTTTCGACGACATGATCGATTTTCTGGAGAGCGGGGCCGAGGGAAGGTCGCTGGCCGGCAGGCTGATCGATCACGGGCTGGCCGAGGGGCGGGGAAGGGCGTTCGGGATGGAGGAACTGCTGGCCCCGGTGCCCTGTCCGCGAAAGCTCTTCTGCCTGGCCGGCAACTACCTGGAGCACATCGAGGAGGGAGGCGGAAAAGCGTCTCCCCAGGACAAGGAGACCCCCCGGATTTTCATGAAGCCCCCCTCCAGCACCGTGGTCGGACCGGGCGGGGACATCCGCATTTCGCCGGTGTGCCGGGCCATCGACTGGGAAGGGGAGCTGGGCGTGGTCATGGGGCGGCGGGTCAAGGCCGTCAAGGCTGACCGGGCTCTCGACTCCGTGGCCGGCTATACCATCGTGAACGACGTCTCGGAACGGGACCTGAAGATTTGGGACCGTTCCGAAAACCGGTCCGAGGACTCGTTCTTCGATTGGCTCAACGGCAAGTGGTACGACACCTTCGCCCCCATGGGGCCCTGGCTCGTCACCACCGAAGACATCCCCGACCCCCAGGCGCTGCAGCTCAGCACCTACGTCAACCAGGAACGCAAGCAGCACTGCAGCACCGCACAGATGATCTTCCCGGTTGCCGTGATCATCGAGTACCTGTCCGCCATGGTGACCCTGGAGCCCGGGGATGTCATCAGCACCGGGACGGTGGCCGGCGTGGGAGCCGTCAGCGGGCAATACCTGCGGGCGGGGGATCAAGTCAGGGTGGAGATCAGTGGAATCGGGCAGCTCGACAACCAGGTGGTGGACAGCCCGGTCTAGTCGCCCAATTTCGCCGGCTGAGGCGTTATGGATGAGAACAGAGTGATGCAGGAGAGGCGGGTTAACCCCACGAAAGGGAGAGCAGTGATCACTCTTGCAGCAATACCTGGCTCGGCAACCGAACGCACGAGGCATTATCGACGAAGCCTTTTCTCCATACTGGTTTTCGGGCTGTTCCTATCGGCATGCGTGACATCGCGAACGAAGGCGATAGAGCCGCCCGCCGCCGCGGAATTCACTTTCGAGCAGTACGAGGTCGTCACCGGCTCCGCGAAACGTCAGGCCGTATTGCCGGGATTCCTTCTCGGTGGCGCCATCGCGGAACTTGCCGTGGTGAACATGGACGAGAATGGCGACCGCTGCCTGCGCATCTATGCATTCGGCGACGACTCCTGGGCGCCGACGCTCGAGGCAACGCTGCGTCCCGAGGTACTGTTCGTCGACGCGGCCAACATCGGCGGACGCGACCGTGTAATCACCTACGAGCCCGGCCGCCTGAACTGGTTCGATCCCGAATCGGTGACGGAACACCCGCTGGTGGCGGTAACTTCCAACTTCAACCCGCCCCGCAGAGGCGAAATCCCCCATGTAGACGTCACTCGGGACGTGAACGGCGACGGGCGTGACGACCTGGTCGTACCGCAAGTCGATGGCTTCTGGGTGTCTATCCAGATGAGCGCGGGCATGTTCGCCGATCCAGTGAAAATCGGCACCTCCACCAACACGGCTATGATCGCAGGACCCGACGGCGAATACCGATACACTCCCTGGGATCATGGCCGTATCCACGAAACGGACTACAACCGAGACGGCCGCAGCGACTTGGTGTTCTGGAATGAGGACCACTTCGAAGCTCATCTCCAGGACCGGCGTGGACTGTTTGACCCGGTGGCCGAGACCTTTACGACCGATGTCGCATTCGACTCCGACGACCTCAACTCGCTCACCGCGCCCTACAAGGCCCGACGCCCGAGTGCCAAGCACGATCCTGGCGGAAAGATGACGGAAAGGGTACTGCACACGCTAGCCGATCTAAACGGCGACGGCATCGCCGACCTCGGGATTCTTTCTCTGGAGGGCGGGAGCCTTTGGAAAATGCACTCCAACTACGAGGTGCACTTTGGCACGCTTACACCCGATGCCAGCACCATGTTCGCGCCCAAGGTCAGCACCGTGGCGCCGTCGGACGGAATCCCGCTCCGGATCCTTTCCGGCCGCCGCGACCGACCCGGGATTCAGCAGCAAACCCTCGGCCACGACGGCCAGAATGTCACGATGTTTACAACCATGAGTGTGGGGGGCTTCAGCGTTGTCAGCAGGGTTTTGGGCGCGTTGGTCAGCCGTTCCGTGTCGCTGGATATCGAGTTTTTCCGTATGGAAGGTGGTATTTACCCGGACAAACCCAGCGCCGCCCGCAAAACCAGGATCTACGCTCTCGGCAGGTCCGGGGAAAGGTTCCTTCCAGCGGTGTTGATTGGGGATGTGAACGGCGACAGATACTCGGACTTGCTGGTAGGGAGGGGCCGCAATGAATTGCGTGTCTTTCTTGGCGTGCCCGGGCCCGAACTGTTCACCCGGCGGCATCAAAAAGTAGCGGTCGCGATGCCCAGCGACGAATACACTTGGCTGGCGGATCTCAACAAGGACGGCAAGCAAGACATCCTCATGCATCACCCATCCACGACCGAGCCGCATCGGGTGACGATGTTGATCGCCCGATGAGCAAAATCGGTGGTTTATTGGTACAAAGCCCGGGTTGCCGGTTGGTTCTCATCATCCGGGCGAGTCAATTTACTGTCTGCAATGGGTACTGGAGAAGAGGATCGTGCATGTGCCTTTAGACGATAAACTCAACGCCTTCTGTCCGGACAGCCGGGCCTACCTGCAGGGAGCGGACCAGGGTCCCCTGGCCGGGCTGACTTTCGCCGCCAAGGACATCTTCGACGTCAAGGGTCATGTCACCGGCGGAGGCAATCCCGACTGGAAGGCCGGTCAGACCGCAGCCGAAGCCACCGCCTGGGCCGTGGAGGTCCTGGTGGGCGCCGGCGCCACCATGGTGGGAAAGACCCATACCGATGAGTTGACCCGGGGCATCCTGGGCGTCAACGCCCACTACGGAACTCCTCTGAATCCCAAGGCCCCGGGGCGCGTTCCCGGGGGCTCCTCCAGCGGCTCGGCGGCCGCGGTGGCGGGCGGCCTGGTGGATTTCGCCCTGGGCTCCGACACCGGCGGCTCGGTCCGGATTCCGGCCGGCTTTTGCGGACTCTACGGGCTGCGCCCCACCCACGGGCGCATTCCCCTGGACGGCATGCTGTTGCAGGCGCCCAGCTACGACACCGTGGGGTGGTTTGCCCGAGACCCCGACCTGTTTGCCCGGGTGGGGGCGGTGCTGCTGCAGACCCGGATCGGTCCGATTCGACCGCGCCGCCTGGTGGTGGCGGAGGATGCCTTTGAAGTGGCCGACCCGTCGGTCAGGGAGGCTCTCGAGCCCCTGGTGGAGCGCCTGGGTTCCTTGATCGGCCTCTCCAGCCGGGAGCGGCTGGCACCCACCAGCCTCTCGGACTGGGCCGCCGGGCAGCGGGTGCGGGCCAGCAGCGAGTCCTGGGAAGTGGTCAGGGAATGGATCGACCGCGTGAACCCCAGGATGAGCTTTCACGTGGCCGAGAGTTGCCTGGCCGGCAGAAGCCTGACACCCGAGGAGGTGGCGCCCGCCCTGGTGGACCGGCAAAAGGTAATGGCCCGCATGGGGGCCCTGCTGGCCGGGGAAACGGTGGTCTGTCTGCCCACCGCGCCCACGCCGGCCCCGCCTCGAACGCAAACCATGTCCGAACGGCGTCCCCTGACCTCGCGCATTGTCCAGTTGACCTGCACCGCAGGCACCATAGGGGCGCCCCAGATCAACCTGCCCTGGGCCGAGGCGGAGGGGCTGCCGGCAGGGCTGTCCCTGATCGCCGCTCCAGGATCGGACGAGATGCTGATCGCCTTCGCCCGCCAAGCCGCCGAAACGCTGCAGATCGATTAGAATCGTACTGCAAACACGTCCCTGGCAAGCTCCAATCACCCGGGAGCGCGGGCGTCCCGCCCGCACAAGGCCGGCCAGCTTCGCCGATCTCTTCCACTTCAACCAACCGGGGACGCCAC
>VXMN01000280.1 GCA_009841055.1 Acidobacteriota bacterium
AACAAGAGAAAAAAGAGTTATCCACGAAGACACACGAAGGACCACGAAGGGACACTAAGCGAGACGGCTCTGCTTCAACGGCGCGCACAGCCACTAAGGATTATTAACATCGATGCCCAGGATATGGTCTTGGGAGTCCGGTGTCCTGTAATCCTGGGCATCCGCAATCCCGGACCGGTTCATCACCCGTGCGGGATTGTGGTGCAAGAAGCTCTCGTCCTGTTAATCCTGTGCATCCTGTGCATCGATGTTCAATAATCTTGTTCCCGACAGGCCATGAACTTCTCTTGTTTCACTCTCTTATGATCCGCCCCGTCGCCGGGGGCCGGACTGTTCTGAGTAACTGGTGTTCCAAAACTGCCAGGCTTAGAACTTTTCCAGGTCGGCGAGAGCGGAGAGGCCGTTTTTCTTGAGAAAGTTGATGATGCCGCCTTCCTGATGGAGCCGGAGCATCATGCCGGGAATTGCAATCGGGATGGTCCGATCCCTGGTGGCATTGCGAAGCGCCTGCGTCTGAATGTTCAACTCCAGTCGGTCGCCTTCCTCGATGGAGTCGGTATCGGCAATGACGCACAGGAGCCCCAGGTTGATGGCGTTGCGAAAGAAGATTCGGGCAAAGGACTTGGCGATGACGGCTTGCAGGCGGGAGTGCTTGAGCGCTACCGCCGCCGTCTCGCGCGAGCTGCCGCAGCCGAAGTTGTGGCCCGCCACCACGAAGTCCCCGGGTTGCACTCGCTGTCTAAAGTCCGGACGATATTCGATAAAGCAGGCCTTGGCCAACTCCTTGGGGTCGGTGGTGATGTTGTAACGTCCGGGAGTGATCAGGTCCGTGTTGATGTTGTCCCCAAACTTCCAGTTCATCGGATCGGAAACCTCGTTCAGGCAACGTACCGTCTCGGGTCGGTAATGATGCCCGTCAGCGCCGAAGCCGCGGCGGTGGCGGGGCTGGCCAGGAAAATTTTGGCCGTGGGACTGCCCATGCGTCCCTCGAAGTTGCGGTTGCTGGTGGAAACACACACCTCATTGTCGTAGAGCACGCCACCGGACCGGCCCAGGCAGGGCCCGCAACCTGGACTGGAGACTACCGCCCCGAAGTTGACGAAATCCTCCACGTACCCTCGCTGGAGGGCCTGCAGGTAGACCCGTCGCGAGGCAGGGGTGACAATGGCACGCAATCCCTCTTTCACCCGCTTCCCCTTCCACATTCGGTGAACGACCTCCAGGTCCTCAATGCGGCAATTGGTGCAGGATCCGATAAAGACCTGATCCACCCCAACCTTCTCGCTTTCGACCTGTTCCACCGGCACGTCGTTGTCGATATCCGGAGGACAGGCAATCATGGGTTTCAGATCCGAGACATCGAAATGAAGCTCCCGTTCGAAGGAAGCCCCCGCATCGCTGCGCAGAGGTTCGAAATCCACCAGTCGATCGTTTTCCTCGAGATAGGCTCGGGTCTGGTCGTCAGGGGCCACCACGGCTGCCTTGGCCCCCATTTCGGCGCTCATATTGGTCAGCGTCAAGCGGGCCGGGACGTTGAATCCCTCCACCGTGGGTCCCGCGTATTCGATAACCCGGTAGTTGGCGCCGTCGGGCCCCATCTCCCTGGCCACCGCCAGCACGACATCCTTGGAGTAGCACCCCCTTGGCAGATCGCCGCTGACAGTGACCCGGATCGTCTGGGGTACCCGGAACCAGCTCCTGCCGGTGGCCATGGCGATGGCCGCGTCGGTGGAGCCCACTCCGATGGTGAGCGCCCCCAGGCCGCCGCCGGTAGGGCTGTGGGAGTCCGCGCCCAGAATGAGGTTGCCCGGATTGATCAGGCGCTCCGACATGACCTGGTGGCACACACCGTCATAAACCACCGGAATGCCCTGCTCATCGGCAAACTTCCTGATCTGACTCTGCAACCTGGACATGGCCACGCTGGGGCTCGGAAAGGCGTGGTCAAAGGGAATGAAGATCTTTTTGGGATCGAAGACCCTTTCGGCAATCTGGTAAAAGGGCTCCAATGCCCAGGCGCAGGTGGTGTCATGAGCCATGACCAGGTCCAGGTCCGCCAGGATGAAGTCCCCGGCCCGCACTGCTCTCCCGCAGTGGTTGGAGAATATCTTTTCCGCCAGTGTCTGGGCCATCTGTGTCCCGGTGTCAATCGTGGGGAGTGGAAGAACTCCCGGTCGGGCAACCGCACCGCTCCAGTCCCGAAAAATACGGGGCCATTATAGGGAATGGATCGGGATGAAGGCAATCGGACCGCGCGGCTCTCAGGTCCCGGCCATCCAATGGCTTGCGCGCGAATCAGGCCTGCGGCGGCGCGGGCAGGCCTCATTCGGGAATCGACTCTCGATTGGCAATGTCGGCTACGGCCGGACCGACCGGTGCGACAAGAGCCAGGGGAAGAAATCGGGGTCGTCGTAAGCCCGATCCCAGGAGTCGTGGCCGACTCCGGCATATTCGCTGAAGCGCACGGGCTTCCCCAGCGCCCTCAATGCCCCGGCCATTCTCCGTGATTCCGACACCGGAACCCGAGGGTCGTCGGTTCCATGAAATATCCAGACAGGAGTGGCCCCGATTCTGACGGCCATGCTGCGGTAGGGGTCGGGAGAAAATTCCACCGGTGGATGATCCTCGGGGACCTTGACCCCCTGCGGCGGCACCACACCGCCGCAAATCGGAGCCAGCGCGGCAAACCTTCCGGGGTGCTTCGCCGCAAGACTCCAGGTGCCGTACCCTCCCATGGAAATTCCGGTCAGGAATATCCTGGTGGAATCACCGCCAAAGTCCCGGACGGCCGCCTCCAGGGCTGCCAGCGCCAGCCTCTCCATCCGGGTGTGGGTCCACCACATTCCCCTGCGACATTGCGGCAGCACAACGATCGCCGGAACCCTCTCGGGATTCCGGCGAATGGCGGGGCCGATACCTACCAGCGTCTGGCGCCAGCCGTCATCTCCCCGTTCGCCGTTGCCGTGAAGAAAGAGTACCACGGGCCAGCTCTTCTGCGGCTGCCAACCGACCGGAAGGAAAACCTGGTAGCGGTAGGCGTCCGGGCCGAGAGCAAGGGTCCGTTGCTGGAAGGTCCCTTGACCTGGCGGCGAAGACGACAGACCGGATACCAGCAGCAAGACAGCGGCCGCAACGGCTGCGAACATGAGGACTTTCATCAGGAACAGCTCCGTAAACCGCCGACATTTTAGGAATAGAAGTCCGATTTCATCAAGTCGCTTCCCTCGAGGGAACTTCGGTTCCAACCATGAAGCAACTCGGCGGCCGATGAAGCCATCTTTTCATGGGAATTCAGGCTGAACATTGCTAAGCTACCGGTTTAAAAAGCGCAGGAATAATCAGCCGATCTCCAGCAGGTTTGAGTGAGAAAGGAGAGAACAACCATGAACAGTTTCACGGACGGCAAGCCCCTCGACCAGGCCAAGCCCAAACAGCCGATCACATCCGGCATGGCGGGTCGGTCCACGCCTCGCTGGGGATTGTTCGGTTTCATCGTTCTGCTGGGATTGCAGATCTTTCTGATCTACCAGGTTCTGGGCAACAAGGACCAGATCCTGGAATCCCAGGACCAGGTGGCCGCCCTGGAGGAAGAGATGATGGAGGCGGTCGACGAGCAGGAGAAGCAAGGCCAGAAGCTCGAACAGAGTCTGGGGTCCTTGACCGCCGATTTCACGGTGGTGCAGAACCGACTGGGTGTAACCCAGAAGGAATTGAATCGGGCCCGGGCCGCGGCCCGTCGGCTCAGGGAGGAACAAGAGCGGTCGGTGCAGCAGCTCAACGTGGAAATTGCCCGAAAAGCCGATTCCCGACAGCTTTCCGAGTTGAAGAGCGCCTCCGACAGTCGCTTCGGCGCTGTCAACCAGGATGTCAGCAAAGTCAAGACCGACGTGGAGGCCACACGCAAGGCACTGGAGGGCGCCCGTCGCGAGATCGTTGACGTTCGCGCCACCCTGACCCAGCAGATCGCCAGGAACAAGGATGAGCTCAAGCAACTGCGCCTCAAGGGCGAGCGGAACTTCTACGAGTTCGACATTCAGAAGAAGAAGGGTTTCGCCCTGGTCGGAGACATTCGTATCGGCGTGACCAAGACCAATCGCAGAAGGCAACGCTACAACGTTCGTATTGTGGTGGACGACAACACCTTGGAAAAGAAGCGGCGCACCATCAACGAGCCGGTCCAGTTTCTGGTGGGTCCCACCAAGTTGCGCTACGAGCTGGTGGTCAACGAGGTCCGAAGGAATCGCATCATCGGTTACTTGAGCGTCCCCAAGGACAAGGGCCTTTCGGCCGAACGGAAGTTGTAGTCCAGGCCAGTTTTCCCTGATCCTCCACAGACGGGTTCCGGCGGTGCCGCCGGAACCCGCACCTCCTCACCACTTCCATCGGTTCCCCAAGATCCTTGAAACGCCTGGGAACCGTTGCGCCGTGTCGGAAGACCAGCGGTCAGGACACGCATCCGATGCAAGTTTGGGATCCCGACCGGTATGCCGCCCATGCCCGTTTCGTCTCCGATCTGGGGGCACCGGTGATCGAGCTGCTTGAGCCGCAACCGGGCGAGCGGGTGCTCGACCTCGGTTGCGGCGACGGAGCCCTGACGGAAAAGCTGGTCGATGCCGGCTGCCGGGTCGTAGCCGTCGACAGCAGTCCGGAGCAGGTGCGGGCGGCGCGCGGGCGCGGGCCCGCCGCCCGGGTGGCGGATGCCCCCGCCCTCGGCTTCGACGGAGAGGTCGACCCCGATTTGATGAAAGCCGTCCTTCACTGGATTCGGGATCCGGATGCGGCGCTGGCCGCCATCCACCGTGCTCTCGCACCCGGTGGACGGCTGGTGGCGGAGTTTGGAGGTCATGGCTGCGTCGCCTCGATACGCGCCGCTTTCGGCGAGGTCCTGGCCGGGCGCGACATCGATGCAGAGATCCTGAATCCGTGGTATTTCCCGACCGCCGAGGAGTACCGCGCCCGGCTCGACGCAAACGGTTTCGACGTCGACTCCATCCGTCTCTTCCCGCGCCCGACGCCGTTGCCGTCGGACCTGACCGACTGGCTGGAGACATTCGCCCAGCCCTACCTGGCCGCTGTCCCGAAGCGCGACCGGAGGGCGATACTCAACCAGATGCGCGAGCGGCTCGAGCCGGTGCTGAGGACACCTGACGGCGACTGGTTCGCCGACTACGTCCGCCTCCGCTTCGCTGCTGCCAGACGCGACTGAGAAGCCATGACGCCTGCTCCGACCGCACCCGCCGGAACGACGTCTCCGCGATCATGGGTGTGGGGGATCGCCAGCCTCGCCGTGTACGCCTACTACAGGGTCGAGCGTATCGGCGGCCCGCTTCCGGACGGACCGCTGCTGCTGGTTGCCAACCACCCCAACACCCTCATCGACCCGGCCGTAATTCAGACTGCGGCCGGACGCTGCGTTCGGTTCCTCGCCAAGTCCACGCTCTTCGCGCGGCACCCCTTCAGCCCGTTGATCCGCCGCTCGGGAGCGATTCCCGTCTACCGCAAGAAGGACCCCGGAGTCGATACCTCCCGTAACGTGGAGATGTTTTCGGCGGTAGCGGTGTCGCTGGCGGCCGGCGAGGCCATCTGCCTCTTCCCGGAAGGCACCAGTCACGCCCGCGGCCGACTTGAGCCGCTGCGGACCGGCGCCGCCCGCATGGCGCTCAACAGTTACGCCGCCGGACATCCGGTGAGCATCGTACCGGTCGGTCTCAACTTCGACGACCTGGCTCGCTTCCGTTCCCGCGTGACAGCGGTCTTTGGGCGCAGGTTGGACTATGCGGACCTCGCCGCGGGATTTGCAGAGGACGAAGCGACTGTTATACGGGCTCTCACCGCCCGAATCGAGCTCCGCCTCAAGCACTTGATGGTGGAGGCGGAACCGCGGCACGACCTGCCCGTCGTCGAGCGTATCGACCGCCTTTACGCCGCCGCCCGCGGAGCGTCGCGGGACACCCGGGAGCGGCTGGTCCGCCGCCGCCTGATTGCCGCGGGGATGGCGGAATTGCGTCGGAGGGACCCGGCGAGACTGGCCGAAATTGTGGCTCAGGTGGAGGAATACCGGGCGAGTCTGGCTCGGTTCAACCTCCGCGAACGCGATCTGGACCAACGCATCCCAATCGGCGAGGTCATCCGCTTCACGCTCCGGGAAGGGCTCCTCGCCGTGTTGCTTGGTCCGATGGCGATCGCGACCGCCGTCGTCTTCGCCGTTCCCTACCGGCTCACCGCCCGGATCGGCCGGTGGGCGCCGAACCTTGAGAGCCGAGCTTTGTATCAGGTGATCGGCGGCGGGTTGATTCACAGCGCCTGGATTGCCGCGATGGCCACCTCCGCAGGCACTCTTGCCGGGACGGCGACCGGCATAGCGACCGGACTCGCGCTGGTGGCATTGGCCGTGCTGGGAACACTGGCATTCGAGAGGGAGTCCGCCGTCTGGCGCACGGTGCGTGCCTTCTTCGCGCTGCGCAAAATGCCGCTCCGGACTCGGAGCGCCTTGAGGCGAAGGCGCAGGGCGCTCGCCGACGCGCTCGACGAGGTGCATGCGTGGATCGAGAGCGACACCGCCAACCAGGGACACTGAACCGCCAAGCCTCCAGTGGTCGGCTCCGACACCCTTACCTGAAACAAAAGAAAAAAAGAGTGATCCACGAAGACACACGAAGGACCACGAAGGGACACGAAGAAAAACTGAAAGGAATCTTTCCCTATTCGTGTTCATTCGTGTCCATTTGTGGTTCGTCTTTAAAAGAGATCGGTAGTTTCTTCCTCGAATGATCTGTCCGGCAGGGCAGGGGCGGTGCTTATTTGAAACAAA
>VXMN01000340.1 GCA_009841055.1 Acidobacteriota bacterium
GGTGTTCCCGTTCGGGGAGGAACGCCAGCAGTTCCTGGGGCGTGTGGACCACACGTTGGGAGATGGACACACGCTGTTCACCCGGGTCAACTGGACCAGCCAGGACAGCGAGAATACGAAGTTCGGATCGCTGGTCTCCTACAGCCGCGGCCGGAACATCCACATCAACGATTTCGGGGTGGCATTGGGCAATACGCTGCTGATCAACCCGGAGCTGGCCAGTGAAACCCTGGTAGGAATCAACTATCACGACTCCGGCGTGTACCCGACCGATCCCTACGGCCCGTCGATCGACATCAACGGGTTCGGCCTGTTCGGACGGGACCTGATCATGCCGACCCGCGTGGTGGAACGGTCTGGCCAAGTGCGGCAGAATTTCACCCGAACTTCCGGCCCGCATACCTACAAGTTCGGCGTCGACGCCGGCGGCTCGCGTTTCAGCATCAGGTCGGAAACCTTTTTCGGAGGGCGTTTTCAGTTCGGCGAGGCTGTGCCTCTGGCCTCCATAGTCGATAACGGCATCGGCGCAGGAGCCGCGCGGCTGCTGCAGGGCGCTCTGACGCAGTTTGGACAGCCGCAGCTTGCAGCCGCCATCGACGAACCGATCTCCTCCCTGCAGGCCTACGCCCTGGGGCTGCCGCTCATCTACCAGCAGGGCTTCGGCAGTCCCTTCTGGATCGGATGGAAGAACTATCTCAACTTCTTCGCCGAAGCCTCCTGGCGCCTGAGGCCCGATTTGCAACTGACGCTGGGCGGCCGTCACGAGTTCGAGGTCAAGACGCGGTTCCCGACCGACAAGAACAACTTTGCACCCAGGCTGGGCTTCGCCTGGAGCCCCGATCCGCGTGTGGTCGTCCGCGGGGGCTTCGGCATCTACTACGCCAGGATCGAAAGCCAGATCACCTACATCAGGGATCTGCTGGGAGAGGCGGGCGATATCTTCCAGATATTCATCCCGCTGACCGGGTTATCCGGAATCAACAGCGCGCTGACCGGCGATTTGCTCACCTCGGCAGAGATCTACCAAACCGCCCTGCAGCGGGGCATCCTGGGGACTCGGACCATCACGCCTCAGGACCTGGCCATCCACGGCATCGATCCGGGACCCGGTCTTCCGCTGCGGGTGCAGTTCGACGTGGCCGACGACACCGTCAATCCCTATTCCCAGCAGGCCAGCCTCGAGATCCAGCGCGAGGTAGCCGACGGCTACACCGTCTCGCTGGGATACAACTTCAACCGCGGCGTCCACATCATTCGTCCCCTTGACACCAACATCTACCAGGCCGGTACCAACGAGCTGGGGCGCCCGATCGTGGGCTTTCACAATCCGCTGGTGCTGCAGAACAACATCTACGGCAGTTGGGCCGATTCCTCCTACCATGCCTTCATGGCCCAGTTCCGGAAACGCTTCTACGACGGATTCACCCTCTCGGCCCACTACACCTGGAGCAAGACCATGGACGAGAACACCGACTACAACTCCTCGTTCCAGCCGCACTTGCAGTGGGACGCCAAGGCCGAGTGGGCCTTGTCTTCCTTTCACCGGAAACACAACTTCGTCGCCTACACGGTGGTGGATCTGCCCTGGAGATCGGGCACCGGCAGCGGATTCGGCCACGCCCTGATCCGGGACTTCACGGTTTCGGCCATTGCGAGCGCCCGCTCGGGTGCCCCCTTCAATCTCAACTCGGGCTTCGACAACGTCGGCGACCGCCACAACGACACCCATCGCCCCTGGGGCGTAGGCCGCAACGTCGGCATGGGGCCCGACTTCTTCTCTTTCGACCTCCGGCTGAACCGGGAAATTCCACTCACCGAGACCTGGACCCTGGGATTGATCGCCGAGGCCTTCAACCTGTTCAACCGAACCAACTTCAAGCACATCAACAGCACGGTGGGCGACGTGAGCATCGATGAACTTCCCTCCCGGCTGGTCGGCCGCCGGGGACCGGTCACCGAGCCCTTCTCCTTTACGGCGGCATTCGACCCGAGGCAGTTCCAGTTGTCGCTGCGCTTGAATTTCTAGCGTTCATCAGCTTGCAGGCCGGGTCGAGCCAAGACGCGTCCTTTCAACGAAATCGAGAACACCGCCGGCAGCTCAACCGGACAGGTTCAAGCGACGGATGTCCAGATTTCGTTGCGAGGCGGTCTTTTCCTCAACGCCCCCGCTTCAGGTCCTGCCGCAGCAGGCGGTCGACCAGGCGCTTCAGGAACTCGTCGGTCTGAATCGACATGGCCACCCGGCTGTTGGGGGGACGGCTTTCGTCGATGACCGTGAATCCCTCGGCGGTGGTGCGGACGTGGGCGGCTCGGGTGCGGAACAGCTCCGGCCACAGCACCATTCCGATGGGGACGGGATCGAAGAGGATGGGCGTTTCCCGGCCCCAGAGCCGGTAGAGAGCCTCAAGCGCGTCGGTGAGAGGGGAGCCGCGGGACCAGAGGGCGCGGCGTTGCTCGGCATTCAACTCGACAAAGGCAGTGACGTCCAGGCCGGCATAGGTGATCGGCACGTTTGAGGACGACAGGGTGCGGGCGGAGGGGATATCGGCCCGGACGTTCCACTCGGCCGAAGGAACCGGGCTGCTGCCGTACCCCAGGTAGAAGGAACCGAACATGGAGTAGATCTGCCTGGCCAGTTGCAACACTTCCGGGTCCTTTTGAAGCAGGTCGGCCAGGTTGCACACCGGGCCAACCGAAATCAGGGTGATCTGTTTGGGGCGCCGGCGCAGTTGGCCGGCGATGAAGTCGGCCGCCGGTGTGTCGATCGGTTCGACGGCTGCAAAACCCTCGGCCCAGGAAAATTGCCTGGGGTCGGGTTCGGTGATTTCCGGGTGACCCACCACCAAAGGCGTAGGCCTGCCCAGGGCTACCGGGATGTCCTGGCGTCCGGTCTCATAGAGGAGACGACAGGCCAAGCGGCCTCTCTTGCCGGTCTGGCCGTGTCCCAGCGTGATCCCCAAGACCTCCAGTTCCGGACTGGCCAGCAGCAACGCCACGGCAAAGGCGTCGTCGACGTCCGAGCCCAGGTCGGAGTCCAGAATGACCTTGTGGCGCTCGGCCCGGGCCGAGGGTTGAAAGATCATGGCGAAGAGTCCGAGACACAGGAGGGCACGAATTGACAGAATTCGAATGGTCAAGGTTGGCTCCCTTCCGCCGCCGTGCAGTCCGGTGGGGTACGTCCCTCCAATGCAAACGGACTAATTGAAGGGCCAGATGCGGGGGATCAGCAGGGTGGCGGTCAGCCAGCTGATGAGGCTCAGCCACACTCCCACCTTGAAGAAGTCGGTAAACCGGTACCCCCCGGGGCCGTACACCATGGTGTTGGTCTGATAGCCGATAGGCGTCAGGAAACTGCAGGAGGCGGCAAAGGCCACGCAAAAGGCAAAGGGACGGGGATCCCAACCGCCCTGATGGGCAATGGAGATGGCGATAGGGGTCAACAAAGCCGCGGTGGCATTGTTGGACATGAGTTCGGTCATCCCCAGGGTCAGCAGGTAGAGCACGGCGATCAACGCCACCGGACCCAAGGGGCCGGACCATCCCACCAGGTTTTCGGCAATGAGGTTGGCCGTCCCGGTTTTTTCCATCGCCGTTCCCAGGGCCAGGGTTCCCCCGATCAGGATGACGATGCGCCAGTCCACGGCCAGATAGGCCTGCCGGAGGGTGATGCATCGGGTCAAGACCATCGACATGGCGCCGAAGAGAGCCGCCAGCTCGATGGAAAGTTGGCGCGAGGCCGCGGCGACAATCACGCCCAGAAAGATAAGCGCCGCCACAGGCAGTTTGCTGAAACGGAAATCGGAGCCTTGAGACTCCTCCAGAATCAGCATGAAGTCGGAGTCCTGTCTCAAGTTGCCGAGGACTACCTTGCGCACCTGCACCAGCAGCATGTCGCCCACCTGCAAGCGCACCCGGCCCAGTTTGTCCCGGATCTGGCTTCCGTGTCTCCGGATCGCCAGGGCGGTGGCCTGGTAGCGCTGGCGGAAGTTGGCCTCCTTCAGCGTCCTGCCGATCAGAAACGAGTCGGGTGAAATGACGGCCTCGGCCAGGGTGATGTCTTCCGATTTCAGGTCGCGGTCGCTCAGCTTGACTTCGGCCAGGATGTCGACCCCTTCGGTATCGCGAATCTTCAGGATGTTTTCCAGGTTTCCCTTGACGATCAGAACGTCGCCGCCCCTGAGCCGGATGTCCTGCAGGAACAACCGGAGCTTGTGTTGGGCGCGCTGGATTTCCAGGACCTCGATATCCATCTGCTGGCTGAAGTTGGTCTCTTTCAGCGTCCTGTCCAGCAGCGGCGAGTCCGCTCGAATCACCAGCTCCGTGAGGTACTCCCGGAGCCGGTAGCCCTCGGTGAGGCTGGCTTCGGTGGGCCGGGAGGGGAGTTTTCTCTGTCCGATGACCAGCATGTAAACGGCTCCCAGACCCAACAGGACCAGCCCCAGACCGGTGAACTCGAACATTTGGAGGGGAGGACGAGTTCCGGCGGCGTAGATGGTGCCGACGATGATGTTGGTCGAGGTGCCGATGTAGGTGCAAGCCCCGCCCAGGATGGCCGCGTAGGAGAGCGGCAGCAGCATTTTGGAGGGGCTCAGGTTCTTTTCCCGGGCGATGTTCAGGACCAGGGGAATGAACATGGCCACCGCGGCCGTGTTGCTGATGAAGGCGGAGAGCAGGGCGACCACCGGGAAGATCACCGCCAGGTGGCTGACCTCGGAGGATCCCCCCAACGCCGAGACTTTTTGTCCCAGCCTGGCCACCGCTCCCGTTCGGATCAGTCCGGCGCTCAGCACCAGCATGGCTGCTACCGTGACCGGGGCAGGGTGGCTGAAGCCCGAGAAGCCCTCGGCGGGGGTCAGCACCCCGGTCAGTACCAACAGACCCACGATCAGCAGCGCGGTCAGGTCTATCGGAACCAACTCGGTTACGAAAAGGACCAGGGCCAGCAGCAAGATGGCTGAGACAATCAATGTCTCCAACATCACTCTCCTCCGCATCAGGCCCACAGTCCCTGTGGGAATGTAGGGGCGCCCCTTGTGGGCGCCCAATCCGAAGGCACAGGGAACAACAGGGCAACCACAAGGGTTGCCCCTACATTGGGGGAGGCTGGCGTGGGATGGTCCTGATCAAGGTCCGGCCCGGCTCTCGCAGTTGCGGCGTTATAATGCCACCATGGTCCGGAAATTGCTAATTTGGATCCTTCTGGTTCTGACCAGCGGAATGGGGGTCGTTGGGAGAGCGGATGAGACGCCGACACCTGCCCGACTGGATGCCATTCTGAAGCAAGTGATCGAGAACCAGATGGAGAACGATCGAGCCCGTTACCGCTATGTGTACGAGGAGAAGGCGGTGGTGGACCGCTACGACTCCAGCGGAGACATCGAGAAGTCGGTCACCAGAACCTATCATTGGATTCACACCGAGGTGGAGTCCTTCTCCAAGCTGATTTCCATCAATGGCGCCCGTTACGACCGGCAGTACCTTCAAGCCCAGGACAACGCCATCCAGCGGTCCATCTCCGACGCCGAGCGGCTCTCTCCCCAAAAACGGAAGGCCAGAATCGCCAGAACCCGGCGGGAGCGGGACGGGCAGATGCAGACCGAAATCTTCCGCAACTTGTTGGCGGCTTTTCGTTTTACCGTGACGGGCAGAGAACACGTGAACGGGTGGGAGACCCTGGTGCTGGACTTCGAGCCGAGAGCGGGCTTCGAGCCACCCTCCCCCCGTTCCGCCTTTCTGAGAAGTCTGAGCGGGAAGCTCTGGATCACCCGGGATTCCCACCAGCCGATTCGGTTGACGGGGAGGCTCGGGGAGGATGTCCGATTCGTGGGAGGCCTGTTCGGCAGTCTCAAGAAAGGCGCTACCATCACCCTGGAGCAGGCCGATATCGGCAACGGACTCTGGCTCCCTACCTTTACCACCGTAACCTACCGGCGGAGCCTTCTCTTCAAAGGGAGCCACCGTAGGGAAACCAGCCTGTTTCGAGACTACCGTCTGAATCCCGGAGTCCGTCCCGACAATCAGGTTGAGGTCGAAAGCCTGGACTGAGCCGGAACCCCGATTGGGCGGCCCCTGCGCCTCTTGACAGGCCGGCGGACCAGCGCATATTCTCCCCGCTGCAGTTGCGGACCAGGGTAATCTGTTCGGACGGGGTACCGTGAGCCACAATCTCCACAACTCTTTGCAGGAATTCGGCCTGGGAAACGGCCGAACGGGCCGTTTCTATTCGCTGCCTCAATTGGAACGCCAGAGGTTAGGCGCCATCTCCCGGCTGCCGGTCAGCCTTCGAATCGTTCTGGAATCCCTGCTCCGCAATTATGACGGCAACAGGATCACGGAGCAGGACATTCAGGCCCTGGCCAACTGGAAGGCCACCGGGCCGCGCACGCAGGAAATTCCGTTTGTGGTGGCCCGTATCGTGCTCCAGGACTTCACCGGTGTTCCCCTGCTGGTCGATCTTGCCGCCATGAGATCCGCCGTGGCCCGAATGGGCGGACAGCCGAAACGGATCGAACCCCTGGTTCCGGTGGACCTGGTGGTGGACCATTCCATACAGGTGGATTACTCCGGAAGCCCCCGGGCGCTACGACTGAACATGGAGATGGAATTCCAGCGCAACCAGGCTCGCTACCAGTTCCTGAAGTGGGGAATGCAGGCCTTCGACCAGTTCAGGGTCATTCCTCCCGGGGTAGGAATCGTGCATCAGGTCAACCTGGAATACCTGGCCCAGGGGGTTGTGGAAAAGGATGGGGTCTATTACCCGGATACCCTGGTGGGCACCGATTCCCACAC
>VXMN01000323.1 GCA_009841055.1 Acidobacteriota bacterium
AATCTCGGATCGCATCCCAGGTCGGGAGCTCCCAGTACCTCAAGCAACCTCTCCCAGTTGGCCGGGTTGGCGGAGCCGATGTTGATCCAGCCGTCCCGGGTTTCAAAGGATTGGTAGGGAGCCATCAGGGGATGGGCCGATCCCATTGCCGTGGGGGAGACACCCGTCGCCAGGTAAATGGCCGACTGCCAGTAGGTGTGAACGATTCCGGCCTCCAGCAGGGACGTGTCCACCAGTTGTCCCTCTCCGGTACGCTGCCGGTGAGCATAGGCCGCAACGATCCCCAGGGCCGCCAGGATGCCCGCGGTGATGTCGGTCATGGGCGCCCCCACCTTTACCGGGGCCCTCCCGGGTCCTTCGCCGGTAATGCTCATCAATCCGCTCATACCCTGGGCAATCAGATCGAATCCCCCCCTGCCGGCATAGGGGCCCGTCTGTCCGAAGCCCGACAGGGAGCAGTAGATGAGTCCGGGATGATCCGATTTCAACCGTTCATAGCCCAGACCCAGCCCCTCCATCGTGCCCTTGCGAAAGTTTTCGATGACGACGTCGCTGCTTCCGGCCAGGCGTCGGAAAACCTCCCGCCCTTTCTCGGACTTCAGATTGAGTCCGATGCCGCGCTTGTTGCGGTTCATCATCATGAAAGCAGCCGACTCTCCCCGGATTTGGGGTGGAACGGCACGCCGGGTGTCGTCGCCGCCGGGGAGGCGCTCCACCTTGATCACGTCCGCTCCCAGGTCGGCCAGCATCAATCCACAGGTGGGGCCGGCCATGACATGGCTGGCTTCCAGGACTTTCATGCCGAGCAGGGGACCGGTGCGGTCGGAGGTTGGCTGCGGGTTCATGGTCAGCGAGCCTTGAATCGCGGCTTGGTCTTGGTGAGGAAGGCCCGGTATCCCTCCCGGTGGTCCTCGGTGCCGACAATTTCGAAACCCTGGTCCACTTCCGCCTCGGTCAGCGGCTTGGGATCCAAAAGGCGGTAGGCAAATCGCTTGTGCAGGCGGTTGGCCAGGGGGGCTCCGTCGGCGATGCGGCGGGCGGTGGCGTAGGTTTCCTTTTCGACCTCGCCGTCGGGAACGACGCGGGTGACCAGGCCCTTGGCCTTGGCCTCCAGGGCCCCGAAGACTCTGCCCTCCAGAAGAATCTCCAGCGCCGTTGCCCGGCCCACCAGGTCGATCAGAGCCCGGATTTCAGGGTAGGCCATGGTGATGGCGATCCGGTTGACAGGCACTCCGAATCGGCTGGATTCTCCGCAGATCCTGAGGTCGCACATGGACGCCAGCTCCAGACCCCCGCCGACGCATACTCCCTGGATCATGGCGATGACCGGATGTTGGCAGTCCCTGATGGATTGCATGGCTTCCTGGATCAAGGCTCCGTAGATCCGCGCCTGCCGGCGATTGGAGCGGTGCTGGGAGAATTCGGAGATATCGGCCCCCGGCGAGAAAGCCCTTTCGTCGGCCCCGCGCAGGACAATGCAGCGCAGAGACTCATCCGAGGAAAGCTCCTGCATCGCCTTTCCCACCCGCAGCCACAACTCCCTGCTGAGTGCGTTCAGCTTGTGCGGACGATTGAGAATAACCGTTGCGATGTCTTCTTCCCGCCGTGTCAGGAGAATGTCGCCCATTGGATCGAATTCAGCTTTGGAATCGGGTTTGGATCAGACGGACCGGCCGTCGCCGGAAGCCACCACAGATATCCTTTCAGCGACGGGTCTGTCAAGGAGGCGCCGCTGACGGCGAGCCTGCTCGGCGAAACATCTCCCTCGGCTACAGGGGCTCGGCCGAGTCCGTGGCTCCCGGACGGGCGGGCAGCCGTATTTCAATTTGCAGCCCTCCTCCGGAGGCGTTGGAAGCGGCCACGGAGCCGCTGTGCAACTGCACGGCCTGCCGGGTGATGGTCAGCCCCAGTCCGGTGCCGCCGCTCTGTCGTTCCCGGGCCGCGGCCACCCGGTAGAAGGGTCGAAAGATCTCACCGAGTTCCGACTCGCGCACTCCGTCTCCCCTGTCGCGAACCGTAATCACGGCCGTGTCCCGGTTCTCTCCAGCCAGTTTCAGTTCAACCTCGACCGCGGTCTTGTCGGCGGTGTAGTAGACGGCGTTTCGGACCACGTTCTCGACGGCGCTTCTCAACAACTCTCGATTGCCCACGGCGACGCAGGCCTGGCTGGAGAGAATGCGCACGGCCTTCCCGGAACCACGGGCTTCATATTCGGCATCGGCCGCCACCTCCGCCAGCAACTGGTCCAGGGCAATGTCGTTGCGGGTCGGCGTCATCGTGCCGCTCTCGATGCGGCTGAGAGTCAGCAGGTGGCCGATAAGCTCGTTGAGGCGTCCCGCTTCCAGCTCGATACGGTCCAGTTCATCGTCTGATCGACCCTTCATGCGTTGGCGAATCAGCGCCAACGCCACACTGAGGCGGGCCAGGGGTGAGCGCAGCTCGTGGGAAATGTCACTCAACAGGCGCCGCTGAGCGCCCACCATGGTCTGGATGCGTTCGGCCATTTGGTCGAAATCGTGGCCGAGCTCGGTCAGTTCGTCCTGGCGGCCGCCCGGCGCTTTGCCGACTCGGGCTGCCAGGTCCCCGTCCGCCAGGTTCCGGGTCGCGGCCCGCAGCCTCTTCAGGGGAGCGGTCAAGTAGCAGGCCAGGCCGTAGCAGACCAGTCCGGCCGTCAGAAAAACGGCCAGGATGCGAAGCACCTGGGTCTGGATGTCGGCGTCCAGAATACCCAGGGCTCTGAGGATCGGTGGCGGCCGCCGGGGCCGTCCGGGCTGGTTTCCCGGAAGTCGGGCCCGGATGTCTCCCGCCAGGACAAACCGGCTGCCGGCAGGTGAGACCACGCTCTGGGCCACCAGGCGTTCTCCCTGTACGATCTCCACCAGGCGATCGCTACTTTGCGCGGCCCGGGCCGCCAGGTCCCTGATCCGGCTCGATGGAACGGGCCCGGCCAGAAGCTCTCCCGCTTCGTTGAGGAAGGAAACATTGAAACGACGCCGGCGATTGAGTCGATTGATGTATCGCCTCAGGCCCGAGGGGCCGTCCCTTTCCAGAATGTCGGCCGCCCATTGCGCAACCAGGGGCATGGTCATCCCGATCCATTGACGCTCCCGGCGCTCGGCCTGCTCCGAGATGGTGGCTCGGGTGGTGAAATAGAGGGCCATGCCCACCAGGGCCATGGCTGCCCAGAACCAGATGAAGATTTTGAGTACGAGACTGCGCATGATTTTGCTGACCGGCTTGGCCGGGGCCTGGAAGCCTTCTCTCCTTGTTCCTATGGGCCGGGGTTGGGATAAACGTAGCCGACTCCGCGGACCGACTTGATTCGTTCGACTCCATTGACGTGACGGCCCAGTTTCTTCCGCAGGTTGCTGACGTGCATGTCAATGCTGCGGTCGAAGGGGTCGAACTCGCGTTCCAGCAGGGTCTGGACCAGCTCCTCGCGGGGCAACACCTGTCCGGCAGCCCTGAGCAGCATTTCCAGGAGGTTGAACTCCAGCGTGGTCAGCACCACCGGCAGGCCGTTCCGCATCACTATCCAGGCGTTCCTGTCCAGTTCGATGTCACCCACCTTCAGGACAGGATGACGAACGCTTTCAGGCTCGCGCTTTCTGTCGGGCCGGGAACGACGGGAAACGGCCCGGATGCGCGCAACCAGTTCGTGTGGATTGAAGGGTTTGCCCAGGTAGTCGTCGGCGCCGATCTCGAGTCCCACGATTCTCTCCACGTCCTCGGCTCTTGCCGACAGCATGATGACCGGGATGGGCGATTCGGCCCGGATGCGGCGCAAGACGTCGAATCCGTTGACGCCGGGCAGCATCACATCCAGAACCACCAGGGAGTAATCGCCGGAAAGGGCTCGCTCGATGCCCTCCTGCCCATGGTTGACGGAATTCACCTGAAACCCTTCCGCTTCCAGGTATCTGGTGACCAGCGAGCACAGCTCGGTGTCGTCATCGACAACCAGCAAACGATCCATGGTGACCTCGACAGGTGGTGGGCGCCGCCCGGGGCGCCCTGGGATAATTAAGGGTACTGTTTTGGATCGGTGGACCTCAACTGTCAAGAAAACGGATTGACAAAACTCTACACAACGCTGACGCACTCTTTACACCCCCTTCGCCGGGAGCGACGTATATATGGGCAAGAGTCAGGCGAGGAGCGAGGTTGCTGTCAAGGCTCTTGAAAATTCCAGAAAAGGAGGAAATTCCAATGTTTCAAACTTCAAACAACACACGAACCGGAAAGATCCTGGCAAGAGGCTTGGTAGTTTCGGTCTTCGCTCTGGCGTCGATTCTGCTGGCGGAATCCGCGTTTGGCCAGTTCGGGGGCTTCGGGGGTGGAGGCCGTCGGGGGAGAGGCCCCGGAGGCAAGGGCAAGGTCGGGATGCGGGGCGCGATGGTGGCCGAGTTCCTGGGATTGAGCGAAGCCCAACAGGCCGACATCAAGAAGATCCGAACGGCTGCCCGGGATCAATCCCAACCTCTTCGCAAGCAGCTGCGGGACAACCGCAAGGCTCTGGGTGAAGCCGTCAAGTCCGGCGAGACGGCCAATATCGAGGCCCTGGCCACCGAGCATGGGAACCTCCGCGGGCAGTTGGTGGCCATCGGCGCCAAGACTCGGGTGGATGTCAAGAATGTCCTGACACCGGAGCAGCAGCAGAAGTGGACCTCGTTTCAGGAGAAGCGCAAGTCCCGCCGGGAAGAGCGCAGGCAACGGAGACACCAGCGACGCGGCGGCGCCCCCGGCGGAGACTGATTCCGCGACATCACCTCAGTCAGGTTTGTCATACTGGAAGCGATGGTTTGGGCCCGGCTCCAAAGTCGGGCCCAATCCTGTTGGTGCGAGCTCGGGCTGGAGAGGATCGCATGCAAACGATCGGCGGTCGACCGGATGTGAAATCGAAAAAGGGAGGAACAGATGGGAACCAATAGAGCCGTGGTTGTCTCGGTGATCCTGTTTACGGGGCTGTCCCTGGTACTGCTGGCGGGGGAACAACCCAATTTCTCCGGCACCTGGACCCTGGATCCCGAAAGGAGTGAAATGGGCAGGGGAGGGCGCGGTCCCGGCGCCGGCCGTTTCGGGGCCGGAAGAGGAGCCGGCAGACCCCGTGAAGGCGACCGGCAGAGAGGCGGCGGTTCCGGAAGGCGCGGCAGAGGAGCCATGGGCCGCGGAGGCATGAGGGGACCCTTGACCATCGATCACAAGGAGGGGTTGCTCGTCATCCGACAAACGCTGAACTTCAGGGGCGAAGAACAGGTCCGGACATCCAGGTTCACGACGGACGGTAAAGAGTCGACCAACCCGGGGTTCGGTGGGATGTCCACACCCTCGAAGACCTGGTGGGAGGGCACTCGGCTGGTAACGGAATCCAGCATGGAAACCCCCATGGGGCTGATGCAGTCAAGGGAGGTTCGCAGCCTCTCCGATGACGGCAAGACCATGACCGTCGTGAGAACCACCACGGGCGGACCGCGGGAGCGAACTCAAAGGTTGGTCTACGTGAAGCAAACGGCTCCTTGAAGGACCTCTTCCAAGGGTCTTTCCGCGAGGCCGTTGGAAGAATGCGTCCGGTCTTGACGAATCTTTACGAAACGTTGACCGACTCTTTACCTCGTTTGCGCCTCGATCGGCATCTGATCCTGTGGACAACAGATCTACGGGACATGAAATCCGAAAAGGAGGGCTTCATGCAGTTTCTCAAGAGATATGTGCTCACACCCTGCTTGACATTGAGCCTGGTCGGCAGCGTGCCGTCGTTTGCCAAGGCCCCCAAGAACTCCGACCTGGAGGAGATCGGGAATCGCAACGTCAACAAGGGGAACTGGAACATCATTTCGATCGAGAAGGAGATCGCCCTGGGCCGTCGGCTCTCCCAGCAGATCGATCGTCAAGTCAAGCTTGTCGAGGATGCTGAAGTCACCGAGTACATCAACCGGATCGCCCAGAACCTGGTGCGCAATTCCGACGCCAAGGTGCCCTTTACCATCAAGGTGATCGACTCGGAAGAGATCAATGCCATGGCTCTACCCGGGGGGTTCCTCTACGTCAACAGTGGACTGATCACCGCGGCCGACAGCGAATCCGAGATTGCCGGCGTGATGGCCCACGAGATTGCGCATGTGACCGCCCGGCACGCCACCGAGCAGCAGACCAAAGCCACCATCGCCAACTACGCCATGATCCCTCTGATCTTTCTCAGCGGCGGGATCGCGTCGGCAATCTACAACGCCTCCAGCTTTCTGATTCCGATGCAGTTCCTCCAGTTCAGCCGCAAGGCGGAAACCGAGGCGGACTACCTGGGTCTTCAGTACATGTACAAGACCGGCTACGACCCCACCGGGTTCGTTTCCTTCTTTGAGAAACTGCAGTCCGGGAAGAAGAAAAAGAAGGGCAAGCTGGCCACGGCCTTCTCGACTCATCCGCCCACACACAAGCGCATCGAGAAGACTCAGAAAAACATCGAAGAGATTCTCCCGGAACGCGACCAGTACGTGATCAACACCACCGAGTTCGATCGGATCAAGGCGAAGCTCATTTCCCTGGACAATGCCAGGCGACCCTCGCCGCGAGAGACAGAAGGGCGACCCAGCCTGAAACGACGCACGCCTGGCGAGGTAGGAGTGGAGGACGAGCCGCAACCGGAAGACGAGGACCGCCCCCGGCTGAAGCGCCTTTCCTGGTCCAGAGCGATCCCGGGGAGCTTTCGCCGTTACGACGACGTCACAGAATGAAGCCCACCCGGGAGCGCGGGCGTCTCGCCCGCGAGCGCCAGGCTAACTGGTGAAGC
>VXMN01000357.1 GCA_009841055.1 Acidobacteriota bacterium
TTTCGCTCCGGTTGGGAACGGTCGGTGAAGGAGTCGCTGCAGGATTGGGAGCGGGATCAGGTCAACAAGACCGCCCAAAAGTATCCAGGCGATACCGCCGATGCGTTACGAGAACTCGGATATGAGGTCTCCCTGCCAGATTTAGGGACGTGAAGGTTTAGGAAAGCGGCAGCGCTTCCAGAGATCGGCTGTCTATCAAGCCCTGGAAATGGCGCACCACTGCCAGTGCGAGCGAGGGACGGTGCAGTAGCACACCCAGCTCGATATTCCGGTCGAACGCAGCGGCGGTGAGGTTGGCGGAGGTGATAAAGGCGGCTTCCTCGTCTACCACCACCGCCTTGGCGTGCAGCACACCGGTTTTTCCTGATTCGTCCAGTGATCGGGGGTCGTAGTAGACGGCCGGTCGTGACGAACCCGGCCAATCGGTTCCCCAGAACCGGTCGGTAAAGCGCCGCACTACCTGATCGGTCGCGCTCGTATCCCCTCGTGATCGCTGAATGTTCAGGAGGAGGGTCACCCTTAGATCGGGATGTTGGTCCATCCTCTGCGCCAGCCGAGCAAAAGCCTGCGGCCCGTCAAAGTAGACAAAGGTGCTGATCCAGACCGAATGCCGGGCGCTGTCGATCAGCTCGTCATAGACCCGGCGGGTGTCTCTGGCAGGGAGGCCGGAAACCTCGGGTCCCGACCAGACCAGATCAGGAGGCACCACCCCAGATAATGCCTGGTCCAGGGCGTGGAGCCAGGCGGCCACTGCCGGGCCGGTGAGGCCGACCCGAGCCAGGGAGTCAAGGTCGGCGATTATCCCCTCGGAGGCGTGTTCCGGCCCTAGCTCCGATTGGAGTGCCGTCAAGGAGGGTTGGCCGGGGAGCTGGCCGCTTTCCAAGGCGTCGGCGAGCCGCCGGCGCAGGTGGGCGGGCAGGGCTTGCAAATGGCTGCCTACCCGCATTACGCAACAGAAAAGAAGGCCGCATCGTCCCGGCCTGGTACCGGCACCACCAGCGCCCGGTCGAGATAGTCGTTCCACATCTCGCAGGAGGTTTCGGAGATCAGCGTGCAGCCGTGGCAGGCGGCACCGTGCAGCCAACGCTCCTCGAAGTCCTGGTCGGCGGAATGTTGGGCACAGATCGGATCGTTAGAGCACAGCAACCCCATCTCAAGGGCTGTGTTTAGATGACGATCAAAGCTGCGAGCCTGCTGCACCAATCCCCCCAGGGTTCCCTCCGCATCGGTGCTTCCCGTGTAAAGCAGCAGTCCGTATTGGCCGGACTCCACATAGATCCGCTCCCTGATGGAGCTGGCCGGATAGCCGCAGCGGATCGACATCGACTGAATGAGCAGATGGGCGAGGGTGTGCAGCATGATGTAGGGGCCGCCCGGAAAGCTATCGGGTTCCCGACCTCGGCTGTGACACCAGGCTTGATAGCCCGACCGTAGTTCCTCTATACGCTCTATGACCGGCGGGCGTTGCACCCAGTCATCTATATTTTCCGAGTTGATCCGGACGAAAACCCCCTCACCGTGGTTTTCCACCGCCGGGAACCAATCGGCTTCGAGGGCCAGGTTCGCCCGCCTCACATCGGAGTCGTATTCGCCGTGGATGTCGCGCACCGCCGCCTCGAAACGGGTAAATCCGACCAAAGCCAGCACCTCACGTAGCCGATGGAGTTGGGTTACCGACTGGATGGGCCGGTTGGCGGTTGATTTAGAGGAGCGCCAGATCTGGTCAGGCAGCCGCCGGGCGTGGAAATTCTGATCGACCGGAATGTCCTCGCCGTATCCCTCCGGGGCGGCCAGTAGTGCCTCCAGCTCGGCTTCCTTGACCGAGCGTTCCGTGCTCTTACCGCTATTGCGTAGCTTGATGGCTCTAAGCACGTCGGCGTCGGCGAACCCCTTTAACCCTTTGGTCACCTTCGGTTTCTTCTTGATGAAGCCGAGTGTTGCCAGGTCCTCCACGATAGAGAGGTCGTTCCAGAGTTCCTGGACGGCTCGGTCGATTTCCGATCCCCGGTCGGGCAGGGAAAGCACGCTTAGCACCTGCGGGAAGAAGGCGTTGGAGGCGGTTCGGATCAACAGCCGGGCCGGCTGGTTGCAATCCTCGTCCGTGTGCAAGCCCAGCCAGGGGCGTTTTCCTCGACAAGAGCCGAGCGGACCCTGTTCGATCGCGGTGGCCTCGTACAATCGCCGACTCTTGCGGCATTCGCAACGTACGATCAGGTCGGACAGGTCGCCGGTGGTTCCTCGCTCGTCCAGCCACAGCCGGCGTCCGCAGCGTTCTTCATAGCCATGCACGAAACCGGCCCAGTCCAGGTCGTCCACGTGTCCGTGCGGGCAGGCTCGGACGAAGCGGGTCGGGGTGACCGCCTTACCCTCAAAACGTTTCCCGTCCAGACTCTTGCGGTGCACCAGGCGTCGGGAGCGGGAGCGCTTCTTTCCCACCAAAGACTTATCCGTCTCCTGTACCACGAACCATTCCGGAAAGCGCCACGCCCCGATGCCGTGTTTAGAAGACCAGGACTGAGCCGGTTCCGGAGGAGGGGCGTAAAGTCGGGGGGAGCCGCCGTCGGTAATCGACCCGATAAGTTGGGACAACCGCGGCTCGTCAATTACCGGTAGTGATCCGGGATCGGGCCAGCTTTCCAGCCCGCCGACAATGGCTGCGTCCTCCGGCAGGTCGATAAGGGCACCGGGCCCGTAGGTGGTGATCACCTGGCTCTGGCGGATCTGTCCGTGGGGACGGGAACTCAACTGTGGTCTCCGGTTAACGGTTTGATGTAAAGGTTCACGGAGGGTTCTACGTCTCGTAGCGAACGGTTGGCCCGGAACTTGCGATGGTGAGGGGATTCGAAGTCTGCATCCAGCATCTCCCGTAAAAGGGGCTTTCCGTTCTGGTGTTCATACTGCTGGTATTTCACCCTGCTGCCCACCTCCTCGTAGCCGGCTACCACCGCCAGCCAGGAATCAAGCAGATCAACCACCCGGGCGGAAACGCTGTGCAGGCGTTCGTTGCGCTCGCCCTCGTCTCCGAACGGCTGTCCGTTGACCCGCTCCTCCAGCAATTCCCGTAGCCGTCTTTCCAGGGCGACCCGAACCGATTGGAGTTGAGCCGCGCCGTGCGGCGGGGTTAGAGAGGGAACGGCATGGCGGGCGAACCCCACCAGTGCCCCGGCCAACCCTCGATCCAGGGCTCGGGCCGAGAACGGGGTGACACTTCCCACCTCCACCATGCCATAGAAGGTCTCGTGATAGTGGCGGAAGCGCTCGTAGTGGGAACGATCCCGCGGCTTGTGGGCGTTGAGCAGGGTAACCACCAGCCCCGGGCGTCTCTCGTCTCGTCCCACTCGGCTGGTGGCCTGGATGTATTCGGAGTGGGTCTTGGGCTGACCGACCACCACCATGAGTCCCAGCCGGGCAATATCGAGCCCCACCGAGATCATGTTGGTGGCGATGGCGCTGTCCACCCGATCCGGCTGGTGGGCACCTCTCGACAACCGGCGACGGGCCTCGGCAACCCGGTCGGTGGTGACCCGCGAGGTCAGCTCCACCACCTCCGAGAAGATGGTTCTGTCCTGGAACAGGCCTTCAGCGTAGGTTTCGTTGATGCGCTTTCTGATGCTGTAGTTTTGGATCGTGTTGCGCACCTCTTCTTCCAGGATGCGGCGGGCACCTCCCAGCTCGCGCAGGCTGTTGAAGTAGCCGACTACGGTCATGTAGGGGTCGGCCGGGTTCTGGTGGTTTTCTTTTCCGCCTGCTTCCAGATAGGCCCGCTGTCCCGCCCCCATCAGCGCCAGCCACACCCTTCGCATCAACTCCTTGGCGTTACGCCCGGGCGAGGTGATACCCAGGTACAGACGTCCCGGCGACTCTTCCGGTGGCACCACCCGGGCGAAAAAAGAGTCGTGCCGGTCCGGGCCGGGTGCGGGAAAAACCTGGGTGGTGGAGCGGGCGAACAGGGCCTGTACCTGATCTTGGGCCTGCCGTACCGTGGCGGTGGAGGCCACGATCTTGGGTCTGATGTCCGACGGAGCGGCCTGATCTTCTTCGGATAGCCTGGAGGCATTTACGCAAAGGGCTTCGATGACCGTTTCGTACAGGCCGGCCATGGTGCCCAACGGCCCGGATATGAGATGAAGCTCGTCCTGGATGATTAGGTCCGGTCCGGCCAATGCTCTACCCAGCGGGTTACCTTGTTGCGGGTCGGCGGCACCGTAGAAACCGGTGGCGTCAAACCGGTCAGCCCCTCCCAGCAGGGCACCGCTGTGGGCGGTCCAGGGCAGCGAGGCGAACTTGTCGACCGTGGCGATCAGGAAGGCGGGGAGACGCCGATAGATGGGTTCGTCTACGGCGAGAATTGGAAGGTATCGGTCGCCGCTGAAGTCGCATTCGAAGTTGACGCAGACGATCCGCAGCTCGTTGGGATAGTCGTCGTTGGGCAGGAGGTTGAAAGAGTCCGCCCCGAAGCGTTGCCCGCACCAGGGGCAGTTCTCCAACGGGATAGGAGAGGGCTTGCCGGTGGGGTTGGCCTTGAAACGTCGGGTTTTCGCTCGGGCCGTGTCGGAACGTTTGTCACCCTTCTTGCCCATGAGGTTGGGGGTGGCCGCCTTGCCGACCCAAAGCCCGATCTCGAACGGCCAGACCCCGTAACGGCCCGGATCTTGCTGTCTCTCCAGCTCCAGCGCACAGACCAGGCCCGAAGCCCGAGCCAGCTGATCCAGGGTGAGCAGCCGCAGCGTGTAACGCATGATCACCGCCACGCCCGCTCCGTGGCGACCCTCATGGCCGGGCCGCCGTAGCCGCCGCAGCACCATGATGAAGGCGGCCAGACCGAGATAGGCTTCCGTCTTGCCTCCGCCGGTGGGGAAGAACAGCAGGTCGACCATCCGCCTTTGTGAGTGGTTGGCGTCGGCGAGGCCGGGCAGGTTGAGCAGGATAAAGGCCAGCTGGAAGGGTCGCCATCGAGGCGAGTCCTTAGGGTCAAGGCGGCGGCGAAGGGCGCGGCTCACGGCCCGGTTGGCCATCCGAAAGGCGTCCAGGGCCTCTGGGTCAGTGGTCAGCAGTTGGATGCCCTCACCGATGCGGTCGGCGGCTAATCCGGCCCGGCGTAACAATTCCTCGGCCGTCCCCCTCCTGCCTTCGGTCAGGTCGGCGAGCCGGTGGCGCTGCAATTCGATCCAGGCCCGATAGTTCTCCACCAGCGGGTGTAGGGCCGCCTGGGCGGATTCCCCGTCAGGCAAGGCCCCCAGCCGCTCCATCGACAGCTCGGTGTGGTCCATCGGCACCGTCTTGGTGTTGGCTACCGTGGCGGTGGGTATCCAGGTGGTGCGGATCAAATGGCATTTCCCATCCACCAGATCCCATTCCGCCGACACACCGTGACCCACTGCGTATTCGGCGGTGTCGTGATAATGAAGATCTGCCACCCGGTCGTCCCATTTCCTTCCTGGTCGAGGGTCGGGACGGGGCGCAAACGGGTCGTCGGCGGAGATTTCGATTTCGGCTTGGAAGGCGGCGGTGAGTTCGATGTCGTCGCCTTTCGAAGGCCGATGGTTGGTCAGGAACAACGAAACCGATCGGGTGTCGGCAGGTAGGTTGCCCATCCCCTCGCCTGGCATCGGTCGAACCAGGACGTGCAGCCTCAGGCCTCCCGAGTCGGGTAACTCGTGCACGGAGGATGCCTCCGGAAGGGCTACCTCCAGGGATCGTTCCCGGGGGTGTCTCTGCCAGACATCGGTGGGGTTGTCTCCGTTTTCTTCCTTGGCCCGGTCGTAATCTCCCCAGCGAACCGTGACCTGAAGTCGCTCTGTCGAAGACGACACCAAGAAGCTCAGCCCGATTGACGAGGGGAAGAAGCCCTTCTTGGCGGCTCGGCGATCTTCGGAGGATTCCTCGGAGAGTCCATCCGTAGAGGGGGTTTCGTCTAGGATGTCGTCCTCGTCCTCATCGGATCGGCGCTCTAAAGGCGTGTCGGACGGGATCAGGAATCCGGAGAGATACCATCTGGAGGGCCGCACCCAGCCGGGCAGCTGTTCGTCGGCGAGTACCGAACCCGGCCCGGGTCCCACCAGGTCCAATCGCAGAGCCTCGACCAGGTAGTCCCGCACCGCCGGTGAGTCGTGGAACGATGGGGTGGGGGATCGCATTTCGACTGTCATAGGGCATACTGTAGGCAGACCCTGGGACACGGCGGAGAAAAGTGGTGACCGGGTGGGCCTGCCTCCATAATAAACCTACCCTCACCAGCAGTTATACCTTAGTAAACCTCTGGATAAAGCCTCAAACATACCTTAATTAAAGAAATACCCCACCTTTAGCCGCGTTATATATCGGATGGTGATATACTCACGTTGTACCCCTGATCTCGGGGCCGAAAGGGTTTGAGAAGCCAAAATCTAGGGAGGTGCCCTGGTGTTTACCAAGAAAGTAGAGAATGTGGACGGACGGGAGGGGGTGACTTGGCACTACCTCCGTCAGGAGGTGTGGGAGGAGCTCGCCGGCATTCTTGAAGAGGATCGGATGACGGTGGAGGAGTTCTGGGCGGAGGGGGAGGTAGACACGCTAACAGATGGTTTTCTTCGCGACCTGTGGCTAAAATATAAATATTATCTTTTTTATGCAAGATATAGTTCATCAGAATTAGAAACCTTATTCAAAGAGCAATATTATACTTATCATTAAGAAAATATTTTTGCCGATATCAGGTTTCGGAAGGCCTAAAGGAGCAACCTAAATGGTTACCAAGAAAATCGTGAACGCGGGCGATCAGGAGGTGGTGTTTTGGCAC
>VXMN01000162.1 GCA_009841055.1 Acidobacteriota bacterium
TCGGGCAGGACCTCGCATACGCCGGGGCCTTGATGCGCTGTCCCTTCAACTTCCCACCCCACGGGCAGTCGGGCATCTGGCTTAGGTAACTCCTGCCCCACCTGGCCGGCCAGGTGGACGAGCTGGCCCTTATTCGCTCCATGGTCACCACCACGCCCGATCACGGGGGCGCCTGCTTCATGGCCAACTCGGGCCAGATGTTCCCGGGCCACCCCAGCCTGGGCTCCTGGGTCACCTACGGACTGGGCAGCGAAAGTCAGAACCTTCCCGCCTACGTGGTGCTGCAAGACCCCATGGGGGTGCCGGTGAACGGCTCACAGGGCTGGCAGGCCGGCTACCTGCCTCCGCTATATCAGGGGACTCCGGTGCGTTCCGTCGGGTCCCCCCTGCTGAATCTGCGTTCCGAAGTCGAGGAGCCCCGCCCGTTCGTCAAGGCCGGCCAGGATCTGTTGCGTCGGCTGGACCATATCCACCAACGCGGCCGCCCGGGCCAACCTCGGCTGGATGCCCGCATCGCCAGCTACGAGCTGGCGGCCCGCATGCAGTTGGCGGCCACCGATGCGATGGACCTCTCCCGGGAAAGCCGGCAGACCCTGGACATGTACGGCGTGGGGGTGAAGTCCAAATACCGGGGGCGGACACACCCCATCGGCGGACCCGACTCCTATGCCCGGCGCTGCATCATGGCCCGCCGCCTGGTGGAGCGGGGAGTGCGCTTCGTGCAGATCTACATCAACAACCAGATCTGGGACATGCACAACCACATCGAAAACGACCTTCTCGCGGCCTGCAAGAAGACCGACCAACCCGTGGCCGCCCTGATCCATGACCTGAAGCAGCGCGGTCTGCTGGACAGCACCCTGCTGATCTGGAACGGCGAGTTCGGACGCCTGCCCATCGCCCAGCATGCCGACGGCAAGGACGCCGGGCGGGATCACAATCCCTACGCTTTCACGGTCTGGATGGCCGGCGGAGGAGTCAAGAGAGGAACCGTCTACGGCTCCACCGACGACTTCGGCTACCGGGCCGTCGAAAACCCCGTCAGCGTGGCCGACTGGCACGCCACCATCCTGCACCTGCTGGGCCTGCACCACGAAGAGCTCTTCTTCGAACGCAACGGCCTGACCGAAAAGCTGACCTCCACCCACGAACCCAGGATCGTCCGGGAAATTTTGGCGTGAAGGGCGCCGCTTTCCGGCGTCGCGATTGCCCCCCTCCGCATCAGCCTTCGCCATCCGGCTCGGCACCCGCAGTCGAACCGGTGGAGGGTAAACGCGGCGCTCCGTGAGTGGAGGTCGGCGGTGTTGTCGTGGTGACGCGGTGCGATCGGGGGGCGCTTCTGATTCGCCGCGCACGCGGCTACGACAGCGGGTAGACGGGGCGAGGGGCGGGGTTTATTTGGAGAGGCAATGCGTTCCCGAACGGGTGCTTCCTATTCGCCGCATTCGCGGCTGGGTTGGCGCGGACCCATACGACCCCGGGTTGCCACCCGGGGCTACCCTGGGCCGCAGCTACGCAGCTCTATAAGGATGGCCCGTAGGTGGTGTTTCGCCGGGTAACCCACGTCAACCGCAGCATTCGCAGCTCTCCCCAAACCCACAACGCTGCAAGAGGAAACGTGCTTTTCTATTTGTAATAATGCCCCGGGCAAGAGCCCGGGGGGAGCCATCGGAAAACGTCACATAGGGGAGTTGAGCCGCGAATGCGGCGTCAGCGCTTAGCCGTGGGCGTCAGCCCATGGGAACCGTTACGTCGCTTTTGAGAGGGAACAACCCGTCACGCCAGGATTTCGCGAACTACCCTGGGTTCGAAGTTGAAGGTGATCTTTTCCCTGAGCCCGCTGCGCTCGAAGAAGAGCTCTTCGTGGTGCAGGCCCAGCAGGTGCAGGATGGTGGCGTGCAGGTCCTCGATGCTGACCGGGTTTTCCACGGCCCGATAGCCGAACTCGTCGGTTGAGCCGTAGACGGTTCCTCCCTTGACTCCCCCGCCGGCCATCCAGAGACTGAAGCCCCGGGGATTGTGGTCCCGGCCGGCCACACCCTGCTGGGGCATGATCTGGGCGATGGGATGGCGCCCGAACTCTCCGGCCCAGATGACCAGGGTGCTGTCCAGCAGTCCCCGCTCCTTCAAGTCCGCCAGCAGGGCTGCAACCGGTTGATCGGTTCGGTCGCAACAGGACCTCAGGTCCGCCTCCAGGTGGGAATGGGAGTCCCAGATCTGGCTGTTCACGCAGACCTGGACGTAGCGGACGCCGCGCTCCACCAAACGCCGGGCCATGATGCAGCGGCGGCCGTAGTTGTCGGGACCCGGGTTGACGTGGGTCTTCCCCACCACCGCGGGCTTTCTGCCCACGCCATACATTTCGAGGGTCCCGGGGCTTTCCCGGGACAGGTCCAGGGCATCGGTGGCTTCCAACTGCAGGCGCGCGGCCAGCTCGTAGCTGGCGATGCGGGCATCCAGCTCGGGCAGGCCGGGACGGTCTCTCCGGTGGATCCGGTCGAGCTGCCGGCGGAGACGGGTACCCATCTTCACCAGGGCGGAGGGCTCCGCGACCTCGGGGCGCAGGTTCAGCAGGGGATCTCCCACCGAGCGCAGGCGCGTCCCCTGGTAGATGGGAGGCAGAAACCCCGACTGCCAGTTGGCGATGCCGTTGATGGGCAGACCCTGGGGATCGTCCAGCACCACGAAGGCCGGCAGATTCCGGTTCTCGGTTCCCAGACCATAGACCACCCAGGCCCCCAGGGTCGGAATGCCAGGCAGCATGCGCCCCCCCTGGAACTTGTAGAGCGCCGCCGGATGGGCCGGACTGGTGGTGTGCATGGACCGGATGACCGCGATGTCGTCCACCCGCCGGGCGATATGGGGCATGGCCTCCGAGACCCAGGTGCCCGACTGGCCGTATTGAGCGAACTTGAACGGACTGCGCAGCAACCCGCCGGCCTGCTGAGGCGAAGGCACGTCCACGGCGACCTGGTCGAAATAGGGCTCTCCGTGGTGCTTGTCCAGCATCGGCTTGGGATCCAGCAGATCCATGGGGCTGGGGCCGCCGTTCATGAACAGCAGGATGACCGACCTGGCCCTGGCCTCGAAGTGGGGCCGCCTGGGAGCGACATCGTAGATGCCGCCGCGCCCGGGAACCGCAGACTCGGACTTGCCCGCCAGGCCGGACACACCGAAAAGGTCGCCCGTCAGCAGGTGGGTCAGGGCCACTCCGTAGATGCCGTCGGAGACCCGCCCGAAAAAGTGGCGGCGGGTCATGGGCTGAGGCGATCGGTGGGGTGCTTGTTTCACGGTTGGACGGTTCAATCGATGTAGACGAAGGCTGCCGAATTATAGAGTGTGTGGGCCAACTTGGCCAACACCTGTCGCCGCTCCCGGCTGCCGTTCCCCAGCTCCCTCCAGGCGCTCCGGTAGGACTGCTCGCTCAACCGCCGCTCTTCGGCAGTGGGGGGCCGGCTCAGCACGATCCAGTAAATGCGTTCCACCTGGGCCTGCAGGCTGTCCCCCGCTTCCTCTTCCACCCGCCGCGCCAGGTCGGCCGCCAGCCGGCGGATGGTGGCGTCATTGAGCAGGTGAAGAGCCTGCGGAGCCACGGTGGACTGGGCCCGTTGGGTGCAATTGGGATTCATGGTGGGATAGTCGAAAAGGTCCAGGGTCGTGGGGCTGTTCATGCGCAGTTGTCGAAGATAGATGCTCCGCCGCCAGCCCCTTTCCCCCTCGTAGGCAGTGGACAGCCCGTCGGCTCTGACAAAAACCGGATCCGGGGGGCCGTAAGGGGTCTCATCCAGGCGGCCGCTGACCCGAAGCAGGCTGTCGCGGAGAGATTCTCCGTCCATGCGCTTCAGAGGCCATCGGGACAGGAGCCGGTTTTCGGGGTCGAGCCGCTCCTGCTCGGGACTCACCCTGGAGGACTGGCGATAGGTCCTGGAGGTCATCATCAACCGGTGGAGGGATTTCATGCTCCAGCCCCGATTCATGAACTCCACCGCCAGCCAGTCCAGCAGCTCCGGATGGGTGGGGCGGGCCCCCGACTTCCCGAAATTGCCCAGGGTCTCGACGATCCCCCGCCCGAAATGATGTTTCCAGATGCGGTTGACCATGACCCGGGCCGTCAGTGGGTGGTTCCGGTCCACCAGCCACTTGGCCAGGGCCAGGCGCCTTCCGGTCTTTTTGGATCCCGGCCAGGGAGGCTCCACCCGGAACGGGGTTCTGCCGTCGGTCAGCACCGAGGGCACGCCCGGACCCACCAGTCGGCCCGGGCTCAGGTAGTCGCCCCGCTGGAGCAGATAGGTGGGCGAGGGGGCTCCCCGGTCCCAGAGCGCCCGAATCCGCGGCTCCGCCTCCTGCCTGTATTGCAGCCAGGCGATCTGGCGCTCCAGCTTCTGCGCCTCCCGGCGGTAGACAGCGTCCCGTTCCTTCAACTCGTTGGCAGTGACGGTCAAGAGCTGCATATATTCCTTGGCCAGGGACTTCTGTCCGCTGTTCCGATCTTCGTCGGGAGTCTTCAGCAATTGCCTCAGGTCCCGGGCCAGTGCGGGGGCGATCTGATCCAACCGCTCCTCCAGAATGCTGTCCCTCAAGTCCCTGCCCTTTTCCTCCAACGCCTGCTGCAGCTCCTTGACCTGCTCTTCCAGGGCCTCGTTCCTGGCTTTGCGCTCCTTTTCCTGCTCCAGCAGCCGCATGGGATTGGTCATGGGAGACACATAGGGGAGGACCCGCTGCTCGAACTTCACCACCTCGCTGATGGGGGTTCCCGCCAACCAGTCGAACTCATCCAGAGCCCCCTTCAGGAGATCGGCAAGCCGGAAGTAGTCCCGCTGGGGGATGGGATCGAACTTGTGGCTGTGGCAGCGGGCGCATTGGAGCGTCATGCCCATGATTCCGGTCCCCAGGATCTCGATTTCATCGGCAATGACGTCGAACCGGTCCTCCACGAAGCTGAGCTCGTAGCCGGTGCTGTCGGGCCCCATGCGCAGGAAGCCGGTGGCGATCAGGTTGTCGACCATCTCCCGGGTAATCACCGGAGCCGCCTCGTAATCGACCAGTTCGTCTCCGGCGATCTGCTCCATCAGAAAACGGTCGTAGGGTTTGTCGGCGTTGAGGGACCGGATCACGTAGTCCCGGTACCGCCAGGCATGCTTCCTGCCGGGGCCGTTGGCATTGACCTTACCCCCTTCGTGGTCGGAGTAGCCAGCCACGTCCAGCCAGTACCGTCCCCAGCGCTCCCCGTAGCGGCGTGACTCCAGCAGGCGATCGATGAGCCTCTCGTAGGCTCGCGGATCACGGTCTTCCACGAATCGCCGAACCTCGGAGGGCGTCGGAGGCAGGCCGGTCAGATCCAGGGAGGTTCGGCGGATCAGGGTCGACCGATCGGCTTCGGCCGACAGAGACAATCCCCGGTCTTCCAGTTTTCTCAATACGAAGGCGTCGATGGGATTGACCACCTTATTCCCATGTTTCACCGGAGGAGGCGCAACCTGAATGGGTAGCTGGAAGGCCCAGAACCGGCGGTCCCGGTCGCTCACCAGGGGATCGGGCCCGGTGCCTGCAACGTCGGGCTTGATGTCCTCTTCCGGAGCGCCCTGCAGGATCCATTGCCGGAGCTTTTCCAGGTCGGAATCCGAAACGGGGGTTACCCCGACCTCGAAGAGCCGCTTCTTGGGCGGCATCTTCCCTGAACGGATCATCTCCACCATCAGGCTCTGGTCCGGCTTTCCCGGAATCAGCGCCGGCCCCGATTTCCCGCCTCGGACCATGGAGGCCCGGCTCCTCAGATCGAGGTCATTGCCCTGGCGACGCAGCCCGTGACAGGTGGTGCAGTGGCGCAGCAGGACCGGGATCACGTCGTGCTGGTTGAGGGCCCGGGTTGCGGCCGGCTCGTTCGGCCCGCTCGCCAGGCCGGTCTCGATCCAGGCCCTGATGGTTGCCCGTTGCCCCTCCGGAAGGCCCCCATCCAGATCGGGCGGCATCGAGCCGCTTTCGATCAATTGGTAGAGCTTGCTCTCCGAGACCCGTCCCGGCACCACCACCGGACCCGACTCGCTCCCTTTCAGAACACTGGAGAGCTTGCCGAGATCCAGCTCCTTCATCATCAGCTTCTCGCCATGACAGCGCAGGCAGTGTTCCCGGAAGACGGGGAGGATCTTCTCCTGAAAGGACTTCTCCCGGGCCGGCAGTTCCCCGTTGCCGGTCTGAGCGGAAGCGGCCCCGGGCAGAGAGATCCAGGAGAAGAAACCCAGGCTCAGGAACAGTCCCGCGGCCCTTGCCAGTCGGTCTCTCGTTGGCTGGGGAGAAGAAAGATTCATGGAAGAGTCTTCAGGGGGCAAGGCCTGACTTATTTTAAACAAAAGAAAAAAAGCTATCCACGAAGACACACGAAGAACGACGAAGGGCCACCAAGCGAGACGGATCTACTTGAACGGCGCGCACTGCCACTAAGGATTATTAACATCGATGCACAGGATGGACAGGATACAAAGGATAGGGTCTTGGGAGTCCGGTGTCCTGTAATCCAGGGCATCCGCAATCCCGGACTGGATCATTGCCCGAGCCGGCTTATGGTGCAGGAAGCTCTCGTCCTGTTAATCCTGTGCATCCTGTGCATCCATGTTCAATAGTCTTGTTCCGACAGACCACGAACTTCCCTTGTTTCACCCTCGAATGATCCGCCCGGCAGGGCGGGGGCGTCACTTACCTGAAACAAAAGAAAAAAGAGTTATCCACGAAGACTGTCTGTTATAGTCTACTG
>VXMN01000008.1 GCA_009841055.1 Acidobacteriota bacterium
CCGAACCGGAACAGGAAGTCCCTGCGCCCCAACCCACCCAGGCGAGGATCGGGACCGGGCTCGACCTGTCCGCAAAAGCTGAATTCCGGTTTTGGCATCGGGAACTCCTTTTCGATTCCGTTGCCTTTCAGGCTATTCCAGGAATACGAATTCGTTCATGTTGAACAGCACCAGGCAGAGGCCGGCCAACGAATATTTTCGGGATCCTGCTCGAGACGGTGCTCCCCCTTCCACAACGGGGTTGTCCGCAAAGGAAATCGCCTTCAGGGTCAACTCGCGGCTCTCGTCGGGCAGGTCCCGGCTTCCGCCCAAAAAGGACAGGCACTTTTGCTTTTCGGCGGGGGAGGGCGGCCGCTGGAGAGCCAGATGGAATGCCCGTTCGACCTGCCGCTCGGGATCATTTCCCACTTCTCCGACGATGCGGCGTGCCATGGCCCGGCTCTGCTCGTGGGAGAAGTCGCTGTTGAAGAGAGCGAACACCTGAGGAGTCACCGTGGTCACTCCCCGCACGGGACAGGTCTCCTGGATGTTGGGCCCGTCGAAGGCACTGATCATGGGAGATTGCAGAGAGCGGCACTGCAGCATGTAGGCGGTCCGCCGGTTGCGGTCCTCGACCGGAGAGGGCTCCCACCAGGTGCTGGCCCGGTCCATCACCTCCTGGTCGATCCTTGGAAAGAAGGGAGGGCCTCCCTGCAGGGGATTCAGCTCGCCGCTGACCGCCAGCAGGCTGTCGCGAATGACCTCGGCCTCCAGGCGAATGGGATTGCGCTTCCACAGATAGCGATTGGCGCTGTCGATCTCCTCGTAGGTCTCCCACCGGGGATGACGCAGGGACTGCTGATAGGTGTTCGAATGCAGAATCAGGCGGTGGACCGCCTTGACGCTCCACCCGCTCCGGATGAATTTCCAGGCCAGCCAGTCGATGAGCTCGGGATGGCGGGTCCCGCCTCCGTTCTTCCCCAGGTCGCTGGGTTGGGGCACCAGCCCCGTGCCGAAGTGGTACTGCCAGATGCGGTTCACCATCACCCTGGCGGTCAGGGGGTTGTCGGGACTGGCGATCCACTCGGCCAGCACCTTGCGCCGGCTGGACAATCCCTCCAGGTTCACCGGATCGGTGTGGCCCGTCACCGCGCTGAGAAAGCCCGGCTGCACTTCCTCGCCCCTCAAGAGGTAGTTGCCGCCCTTCAGCACGTAGGTGCCCACCGTGTGCCGCAGGGGGGAATCGGAAGCCGTGAAGGCCATGGGCTTGAAGTAGCCCGGGTTGTTGGGATTGGCGAAGCGGGTGGTCTGCTTGCGCAGCAACTGGTAGAGGTCCTGCTCCTCCTTGCTGAAGAGCACTCCATCCTTCATGGCCCATCTCAGGTCCGTGTCGGTGATGTCCAGGGCCCAGTCCTTGAGGTCCTGGGCCATGATTGGCCAGCGGTGGGCCTTCATGCGGGCCTTGAATTCGGCTTTCTTTCGCTCTCCCAGGGTCTTTCGGGATTCCAGGACGGCGTCCCAGGCGGCAGCCTTCTCCTTCCAGACCTCGGGCTGCCGGCCGGCCAGCTCGAACTCGGTAAAGGGGACGGAGGTGGCCTTGAGCAGCAGCGGGGCGAAGAAAGCCTCCAGCCGGTAGTAGTCGCGGGTGGGAATGGGGTCGTACTTGTGGTCGTGGCAGCGGGCGCAACCCAGGGTCATGCCCAGGAAGACCGAACCGGTGGTCCCGACCACGTCGTTGAGGACATCCCGGCGACGCTCCGGACCCCTGTCCCGCTGCACCGGAATCCACTGATAGAGGAACCCGGTTCCCAGCTTGGCCTCGTCCCCGTAGTGACGGTAGGCGTCGCCGGCGATCTGTTCCTTGATGAAGCGGTCGTAGGGTCGGTCCTGGTTGAAAGCCCGGATCACGTAGTCCCGGTATCGCCACAGGTGGGAGCGGGCATCGTCGGTCGACTCTCCCCCGGTGTCGGCGTAGCGCACCAGGTCCAGCCAGTGCCGGCCCCAGCGGGCGCCATAGTCGGAACGGGAGAGCAGGCTCTCGATCTCCCGGCCATAGGCCTCGGAGGACGGATCCGCCAGAAAGCGTTCGGCCTCCTCCGGAGTGGGCGGCAGCCCGATCAGTCCGAAATAGAGGCGCCGCAGGCGGGCCCGGTCGGAGGCGGGCGGCGCCGGACCCATCTCCTTCTCTTCCAGCCTGGCCAGGATGAAGGCGTCCACCCCGTTGTTGACCCAGGACTGGTTGCGCACTTCGGGCAGCGCGGGCTCCGCCAGGGGCGTCCAGGGCCAGGAAAGTGACGGCTCCTCGGCCCCGCCGACGGCGGGCGGCGGCAACTCGTCGATCCATTGGGAGATGGTTGCGATGTCGGCTTCCGGCAGCGGACTGCCGGTCAGGGGCATGCGGGGCTGCTTTTCCCCCTTGAGGTACTGGATGAGGGGGCTGGCGCCGCTCTGCCCGGCCAGCACCGCCGGACCCGACAGGGCGCCTCCCTCGAGAATATCGGCCACGCTTTCCAGCGCCAGTCCGCTCTGGCGGGTTTCGCCGTCGTGGCAGGCAAGGCAGTTGCGGCTCAGGATGGGCCGGATTTCGCTTTCGAATCGTTCCTGCGACTCTGTCGGGACGGCAGCCTCCTCGCCGGCGGCGGCAAGCGCCAGGACCGGAAGCAGACAGGAGGCCAACAAGGGTCGAAACAAGGAGTTCATGTGGCGGTAAGAACCCGGGGGAAGATGAATCTTGTCGGAAAGGTCAAGTTACCTGCAAGGGCTTTAAAAGTCAACCTCAACGGCGGTATTGCCTCATTTCGTTCCTCAAATCACTGTCCATAGAAATCGTGGGGCGGGGGACAGCACGCTTGAGCACCGCTCTATCCCTCATATCTCACCAGGAAGCGTGATCATGGCGAACTGCGGCACAGGGCTTTTCCTGTTATACCGTGCGCGGTTTGATTTTATGCCGTTGGTCTACGTGACAGGTCCAAATTGGCGGGAGGGCGATACGGAGCAAGCTCGTGCCCAGGCCGAGACGGCTCCATAAAGGTTATTGAATCGTAGAAATCGTCCAATGCAACAAATAAGCCATTCTCTTCCGCCCACCTGCGCATCCTCTGGTTACAGGAACGGCCCCAGGAAAGAATCTCCACGCGCCAGCCTCGCTTGTGCATTCGCTCCAAGGTGCTGTGAAAACCCGCACCCTCCAGGTAGCCTGCACCATCGCCAGTCAGAAGCACCACGATACCTGGATCACCGTTGTAGTCGAGCGCATCCTCCAGCATGCGCAATTGGAGCAATCGATCGGGCATGTCCTGTTCACTTCTATCCTGGTTGCCGCGGTCGAACAGCTGAACTGTTACGCCATTGCGCTCCATTCTGTTCCACAACTGGCGCATCTCCGGTGGTACTGATCCTGCGGCAATCGCTCTTTCTACAGTTCGGTCTGCCTGAGCCAGGCGAAGAATGTTGTCAAAGTGTATACGGACGCGGAAGCGGGCATTGGGGCCTTCATTGCGTTCCTCAGCAAAGCGTTGAGCCTCAAGAAAAATATTTGAATTGTCCCAGTAAATGAAAACCCTATCCATGTCGATTCATCTTGCGCCTGTCGCCAATCGCCTTGAGATATTAGCTTGAACATCCGATCCCTCGCAAGATAGATCACCGTCAATAGTCTTTGAGGACTGCGGAGCCGCCTCAGTCGAGACCGGTCCGCCCTCTCCAGATCGTCAGCCCGGCCAGGTTCCCCTGCTTGCGGCCGCCCATCAGCAGGCTGGCGAAGTAGGCGATGCCGAACAGCAGCAGGTTGGCGAAGGTGCTGACCCAGAAATTGCCGGGCATGACCGCGGCCAACCCCGGGAACATCCCCTTGCCCAGGGGCGTATCCATGAAGAGCCAGCCGGCTACCGACAGCACGGTGACGGCGGTGGCCGTCATGGCCGCCCGGCTGTTGACCCGGAGCGTCAGGAAACCGACCAGGAAGAGGCTGAGCAGTCCCCCGCCCATGACCGAAAGCAGCATGCGCTGCAGGTCGTCCAGGGTCTCGGACACCCGGTAGAAATGGATGCCGCAGGCGGTGGTGATCATCACCAGGCTGAACAGCAGACTCACCACCTTCCCCACCTTGCCGTAGTGGATCGGGTCCCGTCCCTTGACCCAGAGCCTCCTGTAGAAGTCGGTAGTGACGGTGGCGGCGGTGGCGTTGATGCTGGAATCCAGGGTGGACATGGCCGAGGCCAGCAGCCCCGAGAGCACGAAGCCGCCCACGCCGGCCGGAACCTGGGTCAGGATGAAGCGGGGGAACACGGCATCGGGAGGCAGGCCCGCCAGCCCCGTCCCCGGCACCACTTTGACATAGACGTAGAGGCAGGTGCCCAGAAACAGGTAGTAGCTCCAGGTCGGCACCGACAGCCAGCAACCGATCCAGGCCCCCCGGGCCGCCGCCTTGTCGCTGGCCGCGGCGGCATAGCGCTGCACGTTGGTCTGATCGGTCCCCATCAGGTGCATCAGGATCATGAACTCGGCAAACAGGTAGGCCCAGAGTGTCTTTCCCTGCAGGCTCAGGGTGGGATCGCCCAGGTCGAACTTGTTGTCGGCGGCGGCCACCCGAATCAACTCGGAAAAACCTCCGGGGATCTGGGACAGGATGACGGGCAGGCAAACCAGGCCGCCGCCGATCAGGGCGATGCCCTGGAAGACGTCGGTCCAGATCACCGCCCTGAGGCCGCCCACCACGGTGTAGATCGATACCAGCACGCCCCCCACCACGATAATGGCCGGCACCGAGGCCTCCCCCGTCCCCAGGATCGACTGAATGGCCAGGGAGACCGTGTAGAGCACCATGCCCGTGCGAATGAAATGAAACAGAATGAAGGTGCCGCCGGCGTACATCCTGGCCCAGAGCCCGAACCGCCGCTCCAGGTACTCGTAGGCCGAGCTGACCCGGGTCGACCGGTACATGGGAATGAACAGGTGAACCGCGATCGCGATGGCGGGAACGTAGCCGAAATGGGACACGAAGTTCCGCCAGTTGCCCTCGCCGTAGGCGAAGGCCGGCAGCGCCAGAAAGGTGACGGAGCTGACGATGGTGGCCATCAGCGAGAACCCGATGACCCATCCCGGCATGGACCTGCCCGCCAGGAAGTAGCCCTCGTCGGTCTGGCTCGATCGCGCCGAGCGCACGCCGATCAGGACCAGCACCGCGAAGCTGGCGGCCACCACCAGTTGATCCAGCAACCTGATTTCAATACCGATCATTTCGCTTTGTCCGATGCCGGCGTTGGAGGCCGGAAAGGACTGCCGTTGCCACAGCGGTCACATAAATCCAGTGATGGTTATCTTCGTCCAGCAGAGTCTATAACTGTGTTATTTATCAATGTCTTATTTAAGTTTAGCTGTGGCTTGAATTGCTACTGATTTCCCTTACAATCCACTATCATCCCCATATAATGGGGGGATGGATACTGTAAGCAACCTCGCGCCAGCCCGACCTAAGACCAAACCCACCGGCCGCCACCCCAGCAACGCCCTCTCGGCCGCCTTCCTGCGCTCCGCTCCGCCCGGAAGGCACGCCGATGGCAACGGATTGTACCTCTTCGTCCAGCCCAGCGGAACACGCAGCTGGATTCAACGTCTCGTCGTCCGTGGCCGTCACCGTGAGCTCGGACTCGGCAGCGTCGCCCTGGTCCGCCTGGCCGAGGCCCGGGAGAAAGCGCTGGCTAACCGCAAGCTTGCTCGTGAGGGTGGAGACCCTCTGGCGGAGAAGCGACGGGCAGAGGGCATCCCCACCCTCGCCCAAGCCGCCTCGCGTGTGCTGGTACAGAAGCGGGACGGCTGGCGCGGCCGGCGTCACCACCGTGAGTGGATGGCCAGCCTGAGGCGGTATGCCTTTCCCCGCATCGGCAAGATGCCGGTCTCCGAGGTCACCGTCGCCGATCTGCTTGAGATCCTAACGCCCATCTGGCATCGGAAGGCCTCCAGCGCCCGGCGGGTGCGGCTGCGGCTGCGGGCGGTCCTGGAATGGGCCGTAGCCATGGAGTACCGACTTGACAACCCCTGCGACCGGATCGGCCCGGTCCTGGGTCCCAACACGACGTTACCGAGCACATGCGGGCCTTGCCGCATCGGGAGGTGGCTGCGGACATTCGGAAGGTGCGGGCAGCGACGGCATTGCCGGCCGCCAAGCTGGCCTTCGAGTTTCTCGTGCTGACGGCAGCCCGCTGGGGCGAGGTGCGGTGGGCCGAGTGGTCAGAGATCGATCGGGATGGAGGTGTCTGGACCGTCCCGGCCAAGCGGATGAAGGCGAATCGGAAGCACCGGGTACCGCTGTGCGGACGCGCTCTGGAGATTCTCGAAGCGGCGCGGACCCTGGGCGAGGGCGCCGGTCCTCTGGTGTTCACCCGCCCGGGCGGGAAGCCGCTCAATGACAAGGAGCTGCGGTGGCTGGTCCGCGAACAGGGGAGCAGCGGTGCCACACGGGTTCCGCTCCAGCTTCCGGGACTGGGCGGCTGAGGAAACCGACCATCCCCGTGAGGTGATCGAGGCGGCCCTGGCGCATGTGGTCCGCAACCGGGTCGAGGCGGCCTATGCCCGCTCGGATCTGTTCGAGCGGCGGCGCGCACTGATGGACGACCAGGCGCGTTACCTGGCGGGGATATAGGCGCCGTCGCCGGTTCTCTGGCCCGGGGCCCCGCCGTCGTTGACCACCCCGTAGGCCAGGAAGGGATTGGCGCTGGTTCCGGGTACCTTGCGGATCTCGATATAGCCCT
>VXMN01000363.1 GCA_009841055.1 Acidobacteriota bacterium
CTGGGCGCCCCGGTTAAACCCCCATGCTAGTTTCCAAACAATTCCGATGCAATGCGCGACTCGGGAATGGCGGCGCAGTTGACGGCCAGAAACGGCTTCTTTTTTCTCAAGCTGTTGAAGTGAAAGGGCTTTGCGACCAACTCCTTACCCGTTCCGCTCTCGCCGCGAATGAGCACCGAAATATCGCTTTCGGCAGCCTGCTTCACCAGCGCGTACACCTGCCGCATTGGGGCGCTGGCGCCTACCATGCCGGCGAAGGAGTAGGTGGTCTCCAGCACGTTGCGCAAGCGAAGCACTTCGGCTTTCATGCGCTCGACTTCGATCTCCTTGGATACATCACGGTACACGTAGAGATCGCCGATGACGTCGCCCTGACCGTCAAGCACCGGGGCGGTGGATCGATAGAACAGCCGCTGCCTGGGTACGTGACCTGCCGTGGCCTTTTCCAGCACGTTCCCCTTGCCCTCGAAGAGGAATCGCCCCTCCACGTCGGTCAGATCCGGTTCTCGGAACCTCTTCTTGAATTGGGCCGAAAAGGCTTTGGGCGACATTTTTTTCAGTTCACTCTTGGCCAGGTCGAGCACTTTCTCGTACCCGCGATTGGCAAATACCAGACTCCCGGCGACGTCATACATGGCCATGGCGTCTCCCGTAGCGTCGAGCACGGCTTCCAGCCGTTGATGATTGATGGTCAGTTGCCGCCTTTTTTCCGCCAACTCCTGTTCGATGTTCCACTTCCCGACCAGAGAAAGAGTAATCTGTTGGATTTCCTCTCGCGCAAAGGGCTTCCGTATATAGAGCACCTTGTGAAGCAGTTCCATGTCGTGGGTGATCTCGGACAGAGACTTGTCCGTGTAGGCGGTCATAATGATGATCTCGATATTGCGATCGACCGTTCTCACCTGACGGATCGTTTCAATTCCATCGATACCCGGGGGCATTCTAATGTCGACAAAGGCGACGGCGATGGGACGATTGGATTCCCTTCCGGCTTTGACGACTTCGCAGGCTTCTTCCCCGCTGGGCGCGTGCAATAGCTCGAACTCCGGCAGAAATGCGGTGTCTTCTCGAGGGGTGAATGCCGCCGCCAGCTCATCCGTGGCCGCTTTCATGAATCTGGGCTTCAGCATTTCGATGAAGTCGTCGTGAATCTCCTGCTGGTCATCGACAATCAACACGCGACGGTTTTCGGTATCTCTGAAATCCATCAAGTCGTCCCCTGCATGTTCGGACTTTGGTGGAGGGTCGATTGCATTGCACCCTCGGAGGACGGGTTCGGAAGCGGGGTTCGTCGGAGCGAAACCGATAAAAGAGCCGGAGCCTCCGGCAGAATCCCCCCTACGGAGTTGACCCATCGACGGGTACGTCCATCCTCACCGGCTGGCCGCACGGTCCACCTCACTTTGGACAGAGTCGGGATCCAGGGGAATGTCCTCTTCAACAGTATTGGATTTCAGCGCCACCGAGGCCAGTCTCAGCTTGACCCGCATGGTGGTTCCTTTACCCGTGCCGGGGCTCAAGGCATGAACCTGCCCGCCGGAGCCGATGATAAAGTTGGCTATCGAGTGAAGACCCAGCCCACTTCCCTTTTCCTTGGTCGTATAACCGGCGGCAAAGATGATCCTGGAATGTTTCTCTTCGATGCCAATGCCGCTGTCGATTACGTCGACGACCAGGAATTCCTCCTGAACGTAGGCTCGGATTCGAATGGAGGGTTTCACCTCATGCCCGTCCGATTTCTCGCGCTCATCAATGGCTTCGACGGCGTTCTTGACCAGGTTGACCATCATCTGGTGAAACTTGCTCTCCTGAATGCGAATCTCCCGGGGTGCGTTTTCGCAATCGATCTCGATTTCGATACCCCGCTTGGCGATCGAATCCTGCAAGAGCTTGACCGCGTCCGTGATGGTCTTCCTGAGGCCGATGTCCTTGCGCGCCATGGCTCCGCTGTCGAGCGACCGTTGCGTTCGAATGATATCGACGATGTGCGCGACCCTGTTTTCCACGCGCTCGACGGTCCGGGTCAACTGTGCATTTTGTGCGGCGAAGTCTCTGGCCAAGGCCAGAATGAACGGCAATACCCTTTGACCTTGCGGGTCTGATTCAAGGTATTCGATCCAATTGTCCTGATGGGCCTCCACGGCCTCTGCCAAGGCAGACAAGCGGTGTACCAGCTCATTCCGGGCCAACTGCCCGTGAATGGTCCCCACCCCCGTGGGTACGCTGTTGTTGGGGTTGCCGATGTTGTGCAGGATGCTATCGACGATCTCCAACCTCCCTTGCGCGAAAGCCTGAGACAACGCTTCCTCTGCGAGTACCCGCCCGGTCACGTCGCGGAACACGATCACCCCACCCTTGGCAACGCCTGAATCGTCATGCAGGGGCCTGCCGCTGACGCTGATGTAGACCCCCTCCGGAACCCTCGGATTGCGGATGAACATCTCCACTTCATCCGACTCCTCACCCCGGATGGCACGCACGAGAGGAAGCTCCTCCATGGGAATAGGTGTTTCCCGATCGGAAAAGAAAATGCCGTATCGATCGGCCCACTGATCGGGGCCCTCCTCCGTCATCCCTAGGCCGACGATGCGCTCCGCACTGGGATTGAAGACGGTGAATTGACCGTTTTCATCGGCAACCACCACCCCGTCGCTGATGCTGTTGAAAATGGTTTCCATGGCATGAGTCTGACGGCGCAGTTCAGCGATCGTCTCTTTCAACCGGGCCTCGGTCTCCTTGGTCTTGGTGATGTCGCGAAAGACAATGACGCCGGCGGTGACCTCGTCGGTTTCCTTGCTGTGTAAAGGCCGGCCGGTGACGCTGACATAAACGCCGTCAGGCTTGTACTCATTGCGTACAAAGGCTTCGAAGTTGTCTGTGGATATTCCCCGCGTGGCCCGCACCAGAGGATTCTCATCCACGGAAAGATAGGTATCCTTGTCGGGATGGAAAATGCCATAGACCTTGGCCCATTCACTGGGCCTGGCCCTGACTGTCCTGGTTCCGCTGATGCGGTCCGCACTGGGGTTACGGAACAACTGACGGCCATTGACGTCACCGACGATGATGCCCTCGTCCATGCTGTTGAAAACCGTTTCCATCAGTTGGGTCTGTTCTTGCAGGCGGTCGACCGTCTGCCTCAGCTCGGACTCGGTGACCTTGAGCCCGGTGATGTCCCGTAGCACGATGACGCCGCCTTCGACGGTGCCGGTATCGTCCTGCAGCGGTCTGCCGCTGACGCTGATGTAAACCCCTTCCGGCCTTTCCTGATTGCGTATGAACAGCTCGACATCGTCCGACACCTCGCCGCGCATGGCACGCATGAGGGGAAGATCGTCGGATGGAACGGGTGTCTCCTTGTCCGGATAGAAGGTGCCGTAGGTCTTGGACCATTCATCGGACGGGGTATCCGTTGGTCCCATGCCGACGATGCGCTCCGCGCTGGGATTGACAAACAGGAATTCCCCGTCCTTGCTGGTCACCACCACGCCATCGCTGACGCTCTTGAAAACGGTCTCCATGAGTTGGGCCTGTCGTTTCAGTTTGTCAATGGTTTCCTGCAACTGGGTCTCTTGCTTCTTGTGCCGGGTAATATCGCTGAAAACAACGACGCCGGCTTTTACTTTCCTGTTTGCGTCGTCGTCCGTAATGAATCGCCCCTTCGCGCTGACGTAAGCGCCCTCCCTGTTATTTTCGTTGCGCACAAACAGTTCCAAACCGTCTGTTGTTTCACCCCGGAGGGCGCGCACCAGGGGAAGTTGATCGGTTGGAACCCGTGTTTTTTTGTCGAGATGGAAAGCACCATATATTTCGGACCATTCATCCGGTCCCGATTCCACTGCCCCCATGCCGAGAATGCGTTCCGCGCTGGGATTGAAGATCAGCAATCTGCCCTCTTCATCGCAGACGGCCACACCCTCGTCCATGTTGTCGAAAACCGTTTGCATGAGTTGGGTCTGATCGCGCAGCTCCGAGATGGTTTGCTCCAACCGGGCCTCTATCTCCTTGTACTTGGTGATGTCGTGAAAAACGACCACGCCGGCTTTGACCTCGCCGGTTTCATTGTTCCGTATGGGGCGCCCGCTGCCGCTGACATGGACACCCTCCGGTCGCTTCTCGTTGCGTACGAATACTTCGAAGCCGTCTACCGACTCACCCTGCATGGTGCGCACAAGGGGATTTTCCTCCACTGAAAGATGGGTTTCCTTGTCGGGACAAAAAATGCCGTATTTTTCCGCCCATTCATCGGGTTCGGAAGGCACCACTCCAATACCGCTAATTCGTTCCGCACTGGGGTTGTGGAGTAGTCGGCGGCCCGTGCTATCGACGACAATGATGCCCTCATCCATGTTGTCAAAAACCGTCTGCATGAGTCGGGTCTGCTCTTCCAGCCGGGTGACGGCTTGTTCCAACTTGAGGTCTTTCTCCTTGCCCTGTCTCAAAGCCTCCTGCAATTGCTTCTTTTCGTGCTGGAGCCTTTCGTTCTTGGTCGCCAGGAGCGCATGGAACCGCTCCCGCGATTTTTCGTAGCTCCACCCGACGACCGCGACAAAGAAACAGCCGACCAGAAACCTCACCGTGTTTCCCGTCCGGTAAACGTTTCCGAAGCCCAATTCCGATGCCGACATCAGCCCGGCCAAACCGGCGAAGTAGATCCCGACCAATACCACGCCCTCGCGGCGACCGAGGAAAAAGAACGCCAGCAGCGGAAATGCGAGCTGGTAGTAAAGGAGGCCGTCACCGGTCACGACCAGGCACAACAGGCCGATCGCCGCTCCCCAGCAGCCAAGGCGATAGGCCGGTTGGTCGTCGTTGCCGAACCGAAGCAGCAGCAAGGACCCGGCCACTATCAGTGCAGTGGCGACGTCGGTCCACATCGCCGCCAGGTGGTTTTCGATGTACTCGACGATCGAGAAACCGACCAGGATCAGCAACCCCGTGCCGGCGATGACATAGTAGGTCTGCTTCCGGTAGTGGACACCCAGGCTTTCGGATTCCATCCCGTCTCCTCCTCGATCAAGTCCGTACCGGTCCGCGCCCCATCTCCCGCTTGCTGCCCGGGCGCCTGTTATCCCTTCGGCAGGATGATTCATATCGAGTCAGCTGTCTCGCCTGATCGGCAAGTTTCGAGTTCCCGTCAAGAGGCTCACAACTATAGACAAAATAGATAAATTTAATGTGAGAATTTGGACTCTAATAGTGAGTTTTAGGAGAATTCTTGCACTGAGATGCTCTTGTCAGCGGCATTTGGACCCGCCGGTCTCGCTTCGGAGACCAGCGAGAATGGGAAATGAAGCGTTCCAATGAACTGAGGTGAGCCCGCATCTCTCACCTGGGGGCGTGATGAAGGCGCAGGTAATTCCCCTCAGCGCGTGCTCGGGAGCCAAGAGCGTAGCGGAGAAAGACTTCCTGCAGGCGCCGTCGGATTACCGGAGCCGGTGGGTGGGTAACTTCCTTCCGGGCAGGAAGAATGACGGACGTGAATTCGCCGGAGGAGACACGATGACAAGCTATCGGGGATGGTTTGCAGCCGAGCCCTGCCGGGTGGGGTCAGGATCTACGTCTTTCCTGGCGTGAACTCTGCATGAGTTGTTCTTGCCGGCTGAATCGGAGACCATGCCCGGCGTGGCGGCATGGCTGGGAGGACGCGGGGCCGGACATGGGTCGACGGCTCCATTCGCCGGCTGCCTCCGGCGCTTCGAGCCGAAGGGGAAGGGTACTCACTGCTCCTCCCCGGCGGCCATGCGGTAACCGACACCGTGCACGTTGTAAATATAGGAGGGGACACTTGCGTGATCCCCAAGCTTGCGGCGGAGATTCTTTACGAAAGTGCGCACCAGCCGAGCGTTGGCATATTCCCTGCCGGTTCACACCTGGCGAATCAGGGAATCGTAGGTCGTAACCCGTCCGGAGTTGATCGACAGGGTTCGGAGAAGTTCGTATTCGATGGGTGTCAGTTTCACCGTCCGTCCGCCCACGGTTACCCGACGTGTCTCGTAGTCGATTGCCAGATCCTGCAGCAGGAAGGGTCTGGGCGTTGCGGCAAGCTTCCGCAGGGCAGCCTGCACTCTCGCCGTCAACTCCCTTGCAGAGAAGGGCTTGACGATGTAGTCGGCAGCGCCGATCTCCAGGGCCCTGGCGATGGTGTCGTCCCTTCCGTAGGCGGAGATGAAGATGACCGGCAAATCGGCCAACTCGGGCAGGCTTTCCATCAACTCGATGCCATTGGTCTCGGGAAGCACCAGGTCCAGCAGGACCAGTTGGGGCTTTTTCGTTTTGATCAGGCGGGGCAACTCCTGAGGATCCGCGGTCACAAGCGGAGAGTAGCCCGCGGCAGAGAGCGCGTCGCGAACGAAGCGGAGCGTCAGCGGGTCGTCGTCCAATACAACAATGCGCGTGCCCTCTTGTCCTTTCTCAGGTGAACGCGAGGAGCCGCGGGCGAAGCCGATTGTTGCGCGGCCGGAGGTATCTTCGGCGACCGGAATGGTGAAAGTGAATCGCGCTCCCATACCCGGACCGTCGCTATCGGCCCGAATGCGGCCCCCGTGGGCTTCCACCAGCCCCTTGCAAAGGGCCAACCCCAGGCCCGTCCCCCTGATGACACCTTCGTCGCCTCCCACACCCACGTCCTTGCGGAAGAGATGCGGCAACTGCTGCGGCGGTATCCCCTGGCCTTCATCGGAGACCGAGATGGCCACGTATACGCCATCCTGCAGGTCTGAAATTCG
>VXMN01000185.1 GCA_009841055.1 Acidobacteriota bacterium
TCGCGGTACACCCTGGCCGCTTCCTCGACGAAGGTGATGAGTGTCTCGCGGTTCACGACCTGCGATGCGGTGACGGCCGGCTTGGGCAGATCCGCGATCAGGAGTGGAACATGAGAAACATCCTGCGAGTAGCCACCGACCAGCACGAATCCTCTTCCGGTAATCCCGGAGGTGTATGCGACAGCGTATGCCGTCTTTGGCTCCCCGTCATGGTACTTGACGAAACCGCCCCCTCGGGCGGCGGCCGCGAGGAGTTCCTCGACAACCTTGAGTCCGTTGTCGTCCACGACACCGAGTAGATTCTTGCTCTCCGCCGTCTGATCGTTCCCATGGATGAACGGCTCCCCGGTCGGGAGGAAGATGATGAGGAACATCGATCCGGACTTCCAGTCGCCTTCCGTTCTCAGCCTCTCTCTGAGCCTTGCTCCTTCGTTGACGTCCGTGATCGCCTCGATTTCCGCCTTGGCCCCCAAGACAAATGCCTCGAGGGTTGCATCGTCCTTGACCTCGCCGGCAGTTGTCTTGGCCTCGGCAGCCCCGCGCGCAAACATGACCAATGCCAGAAGTGCGAGAGCCAACGCTCCCTTGCGATTCAATGCCATGGAGTTCTCCTTATATACGGGAAGCAGCCAGATTTCGGCCTGCGTCTTGACCCGGACAGTCTGCACCAAAGAATCATAAATCAATTCAGAAGTACGTCGTTTGCAATTCTCGCCGCAGGGCAGGTGTCGATGCCGACGAACGTGATGTTCTGCCAGTAACGACGCGGCAGCAGGGGGCCTTTTGAGCGAAAGTCGCCGGATCTGCAGTCCGGATCACAGCCCCAATCTGTGGCTACGCGCTCAAAGCGTCAGGCGCATCAACGGTTCCACCGTCAGCGCAACGATACTGCACCCCATTTTCATTGAGTTTTTCTTCGTGCCCCTTCGTCGATAGCTCTATTGGTCCCCCTTCGTGTCCTCAATGGACCCCAATCCATCTTCAATAGCCACGACCCTTCCGATCAGTTCCCGGCCGCAGCGTTCGTGGTAGGCGTCGTAGGGCAGGATGGGCTCGCGCACGTTGTGGGTGGTAAAGAGGCCTCGCCGCACGCAGTAGCGCTTCAGGAAGTGGATGGATATGTCGATGTGCTGGTGGACGAAGGCCAGGTAGGGGAGGATGCGGTCGAACAGGGCCATGGCTTCGGCTCTCCGTCCCTCGCGGTGCAGGCGGTAGATGTGGACGAAGGGCTTGTTGATGGCGGTGGTATTGAAGCCGTGGATGCCTCGATCCAGGGCTTCGATCATTTCCGGCAGGGACCAGCCGCTGGAAACGTTCAGCCTGCCTTCGGTGGCTTCCAACACCCGGGTGGATTTGAGTCCCGCGGGAATGGTCTCGATCTTGATGCAACGAAAGGCCGGAATCTTCTCGAACATCTCCAGGATGACCTCAAGGCTGACGCCGTAGCCACCCCAGGAAAGGTCCTGAATCATCAGCATCTCCATGCCCGCTTCCGACAGACGGGTGAAGAAGCTGACGATGCCTTCCCGGTCTCCTTCCAGACGATCGGGCACCCGGCAGAGGATCCCGTCCGCACCGGCCTTGACCCCGTGCTTTGCCAATTCGAAGGCCTCTTCCAGGTTTTCGGAGCTGGCGCCGGCGACCACCTGAATGCGTCCATCGGCGATGGCCACGACGCGCTCGACCAACCGGCGGCGCTCGGAGTCGGAGAGCTTGTCGACCTCGCTGGCCACGGCCGGAACGATGCAGCCTACGATCCCGTCGGCAATGGATTGCTCCAGCAGCCGCTCCAGTGAGGGGAAATCGAGCTTGAGGCGATCATCGAACGGCGTGTTGATGATGGGAACGATGCCGTGCAGGGCGTAGCAGGGCTTTTGATTGATGATTTTTGATTGTTGATTGTCGATTGGCAAAATAAGTCCCTCAATCCCCAGTCCGCCTCGCGGCGGCGATCTATGATATCCTACTCGGCCAATCTGGAGACCTCATCCCCTCCCCGTCCATTGGATTTCCGGGATCCCACTATTTAGGAGACGCTTCGTGATACTTGTCAGGCCCCGCTTGTTCACAAGCTGCCTGGCTTGCCTGGCAGCCCTTGCCGGTCTTGCCGTTTTTTCCTCAGCCCTGCTGGAGGCCAATGACTCCCTCTGGATCAGGCACAGCGGCTTTGAATCCCTGAAAACCGGACAGCCCGGCAACAGCGGCGCCAACCTCTATGTCTCCTCCAAGGGGCGGATCCAGACCATCAACCGCTGGGACCTGAACCGGGACGGCGAGCTGGACCTGGTGTTCACCCAGGATCACAACTCGGTCTACACGCCGGACACCTTGATCTACTGGGGCGGCAAGGAGGGCTACGCTTCTCTGCTGCCCGACATGTGGCAAACCCGGGCGCCCTTTTCCCTGCTCAAGACACTGACGACCGCGATCAAGCGGGTGACCCGGTTGCCGACCTCGGGGGGAGGCCGCAGCAAGATCGCCGATCTTAACCTGGACGGACACCTGGACATCGTCATCTGCAACTTCCAGCACAACTACCGCACCGACCAGCCCGCCTACATCTATTGGGGCGGAGACGACGGGTTTCGACCGGAGAATCGCACCGAACTGCCCGCCCTTCTGGCCGGCGGCCTGGCGGTGGAAGACCTCAACGGAGACGGGCTGCCCGATGTCGCCCTGGCCAACCACGGCAGCGAGAGGGGAGAGACCAGCGGGTTTCGGCAGCACCTGGAATCCTACATCTACTGGGGCAACCTGAACGGGTTCAACACGGCGCGCCGCACTTCCCTTCCCACCATCAGCGCCACCGACGCGGCCTCGGGCGACTTCAACGGCGACGGACACGCCGACCTGGCCTTCCTGAACCACAACAGCCAGGAACAGAGCCTCTATCTCTACTGGGGAGACGGCAAGGGTGGGTTCGGCAAACATCGCCGTCAGGTGCTGAGCAGCGCCGATCTGCAAGTGGGCGAGAGGCCTCGCGGCTGGGAAGGCTCCCGCCAGGGAATGAAGACGCTGCTGGCGTCCCGCATCGATCCTGACCCAATCTCCGACCTGGTGGTGGCCGGCTCCGAGAAAGCCATTATCTTTTACGGCTCAACCAATGGCCTCTCTCCGGAATCCACCGTGACTCTGCCGGCCAACGACTGCCTGGGCATGGAGGCCGCCGATTTGAACCGGGACGGCCGGCTCGACCTGGTTCTGGCCAACTCCGGGGGGCGGGCCGATCCCCTGGTCGACTCGACCGTCTACTGGGCCACCCCGGACGGGTTTGACCCGAATCGGCGCACCGATCTGCCCACCCAGGGAGCCGCCACCGTTCAAGCCGCCGATCTCAATGGAGACGGCGTCCTGGATCTCCTGTTCGGCAACTCCCGAGGCTCTGACAGCACCGATGTGCCCAGCTACATCTATTGGGGACGGCCGAACGGCTTTGCGGCCCACCGGCGAATGGAGCTCACCGGCTTCGGCACCATCAGCAGCGGCGTGGCCGACTTCAACCGGGACGACCACCCCGATATTCTGCTGGTCTCGCACCACAGCGGCACCGGCGTGCTGCCCACGGCCATCTTTTGGGGGCGCCCCGACCACTACTACTCCAGCGCCGCCAGCACCCTGATCGAGCCGGGCGCCAACATGGAGTACAGCATCGCCGACCTGGACGACGACGACTATCCCGACCTGGTCGTCAATCGGGACCAGACCAGCGTGGTTCTGTGGGGCTCGGCCGAAGGCTTCACCGAAGAAACCAAGCTGCCCGTCACCAGGCCCATCGCCACCAGCGTGGCCGATCTGAATCGGGACGGTTTCCTCGACATCCTGGTGGCCATGACGGCCAATCCGGGAGAAACGGCAAGGGGGGCCATCGTCTGGGGGACCGCCGGCCGCTTCGAGAACCCCGAAGTCAGCCGCTGGGACCTGGATGGGCCGGCCATCGAGAGCACGGCCATCGCCGACCTGAACAAGGACGGCTTCCTCGACCTCATCTATCCCGAAGCGGGAACGGAAATTTCCGAAATCTTCTGGGGGAGCGCCGAGGGATACCGTCCCGACAACGTGCTGGCCATCAAGGCCAACGGCACCCCCCATGCGGTGCCGGCCGACCTGGACAATGACGGCTGGCTGGACCTGGTCTTCGCCAGCGGGTTCTCCCAAGAGAAGAATACGGTCCACGTCGACACGCTGATCTACTGGGGCGGCCCCCAGGGCTTCTCCGAGGACTCCCGCACCGGATTCGAAGGGTTTACCACCCTGGACGCCACCGTGGCCGACTTCAACCGGGACGGCCACCTGGACATCGCCACCACCAACTACCGCTCCGATACGACCCGGGAACTGCCGGCGTTCGTCTACTGGGGAAGCGGCGGACGGGACTTCAGCGAGAAGCGCCGGACGCTGCTGGAAGCCCATTCCTCCTCGGCCATCGACGCGCTGGACCTCAACCGCGACGGCTGGGTGGACCTGGTGGTCTCCAACCACCAGAAACACTTCGACCACGCCGCCGGCACCAACATCTACTGGGGCGGGCCCGAGGGGTTCTCCAGCCAAAGACGGCACCACATTCCCACGGTCGGGGTGCACCTGGACGCCATGGTGGATGCGGGCAGCGTTTACGATCGCCGCTACCAGTGGGACTACACCTCGGCGCCGATCCAGGCTCCCGCGGGAGCCGCCTTTGCCGCCCTCCACTGGAAGGCGGAAACCCGCTGGGGGACCGGGGTCAAGTTTCAGGTCCGTTCCGCCGGCACTGAAGAGGGGCTTGGCAGTGCCGCTTGGAAGGGGCCTTCGGGAGAAGATTCCTTCTACGAGCAATCCGGAACCGCCCTCTCCGGGCTGGCCAAGGACCACGGCTGGCTGCAATACCGGGCGGTCCTGACCTCTCCGGACGGCGGCAACTCGGCCATCCTGACCGAGATCGCCATCCAGTGCGGGCGCTGATTCCGGCGGTATTGGAATGGCTCGTGCAGCGCTCCGCGGGTGGTATCCGGTTCCGGCCGGCCGTGACTGTTACAGGAGCTTTTTGCAAAATTCGCAGCAGGGCTGGTCATCTTGCCGGCAGACCTGAGATTCTGCCTAATTCAATTTCGGGTGCGACCGGGTGAAAAAGGCTTTCTAACCACAAAAAGCACAAAAGTCACAAATTGTGTTTGTGTGCCTTTTGTGGCCATTCCCGGCAAACGTCACGCTGCCGAATTTTGCAAAAGGCTCACAAGCCATTCCGATCCAACCTGGGAAAGGGAAAACGAGGACCACAGATGAAACGCAGACACTTCCTGCAGACCATGGGGAGCTTGGCGCCCGGCACGCTGGCCGTGCCTCTGGCGGCGGTTTCTACCCCCGAACACAACGGAAAGCATGAACCGGCATCCGACCGGGAACCCAAGGTCTTCCTGTTCGACGACGGCCGTCACGCCGGAGGGCTCTACCAGATGGAACCTCCCTTTACCCCGGAGCCTCATGCCTACACGGTGGACCAGATGGCATCCAGCGGAGTGGACACCCTGGTCTACTTCGCCGGAGTCGAGGGCGGCACCATGCTCTATGACAGCAAGGTGGCGGAAATGTGGGGAACCGTGGTCAAGAAATGGACCCACTACGTCTGGTACCGGGCGGGCAGGATCCTGCGCCAGATGGTCGACGACGGCCTCGACCCCATGAAAATCCTCTGCGACCGCTGTCACGAGACCGGCATCCTGATGCTGGCCAGCGCCTGGGTGAGCCTGCACGGGGGCACACGGGCGGAGCAGGAGGGCCTGGGTCGCTGGTCGGCCTTTGCCCTGGACAATCCCCAGTTTCACGTGGGTCCCGACCCCGACCCGAGAGCCGAGGGCATGCCCACCAGCCGTTTCAGCTTCATGCACGACGAGGTCCGGCAGGAACGGTTCCGGGTTTTCGAGGAACTGCTGACCCGCTATGAGACTGACGGCATCGAGCTCAACCTGACTTCCAATCCCCCCTTCTGCCGCTTCGACCAGGCCGGCCAACTGGCCCCAATCATGACTCAATGGATCCGGGATCTGCGCCGGGTGGCCGACAAGGCCCAAAAGGCCCAGGGGCGTCGCAAGCGCATTTACGCCCGGGTTCCGGCCCACCCCGACGCCTGGAAGACCATGGGATACGAAGTTCCCGGATGGGTCTCGGAAAAGCTGGTGGACGGCCTCTTCTGCGTCAGCAGCCATGGCGAGGACGAGACCATGGACCAGGAGCTGGACCTCAAGCCCGTGGTCGAGCTGACCCGGGGCACCGGCTGCCGGGTGCTCTACGCCTTCCACAACACCCTGGGACGGCAGTTGGCCCGCTACTCCACCCCTACCATGATCTGGGCGGCCGCCGCCAACACCTACGCCCAGGGCGCCGACGGCTTCGGTATCGGCGACCACCACTGGACCCCCAACGGATGGCCCTGGACGGCCCAGGAATACGACACGCTGCGCCTGCTGGGGCATCCGGAGCTATTGGCCACGGCCGACAAGCACTATCACGTTCGATCGACCCGCCGCAGCTCTGCCTCGATGGCCTGGTGGCCGGGACGTTCCACCCCCCTTCCCAAGGAACTGCTCCAGGGAGAGGAGATCCAGGTGTCCTTCGAGGTTGCCGACGACCTGGCCCGCTGGCACTCTCTGGGCCGGGTCAAGTCGGTGA
>VXMN01000325.1 GCA_009841055.1 Acidobacteriota bacterium
GCATTGTAGCCACTTCGGACAATCTGGGTCGCAACGGGGACCGTCCCACCCATCCGGAGCTTCTGGAATGGCTGGCCGATGGCTTGGTGAGCGGCGGCTGGCGGGTCAAGCCCCTGGTGCGCCTGCTGGTGACCTCGACCGCCTATCGCCAGCAGTCACGCTTGCCCGGCCTCAAGGACTCTCCCGCTCACAGGCGACGCGTCCGAATGGCCATGAGCAAGGATCCCGGCAACCGACTGCTGTGGAGGATGCCCTTGCGCCGCCTGGAATCGGAGGCCATCCGGGATTCCATCATGGCCGTCAGCGGCAAGCTGAGTCGTACCATGGGGGGGCCGGCCATCCGCCTGGACGGCAAAGCCGACGGCATGGTGACGGTGTCGGTGCCCGACCTGGCCCATCCGGGCGACCGCTGGAGGAGAAGTCTCTACCTGGTGGGTCGCAGGAACTACAACCTGACCGTGTTGAGCGTCTTCGACCAGCCCAAGTTGTCGATGAACTGTATCCGGCGGGATACATCGGCCGCGGTGCTCCAGACCCTGGTCCTGTTGAACGACGCCTTCCTGCTGGAGCAGTCCCGGTTCTTTGCCGGGCGGGTATCCCGATTGGCCCGGGATCCGGGCGAGCGAATCGAACTGGCCTTTCGGTTGGCCCTGGCCAGAAAACCCAGCCGGCAAGAGCTTTCCTGGAGCCGGGAACTGCTGGAACGAGAATCCCGGCGGCGCCTGGCGACAGCGGCCGGCCCCGAGGCTGCCGCTCTCGAGGCTCTGGCCAGCTTGTGCCAGATGATCCTGAACAGCAACGAGTTTCTTCATGTGGGATAAGAAAACAGACCCTCCTCATTGGAAGGAAGACTCCTGGTCGCGGCGGGAATTCCTGCACCGGTCCGGGCTGGGATTCGGTGGCATGGCCCTGGCCCATCTGCTGCAGGCGGAACTGGGCGCCGGGAGTTCCTCTTCCTCCGGCAGTCCCAATCTTCTACCCAGGCAGCCCCATATCCGGCCGCGGGCCCGCGCCGTGATTCAGCTCATGCAGAACGGCGGTCCCAGCCAGATGGATCTGTTCGATCCCAAGCCGGAGTTGCAGAAGCGGTCCGGAAAGCGGCATACCGAGAAGGTGGAGACCTTTCAGCCGGGCAGCGAAGCCAACATGCTGCTGGGCAGCCCCTTTGAGTTCGCTCCCCGCGGGCAGTCCGGGATCGAGCTTTCCAACATAATCCCCCACACGGCTTCCATGGTGGACGATCTCTGCTTTGTGCGCTCCATGCACACCGAGCACAACAACCACACCGAAGCCCTGGTCATGCTTCAGACCTGCAAGATCTTTCCGGGCAGGCCCACCCTGGGGGCCTGGATCAGCTATGCCCTGGGAACCGAGAACCAGAATCTCCCCTCCTACATCGTCTTGCGCGACCCCGAAGGCTACGGCACCAGCGCCGCCCTGCTATGGGAGAACGGCTGGTTGCCCTCCCTCTACCGCGGCACCGAGTTCAGTTCCAGGGGCTCCGCCGTCCTGGATCTGCATCCGGCCCGGCCAGTGGCCGGCCAATCGCGGAGGGACCAGCTCGACTTTCTGGCGAAGCTCAACCGGCAGCATCGAACCGCCTATCCCCACAACTCCGATCTGGAGACGCGCATTCGCAACTACGAGCTGGCGGCGCGGATGCAGTTGGCGGCCGGTGAGGTCCTGGATCACTCCGGCGAGTCGGCGGCCACCAAGCAGCTCTATGGACTGGATATTCCGGCGATCTCCAGCTATGGGACCCGCCTGCTGATGGCCCGGCGCCTGGTGGAGGCCGGAGTGCGCTTCGTTCAGGTCTTCCCGCCGGCCAAGCCCTCCACCCAGCCCTGGGACAGCCACAGGAATACCCGAGACGAGATCGAAGCCATCGCCGCCAGGACGGAGCTGCCGGTCGAAGGCCTGGTGAGAGACCTCCAGAGCCGGGGATTGCTGGACAGCGTGATCGTGATGTGGTGCGGGGAATTCGGACGGCTGCCGGTGTCCCAGAACGGGTTGGGGCGCGACCACAATCGAAACGCCTTTACGCTCTGGCTTGCGGGTGGGGGATTCAAGGCCGGATACGCCCACGGAGCCACCGACGAGTTCGGCTATCGGGCCGTGAAGGATCGCGTGAGCGTGCCCGATCTGCAGGCCACCGTGCTGCACCAGTTGGGAGTGGATCACCGCAAGCTGAGCTATCTCCACCACGGTCGGGACGAGACCCCAACCGACTATCCGGTGACCGGAGCCAAGGTCGTGCGGGAACTGCTCGACCGGCCCTCGGCACCGGCCTAGAGCGCGGCTGCTACGCTTTCATCCGGGTGTTCCCGGGATCGAATACAGGCGCGGCGGCGACCGTCACCGGATAGACTCTGTTCATGTACAGCACCTGCAGCCCGGTTCCGGGCGCCGCCTGCTCGATCGGCAGATAGGCGAGCAGGAGATACTTGCCGACGGAGGGCCCCATGCCGGCGGAGGTTACCCGCGACTCCCGGTTGCGGGCATCGACGATGCGGGCGCCGTCTGCGGTCAGGATCGGCTCGTTGCCCCCGGTGGGGAAGCGCGTCAGCCCCGACCCGTCGGCGGGGTTGTCCATGGTCAGCGTGCACAGCTTCGCCAGCGGTCCCGCCGAGCGCGCCTCCAGATAGGCCTTTCTACCAATGAAGTCCGCGTCCTTCACGCGGGCCTGCCCCAGACCGGCCTCGACCGGTGAGTGCTCCGAGTCGAGATCCACGCCCATGAGCACGTAGCCCTTCTCCAGCCGGCCGGTGCCGCCGTACACTCCCATGCCCACCGGCCGGGCCTCGAAGGCGCGGCCGGCCTCCAGCACCGAGTCCCACAGGTGCGCGCCGTGCGGCATGCCGGCATAGATTTCCCAACCGTTTTCGCCCACGTAGGAGATGCGCAGCATCGTCACCGGTACGCCGCCGACGATCGCCTCCTGCAGCGTGCCGTAGGGAAAGGCCGCTTGGGAGAGGGGTGTGTCGGTGAGGGTGGAGAGCAGCGCGCCGGCGTCCGGACCCCACACGCCGAGAGTGCAAAGCGCAGACGACAGGTTCTCGAACTGCACGGAGCCGTCAATGGGCAGGTGCCGGCGGAACCAGGCCTCGTCGCGGGCGCCGTCGAAGGCGCCGGTAACGATGCGGAACCGATCTGCAGCGAGCCGCTGAATGGTGAGATCGGCTCGGATGCCACCCTCCGGCGTAAGCAGGGGCGTGTAGATGCAGCGGCCCACGGGACGATCGCAGCGGTTCACCGTCAGCCTCTCGAGGTAGGGCGTCACACCGGGTCCGGACGCGTCGAAGATCTGGAATCCACTCAGATCGACGATGCCTACCTTCTCCCGCAGGTGGAGGTGTTCCGCGTCGATGATGGGCGACCACCAGCGACGGTCCCATTCGTGAGGGCGGTCGGCGACCGCGTAGCGCGAGACCAGGTCGGCGTTGCTGGCGTACCACTGGGGGCGTTCCCAGCCGCGCGCCTCGTGGAACTCGGCGCCCAGGTCGGCGGTCCGGTCGTGGAAGGGCGCTCGCTTCATGCCGCGGGCCGAGGCCCACTGCTCGCGCGGATGCACGATGCCGTAGGTCTTGTTGAAGTGCTCGTGGCAGCGCCGGCCAATGTGCTGCACCGTCCGCTCGTGGGGATAGAATCGGGTGACGTCGGACCCGTGCGGGTCGCACAGGCGCGGGTAGCCGTAGGTGATCCACTCCGCCACCAGCCGCGCCGTGCCCGGGCCTTCCTTGACCCAGACGGCCGCGGCCGACCAGAGCTTCTCCACCTCGGCCGTTTCTCCCAGCACCTGGTTTGCATCGGGGGTCAGCGATAGCAGGCCGTTGACCGCGTATTGCATCTCGGACCCGGCCAGCAGCCCGCCCATGATCTCGCGGGCGTGTTCGAGCTGGGGTGCGAAATCGCCGGAGGTGAACGGCAACTCGGTGGGCGAACGCTCGGCCTCGGCCAGCGAGGGAATGTCGTCGGGACGCACCAGGATGGGACGATGGGCGTAGGAGCCGACCTGCATGGCGTCCTCACTCTGCCGCTCATACATGAACGTGTCCATGTCGCGCACGATGGGATAGCCGATCTCGTTGCCGGTCCGGTGCAGAAGGTCGATCGAGCCGAAGTTGGCCATTTGGTGCACGGCCGGCGAGAGGGGAATGGTAGCGCCGGCCATGGCGGCGAGACGCGGGCTCCAGACCCCGCAGGCGATCACCACCTGCTCCACCTCGATCGCCCCGTCCGCGGTAACAACGGTGCGGATGCGCGGGCGGCCCAAGGAGGGGCGGGTCACCTCGAGCCCGGTGACCTCGGTGTTGTCCAGCACCGTGAGCACGCCCTTCGCCTGCGCCCGCTCGCGCATGATCGTACCTGCCCGGACCGAGTCGACCACAGACACGCTGGGAGTGTAGAAACCGCCCCGAATCACCTCGCCGTTCACGAATGGGGCCTTGGCGACGACCTCGGCCGGCGACAGCAGCTCGGCCTCGATGCCCCAGGCCCGCGCCGAGGTCATGCGCCGGCGCAATTCTTCCATGCGGGCCTCGGTGCGCGCCACTTCGATGCCGCCGCAGGTGGTGTTGACTCCGAGTGCCTCGTACTGGCGCTGGCTGTCCAGGGTCAGCATCGCGATCTCGCGGTTGTGGTCGGTCGGAAAGATGAAGTTCGAGGCGTGGCCGGTCGAGCCCCCCGGCCTGGGCAGCGGCCCCTTGTCGATGAGCAGCAGGTCGCGCCAACCGAGCTCCGCCAGGTGAGCGACCAGGCAGTTGCCGACGATGCCGGCGCCGATCACGGCGATGCTTGCCCGCTTCGGCGCCGCGGGCCGGACCGTGCTGCTCTCGTTGTGCCCCTTCATTCTCATCTCCCGGTTGGGCTCGGGGACCCAGGCCGCGTGCCGTCCCTCGACAGCAACCCTGCACGGTTGACCGCGGCCGGAATCGTGCATGATAATTCAGTCCGTCCCGCTCCTGCAAACGTCCGCCGGACGCTGGTCGGCAGGGAAGTGACGGGAGGAGCCATGAGCGGTCAGCCGCGCGGCGTCGACCAATCCGACCGCATCGTACCGATCAACCTGCGCCAGAGTGGCCGCACCCCCACCGAACTGCTCATCTCCACCCGCGTGCGCAAGTCGCCCTACTGGCACCTGTCCCATGCCTCGGGCTGCTGGCGGGCCACCGTCTACAACCGCGTGTACCATCCACGCGGCTACGTCCGGCCCCAGGATGGCGGAGCCGCGGCCGAGCACGAGGCCCTGACGCAGCACGTCACGCTGTGGAACGTCGCGGTCGAACGGCAGATCCGGGTCGCCGGCACCGACGCCGAGCGGTTCGTCGACACCGTCATCACCCGGGACGCGACCCTCATCGAGCCGATGAGCGCCCGCTACGTCATCCTCTGCAACGAGAAGGGCCGCATCCTGAACGATCCGGTACTGCTGCGCCTCTCGCGCAACGAGTTCTGGTTCTCGCTGGCCGACTCCGACCTGCTGTACTGGCTGCAGGGCGTCAACGTGGGGCTGGCCATGGAGGTGGAGATCGACGAGATCGATGTTTGCCCGGTGCAGATACAGGGACCGAAGTCACTTACCCTGATGGTCGATCTGGTCGGAGGCGCCATCCGGGATATCCCCTACTACGGCCTCCTCGAAGCGGAGATCGGGGGCTGTTCGGTCGTCGTCTCCCAGTCCGGCTTCTCGGGCGAGAAGGGCTACGAAATCTATCTGCGGGCCGCGACCCTGCACGCCGAGTCGCTGTGGAGCGCGGTGCTCGAGGCGGGGGAACCCCACCAACTGATGGTCATCGCACCCGGCCATCAGCGCCGCATCCAGGCCGGCATCCTGTCCTGGGGCCAGGACATGGACCATGAGACGGTGCCGTTCCAGTGCAACCTGGCCTACCAGGTGCCGCGCAAGAAAAAGGGCGACTACATCGGGCGGGCGGCCCTCGAACGGATGCGCGCCGAGATCGAGGCCGGCAGACCGCCGTTCAGGATGGTGATGGTGGGCATGAGGCTGGGCGGCAAGCCGATCGACGACTATGCGCCGGACTTCTGGCTGGTCTCGGACACCGTCGGCGGCGATCCGATCGGATATCTGACCTCGCCCTGGCACGCACCCGAGATCGGCTGCAACATCGCACTCGGCTACGTGCCGCTCGGCAAGTCCGCGGTCGGGACCGAACTGCGGGTCTGGCTGCCCGACGACTACGCGAGTGAACCGGGACGGCCGGACCCCGCCTGGGTGTGCGAGGTCCCTTTCCGTCCGTCCGTCAACCCGAGCGCCCGCGAGCGGGCCCACGCCCGCGGCAAAGACACGGCGGACTAGTGTTGCCACCCCCGCCCGCGATGGGCTTGGTTTTCTGGCGGAGGCGAGTGGAGTTCTTTACAATGTTCCAGGTAAAACGATCGTCGAATAAAGACGAACCACGAATGAACACCAATAGACACAAAGATCGATGGATCTTCTCCAACGACAAGCGGCGCCCGAACGCTCCTGAAATAGTGCGCCCTTGGTGAAAATCTCTTCACCCTTCCCGACCGTTGGCGGATCCCCCTCGAGCCTTCTCCAACCCCTTCGTGTTTCTTCGTGGATAACTCTTTTTTCTTTTGTTTCAGGTAAGTGACGCCCCCGCCC
>VXMN01000309.1:0-3006 GCA_009841055.1 Acidobacteriota bacterium
GGACTGCAAGGCCGCCGTCTCCAGAAAAAATCCTGTAAATCCTGTCCATCCTGTGCATCGATGTGAATCAAGAAATCTGCCCCTGCTCAACTTTGAACCGGTTTCCAGCCACCAGGCACCGGCGTTTGTTTCAGACAATGATGGCCGTGGCGTTGATTTCGATCAGATAGTCGGGGTGAACCAGGCCCGCCACCTGTACCAGGGTGCTGGCCGGATAGTCGCCACTCCAGAATTCGGCTCTCACCTCGTGAACTGCCTGGAGGTGTTCCATGTTCACCAGAAAGACGTTGACACAGGCAATGTCCTCCAGGGAGCCGCCCACGGGTTCCAGGGCAGCCAGGATATTGTGGAGCACCTGCCGGGTCTGCAGCCGGATGTCCCCCTTGCCCACCAGATTTCCCTCGGTATCGATGGCGACCTGGCCGGAGATGTAGCAGGTGCGGCCCTGGTCCACCAGGGCCGCGTTGGAAAAGATGCCGAAGGGACGGCACAGGGTCGGGGGATTGTAAACGGTCTTGCCCATGGTTGCTTCCTCCCGTGATAGAGATTGATAGGAGATAGGGTTGCTGTAGTCGCGAGTACTCAGTCTAACCCAAACGCATCCCGGAAGGTCCGCCGGGGTGTCGTCCGGCCCGTGGAAGGCCGCGAAGAGCCGGCCTCTCGAGCGGTCGGCAACCCCACCTGAAGGGCTCTCCATGTTCCCCTACTTCGAAGCCCCGGCCATCAGACTGGGTCCCGTTACTCTGCACGCCTTCGGGATGCTGGTAGCGGCCGCGATCCTGTTGGGTCGCTGGATGCTGGTGCGGCGGGCGGAGCGGAGAGGCCTGGACGGGGAGACAGCCTCCCGGCTTGTCCTCTGGATGGTCGCCTGCGGTCTGGCGGGAGCCCACCTGGTTGCCGTAACTCTTACCGATCCAAGGGACGTGTTACGGGACCCCCTGGTCCTGATTCGGCTGTGGGAAGGGCTGTCTTCGGTGGGTGGAATCGTGGCGGGGATTCTGGCCGGACTCTGGTGGATGCGGCGTTCCGGCTTGAAACCCTCCGAGGTTCGGACTTATCTGGACCTGGTTGCCTTCGTCTTCCCCTTTGCCTGGATACTGGGGCGGGCCGGCTGTGCCGTGGCCCACGACCATCCGGGAATTCCCACCCAGGGGTGGTGGGCCGTGCAATATCCGGACGGCCCGCGCTTCGACCTGGGGCTCCTGGAGTTCTTCTACGCCCTGTTTCTGGCAGGTTTGTTCCAGTGGCTGGATCGACGTCCCAGGCCCGACGGATTTTATTTGGGACTCTTTTTCCTGCTCTATGGCCCGGTTCGCTTCTTCCTGGACGAGCTCCGGGTGGGTGACGCCCGTTACCTGGGCTTCACGCCCGCGCAGTATGGGTGCGTGGCGGCGGTAATTCTGGGCGGGGTGGTTCTGTGGAAGCTGGGAGGAGGCTCCAGGCGAAAAGACTCCGCGCCTTCCAGGCGAAAGAAGGCGGTTGGTTGATCGGCAGGATAGGAATTTCCGGACGACCCGCGGAACAGAGTGGCTTCACTCCACCCGGGACTCGTCCATCTCGCGGAAATAGTCCGGGCGCTTCAGCACCTCTCGTGGCTTGCTGCCGTCGGGCGGACCCACGATACCGTCCTCTTCCATGATGTCGAGCAACCGGGCCGCCCTGCCGTAGCCGATGCGCAGACGGCGCTGCAGGGTAGAGGTGGAGGCTTTACCCATTTCCACCACGATGCGGACCGCCTCGTCATAGAGCTCATCCGTCTCACGCTCCAGTTCTTCCGTGTCGGCTTTCTCGGAGCGTTCTTCCACGACACTTTGATCGTAGACCGGCTGCGACTGGGTCTTGAGGTGCTCCACCACGCGGTTGATCTCCTCGGTGGTTACCAGGGCGCCGTGCACCCGGGTCATCCTCGAGGTTCCGGGTGGAATAAAGAGCATGTCTCCCTTCCCCAGGAGCTGTTGAGCTCCCATCTGGTCCAGGATGGTGCGCGAGTCCACCTTTTGGGCGACACGAAAGGAAATGCGGGAGGGGAAATTGGCCTTGATGATTCCCGTGAGCACGTCCACCGAGGGGCGTTGGGTGGCCACGATCAGGTGGATGCCCACCGCCCTGGCCATCTGAGCCAGTCGCATGATGGAATCTTCGACGTCCTTTGAGGCCACCATCATCAGGTCGGCCAGTTCATCGATCACGATGACGATGTAGGGCAGAGGTGTGAGAGCAGCGTCCCGGTCTTTCGAGAAAAGCTCCATGTTGCGGGGCTTCCTCACAAAGGCGTTGAACTGGTCGATGCTGCGAACGCCCACCGAGGCCAGCAGCTTGTACCGGTTCTCCATTTCCCTGGTCGCCCACTTCAAGGCATTGGAAGCCCGCTTGGGTTCCACCACCACCGGAGTCAGCAGATTGGGAATGTCCTCATAGACACCCAGCTCCAGGCGCTTGGGATCCACCATGATGAACTTCACTTCTTCCGGCGCGGACTTGTAGAGGATGGAAAGGATCATGGCATTGATCCCCACGCTCTTGCCGGCGCCGGTCTGGCCGGCAATGAGCAGGTGAGGCATCTTGGCCAGATCGGCGACCACGATTTTTCCGACGATGTCCTTGCCCAGGGCAATGGTCAGCCGGGAGGTGGGCTTCTGGAATTCATTGGACCTGATCACCTCGCTCAGCAGAATCTGCTCCCGATTGGCGTTGGGGACTTCGACTCCGACCGTCGACTTTCCCGGCAATCGATTGATGCGGACGGACTCTGCCTTGAGGGCCAGGCACAGATCGTCAACCAGGTTGGTGATACGGCTGTACTTGACTCCGGCTTCCGGCTTGAATTCGTAGGTGGTGACGACCGGGCCGGGATGAATATGCAGAACCTGCCCGTGGACGCCGAACTCCTTGCACTTCTCCGTCAACTGGCGGGCGCGCTCCAGCAGTTCCTCCTCTCCGACGTCGGCCCTCCGTCCGGGGGCCTCCAGCAAATCGATGGAGGGCATCGGGAAGTCGGTCTGTGAT
>VXMN01000309.1:3016-6569 GCA_009841055.1 Acidobacteriota bacterium
GTGATATCCGTGTCCCCGGCCTGGCTCTTGTCTTCCTCTTGCCGGCCTCGGGAGCAGCCTCGGCGGAGTCCTCGCCGCCGGCGAACAGCGTTGGTTGGGAAGGCTCCTCCTCCGCGGATTCCCACTGCTTGATCTCGGAAACCTTTTGCGTGGTGACGGCCTTCCTCTCCTCTCCTCGCTTCAGTCTGGCCTCCAGCCTCTTCTTCTGCCGCTTCCTTTCCGATGCCTTGCGCCAATTCCTCCATTGAGCCTGCCATGCGCTCAGGAATCGCAGCCGTCTTCCCAGCCAGTCCAGACAAACCCTGAATGAGAAGCGGGTGGCGACAAAGACCGAGGCCATGAATATCATGAAGCCCACGATACAGGCGCCGGCCCAATTGAAGCGGCCCTGAAACCATTCCGCCAGCAGGTCTCCGACCATCCCCCCGGCCTTGGTGGCGCCGCCAGTGCCGACAATCGCTCCGTCCCGGATCAACCACCCCACCGTCACAGGCTGGGGAAACAGCAATGCCAGAAGAAGACACCCCGAGCCGGCCAGGCAAAGCAGGCCGAAAATCTTGGTGGCGGGTGTGCTGATGTTCTGAGAGCGCAACCATTTCCAGCCAAAAATCAAGAAAATGACGGGAAACAGGAAAGAGGCGTATCCGAAAGCGTTCAACAACAGATCAGCCAGGACGGATCCATATTGGCCGATGAAGTTGTGAACCGTGTCCTGGCCGACCAACTCGCGGGATACGTTGAACGAAGGATCCATCGGATGGAAGGAGATCAGGCTTAAGGTCAGCAGGAGGGACAGACTGAGCAGCATCAGCCCCAGGGCCTCGTTGAGACGCGGATGCGCGGTGGGCGCCAGAAAGCTCATGCCTACAGTCCACCCCGTTGGAGGATGATGAGAATCACGATACCCAAAAGGATACGGTACCGAACAAAAACATAAAGCGTTTTTTTCCGGAGGAAACGCAGGAAGACCCTGATGGTGAGGTGACCGACGATCAGGGCTGTGAGAAAGCCGGCCGCAAGACTCATGACCTCTCCCTCAGGAATTCCCGACTGATTGATTTCGAGAAGCTTTTTCAGGCTGGCTGCCGCAAGGATGGGGACCGCAAGCAGGAAGGAGAAGCGGGCGGCTGCCTCCCGCGTCATTCCACGAAACAGTCCGGCCGTTATGGTGATTCCGGAGCGCGAGGTCCCCGGAATCAGGGCCACCGCCTGGGCCATCCCCACCCATAGAGCATCCGTCAGAGATATTTTCCCCAGTTCCTTCTTCAAGCTGGCTCGACGTTCCGCCAGCCAGAGCATGAGGGCGAAGAAGATCAGCGTTACAGGAATGATTTCGGCAGTCCGAAGCTGGGTGGCGACCCACTGTTCAGCCAACATCCCGGCTATGGCGGCGGGAACGGTTCCCAGGAACAGGAACAAAAGCATGCGGCGCCCTTCGGGCCGCTCGAGGGAGCGGGCGCGGGAGGGCTGGAAGCAATCCCGCAGGATTCCGGCGAGGTCTCTCCAAAAGCAAGTGAGAATTGCCAGCAGGGTGGCGGCGTGCAGAACCACGTCGAAGGTGAGGCCCTGGTCCGGCCAATCCGTTATCCAGGGGATCAGAATCAAATGGGCGGAACTGCTGATGGGCAGGAACTCCGTCAGGCCCTGCACGGCGCCAAGGACGATGGCCTGCTTCAAGGTCATGGAGTTACCTGGGGGGCGCCGTCAATCGAGGCTGTCCGGCGACTCGTCAAATCTCCAGGATAACCGGCAGCACCAGCGGCCGCTTGGCCGTCTGCTTGAACAGGAAGCGGCGCAAATCGGTGCGGATCTTCTCCTTGATGAGGGACCAGTCGGTCCTCTCTTCAACGCTGGAATCCTCCAGGGTTTCCAGCACGCGGTCGCGGGCTTCCTCCAGGAGAGTGTCGTCTTCATCCACGAAGACGAATCCCCGGGTGATGATCTCGGGCTGAGTCTCCATCTGACCGCTGGCCTTGTTGATGGCCAGAATGGGAAGCACAATGCCGTCTTCGGAAAGATGGCGGCGGTCCCTCACCACCACTTCCTCCAGCTCGTCCAGGCTGCCCTCATCGATGAAAATGCGGCCGACCGGAGCCTTGCCGGTGACCTCGGCCCCCTGCCGGCTCAGTTGAATGCGATCGCCGGTCTCCGCCACCAGCACCGTGTCTCCCACCGCGTGCAGGTTCCTGGCCAGCTCCGCGTGGCGATAGAGCTGGCGGTATTCTCCGTGGATGGGCACGAAATGCCTGGGGCGCACCAGGTTCAGCAGGAGCTTGAGCTCCTCGGAGCTGGCGTGGCCGGAAACATGGATGGGGGGGTGGGATCCGTCGTCGTAGTGGACGGTCGCACCCCTCTTGTAGAGATGGTTGACCATGCGGGAAATGGTCTTTTCGTTTCCGGGAATGATGCGTGCCGACATCACCACGGTGTCTTTCGGCTCGATTCTTATGTTCTTGAAGTTGTCCACGGCCATCTGCGGCAAGGCGGCCAACGGTTGTCCCTGACAGCCCGTCAGCATCAGGACCACCCGTTCCGGCGGCATCTTTCTGACGTCCTGTATCTTGACCATCAGTCCGTCCGGAATGTTCAGGTAGCCGAGCTGATGGGCAACCCTGGTCGTCGACAGCATGCTCCGCCCGGCGATGGCCACCTTGCGCCCGTAGCGCTGGGCCAGGTTGAACACGGTCTGGATGCGGTGGATGGAGGAAGTGAAACAGGAGACGATCACCTTGCCCGGTGCATGGTTGAAGATCTCGTCCAGCTTTTCGATCACGGCGGTTTCCGAGGGAGTGATCCCGGGCCGGTCCACGTTGGTGCTGTCGGAGAACAGGGCCAGCACACCCCGGCGCCCGTACTCGGCAATTCGCGGAAGGTCGGTGACCCGGCCATCCAGCGGCGAAGAGTCGATCTTGAAATCCCCCGTGTGGAGGATCACTCCCGCCGGAGTGGTAATGGCCAGCATGACGGCATCCACGACGCTGTGGGTAACATGGATGAACTCCACCTGGAAGTCACCCATCTCCCGGATTTGCCCGGCCTCGACGGTGACAAGCTCGGCCTGGTCCAGCAACTGGTGCTCGGCCAGCTTGGCCGAGGCCAGGCCCAGGGTGTAGCGGGTGCCGTAAACGGGAACGTGGCTCAAGGCGGGAAACACGAAGGGCAGCGCCCCGATGTGATCCTCGTGGCCGTGGGTCAGCACGATGGCCTGAACCTGGGAGGCGTTGTCGATCAGGAAGGAGATGTCGGGGACGATGACATCGATCCCCAGGAGCTCTTCGTCGGGAAACATCAAGCCGGAATCCACCACGATCATCTGGGATCCGTAGCGGAACACCATCATGTTCATCCCGAACTCGCCCAGGCCGCCGAGCGGGATGGCTTCAATAGACTCCTGAGAATTCAAGCATCGACCTCCTGTTTGGGCGCCAGGCTCGTTTGGCGGGATCGCAGCCTGACCTGGATGGGGCTAGGGGAAGACCGACATGTCCGTTTCCCGGGTGGTCATGAACTCCAGCAACACCGGCACGCCTTCCCGGGTTTGTCGGATTCCTCG
>VXMN01000305.1 GCA_009841055.1 Acidobacteriota bacterium
TAGAATGATACGCCGTCCACCGAGATGTACTCTCTTTAGATTGTCGGCAGAGTGATTTTTTTATTTGAGTCAGGAAGCCATGGACTTGATGATGAACGAGGGCTTTCAGGAAGAGGGAGAGGCAGCCGGCAAGTGGCGCAGGGCCTGCCTGACGTCGGCCCAGCTCTCGACCTATTATGTGGGCAACCGTGAAGTCAATGCCATACGAGAGGCCTACGAAGCCAGGCATGGCCCCCTGAAGGACTTCAAGGCCTTTCACGACAGAATGCTGTCCTTCGGGTCGCCGGCTCCCAAGTATGTGCGGGAACTGATGGATCTATAGGGCGGCGCCGGCGCGGCATGTTTTCCCCGGCGGCTCGACCCGCTAAATCGTGCCGGCGGTGCGAGGGCGCTGCTTTCGACCGTAGGGGCGCTCGAAGGAGTTTCCATGATTCCTCTATCGGAAAGACTCAAGCAGCCGAAACCGCTCCTGTACGACGGGGGATTCGGCTCGCAACTGTTCGCCAGAGGCATCGAGCTGCCCAACAGCAGCGTGGCCAACGAGTTGCATCCGGAAGACGTGGTCGGCATCCACTGTGCCTATATCGAAGCCGGAGCCGATGCCATCGGCACCAACACCTTCGTGGGGTCCACTCTGCACCTCAAGATGGCCGGGAAAGATCCCGCCGGGTGCGATCGCCTGGCCAGAGCCGCGGTCGAGCATGCCAGGGCCGCGGTTGAGAGAAGCGGCAAGGAGACCTATATCGCGGGCTCGCTGGGACCCTCCCCGGGAGCCATCGAAGCCGACAGCGGCGACACCAGCTTTGGCATCGCCAACCACCTGGTGAGGGATGCGCACCGGAGACTGGCTGACGCCCTGGCGGAAGGCGGCGTCGATTTCTTCTGCATCGAGACCATGTTTTCGGCCCGGGAGGCGTCCATCGTCGCCGACGTGGCTCGCCAGTACGGACTTCCGGTAGCCGTCAACCTTACTTACAAATACACCCGGGACCGTGGCAGCGGCAAGGTGACCTACAAGACGGACTGGGGACATTCGGCCCCGGATCTGCTGGAGATTTTTTCCGCGGGTGAGTTTGCGGGGGGAGAGAACTTACTGGAGCATGTGGATATGCTCGGCCTGAACTGCGGCGCCGAACCCCGGCGGGAGGAGCATACGGGCATGCCCTATGCCATCCAGGGTATCCGGGAGCTGCGGGAAGCGATGGCCGCCAGGCAAATAGCACCGAAACGGATGATGGCCTACCCTAACGCCGGGATGCCTCAACTGGACGACGAACTCAGGAGCTACTACACCCAGACGCCCGAGGAAATGGCCGGACACCTGTCCGACCTTCTTCAGGAGGGAGCCTACTTCATCGGAGGTTGCTGCGGCACCACCCCGGCCCATATCCGGGCATTCCGCTCGGCGCTGGATGCTTCCGATCAGCACCGCCCCCGCCCTTCCGGGCAGACCTTTCAAGGAAAAACAAGCGATCGTCAATAAAGGCGAACCACGAATGAACACGAATCAACACGAAGACAGGTGAGCCCGCTCAAACGACAAGCGGCAACACAATGCTTTAGCAACTTTGTACCCTTGATGGGACTTCGTTTCCTTCGCAAATATCTCTTCGATTTCGGTTGTCACACCCCCCAATCAACAACTCATTGATCCATTCATTGGTGTTTATTCGTATCCATTCGTGGTTCGCCGTTCCCCGTCGTGGATATCTCTTTTCCTTTCGTGTCTTTCTTGGTGTCCCTTCGTGGTCCTTCGTGTGACTTCGTGGATCACTCTTTTTTCTTTGTTTCAGGCGAGCACCCCAGGAGCAATTCATCCGCTTGGCCGGCGGAACCGGTTTTCCCACTGACGCCATTCGGGAAACCCCAGCAGTTGATCCAGTTCCTCGAACGTGGCCAGCTCATCCAGGTATTCTTCGGGTGAGCTCCCGTCTTTCAACTTCGCCAAGGTGCGCTCCATGGCCCGAACCGAGGCCATCAGGGTGGTCAGGGCGTAGGCGACGACCTTGTATCCCAGGGTCTGGAGCTGTTCCAGGGAGAGCAGGGGAGTCTTCCCCCGTTCGACCAGGTTGATCATGAGCGGTTTGTGGAAGGAAGCGGCGATCCTCTCGATCTGATCCAAACTGGTCGGTGCCTCGATGAAGAGGATGTCGGCTCCCGCCTGCTGGTAGAGTTCTCCCCTGCTAATGGCATCGTCGAATCCGGTGACGGCTATGGCATCGGTGCGGGCGATGATCAGAAAGCGGTCGCTGCGCCTGGCGGCGACGGCCGCCTCCAGCTTTCCCGCCATCTCCGAAGCTTCAATCAACTGCTTTCCCGGCGTGTGCCCGCACTTCTTGGGGATCATCTGATCCTCCAGTTGGATGGCCTGGGCTCCGGCCGCTTCGTATTCCTCCACGGTCCGGCGCACATTGACCACGCCGCCGAATCCCGTATCGGCGTCCGCCAAAACGGGGATGTCGACGCTGCGGACCAGGTGGTGCAACCGCTCCAGCATTTCGGAGAAGGAGATCAGGCCTGCGTCGGGGAGGCCCAGGTGGGAGGCGGAGTGACCGAACCCGGAAAGGTAGACGGCTTCGAATCCGCAACGCTCCACCACTTTGGCGGAGACCATGTCGTAGCAGGCGGGGACCAGCAGGGGTTGGGGAAGCGCCAGGCGCTGCTTGAGAATGGTCGAGCCCACCGCGATTCCTCAGGCTTCGGGAGTCGGAAGAGAGAGGACTCCCTCGACCATTCTGGGTCCGAAAGCCACCGAGAGAATCAGTTTGCCGTGGGTGTCCCCGTGCCCGCTGGTCAAGTCCAGATTCAGGTGGTGGGCCTGATGGTGTCCCATTGCCGATCGGCTCTCCAGAGGGATTTCGCGGCTTGAGTCCTGCTGGCCTCCGGAGCCCTCGGGAGCCTTGGGAATGAGCAGCAGGGTCCACTTGTCGGCGGTTACGGCTTTGGCGCGGAGATCGTATTGCCCGGTTGAGACCGTCGTTCCCGCGCTTTCGACGGCTCCACTGATCTCAAGGGTGGCGCGTCCCAAATGAAAGACAAATCCCTCCTTCACATCGGCCAGGTGCTCTGCGTTGTAGGGAAGGGTGAAGTAGCTCAGCTTGAGTTGAACACCCTCGGCTGAAGCGCCTACGGTCTTGCGGATATGAGGGTGAGACTGAACCAGCGCCGACAGGGTGAAGAGCAACGCAACCGACAATCCAAGCTTTCTCATGGTGAAACTTCCTTTCGCGGTCCGGGAGTGGATTTGAGCAATGAGGCACCGAGGTACGACTGCCAATCTCAATCGTCGGTGGATTTATCCTCGTCCTCCTTGTACATGTAGCGGATACCGTGCTTGAAGACCAGCAGATTGGGTTCAGGGTCGCGGTTGAACTTGATGCAATTGCGGTCGTACCACTCGATGACCCCTTGCATCCGTTCTCCGTCGTGGAAGACCAGCACCATGGGCGTCCTGTTCTGCATCTGCTTCAGGTAGTAGAAGCTTTCGGCGTTGGTCTGTTCCGGAGGAGCGGGTCGCTTCTTTTGCGATCGCACGGTCATCTTGTCTTTGATGTCCGATAACGACGGACGGATGAGCCGACGATTCATGGAAAATCCTCCTCCGGTCTTGCCTGGATTGTGTGCAGAGTCGCGGCAGGCCGACTGCCCCCCGCCGCCAGGTTTCCACCCAACCACTGCCGCTTTTCAAGAGAACTCAAGTCTTCCGCGTTCCGATGGGGACTCGCAAACCTGCGATCACTTCAGGACGGACGCCAGGAAACTCATTGGCCGGCCATCGGCCATGTCACAGCGCTGACCCGCGGGGTTTTTCAAGGTGGCCTGTGAGCGTCAAGATTGAGGGTAGTTTAGCACGAGCCCTACAGCGCCACAAGTCCCAAGAAGTGCCAGGAAAACCAAAGGAGACGGCGTTCGGGCTAGCCTGCCCCCGGCTTGCCGGGGCGATCCTGCCACGTTCGGTGCCCAAAACCCTGCAATTTCCAATGCCCGTCGACACGCGCATTCCCTCCTGGAGCAAGAGCGATGGGAAGAGACGCCCCACCCGGGAGCGCGGGCGTCCCGCCCGCATGCACTGCCGTCGCGAGCCGCTGAGTTTCCCTGCGATGTGGCAGCCGTCCACCCAGCCGACGGGAACGGCGTGGGCTTGGGCGAAGCAGGGTCGTGGCCTGTTTGCGGGTCGAGCGGGGTGGAGGAGATGGGCTGGGTTGAGTGGAGACAAATGCGGGCGAGACGCCCGCGCTCCCGGGTGGGTCCCGCCCGCGACTTTATTGCTGTAAGCAACCTCTCATCCACGGCCATTCCCTTGAAAGGCGCTCCCGGGTGGGCATCCCGCTACGCTCGCTTCGCGGAGCAGTGGTTGGACCGCTGCCACGCTCGGTGCCCAAAACCCTGCAATTTTCGATGCCCATCGACACGCGCTCCCGGGTGGGGTGCCTCCTCCCATCGCTCTTGCTCTTCGAGGCGGCGGGCGCCAGCCGGGCCGCAGCCCTGGCGCTGCGGCAGGACCGTCCCGCCTGGTGCCCCGTCGTGCCCTTAGTGGATATCCGGCGTTTGTTTCAGGGGTGTCGCGCTCACGCCGCTCAGTCGGAACAGAAATCGGTCCAGGGCCAGCGACTTGTTGAGATTGCGCCCCAGTCCCTTCATCAAGTGGTCGAGAGAGCCGACGGCGTCGACAATCTGTTCGAAAGTCAGGGCGGAGCCGATTTCGGCCAACTCCGATTGCAGATCGATATTGGTGAGGCTTTCCCCGGGAGCGCCCAGGTGAATCAGCAGCAGGTCGCGCAGCAGGTCGTAAAGGACACCCGTCCTGAACTCGAATTGTTCCTTCTGCCTGGGCGAGGCCAGAGGCTCAGTGACTTGCAGGGCCCGGTGATAGGAGAGAGCCCCGGCGCAGGCCCGGATCGCCTCCACCATATCCCCGCGAGCCTCCCGGTACTGCTGCAGGTCCAGGTTCAAGGCCCTTCCGAGGCTGCCCCGGGAAATCCGCCCCACCAGGGGCAGATCCCGGTCGGGGTAGATCGATCGTTGCCGGAGGATGCTTTCCAGCTCCTCCGCAGAGAAGGGATAGAACTGGATGCGCTGGCAGCGGGACCGGAGGGTGCCGGGAAGGTCGTTGGGGGAATCGGTCACCAGGATGAGGAAAGAGGTCTCCGGTGGTTCCTCCAGCGTCTTGAGAATGGCGTTGGCGGCTTCCAGGCGCAGTCGGTGGGCCTGGTCGATCACAAAGATGCGGCGTCGGCCTTCAAAGGGCTTGAAAACGACCTCGCGAATCAGATCTCTCATCTGATCGATCTTGATGAAGGCCCCGTCGGGCGCGTAGCTTCGAACGTCGGGGTGCATGCGCTGCTCGATCTTCCGGCAGCTCCCGCAGTCGTCGCAGAAGTCATCCTCGAGATTCTGACAATTGGCCGCCTTGGAGAGGAAGTGGGCCAGGGTCCCCTTGCCGATTCCCGCGATACCGGCGAAAAGCAGCGACGAAGGCAGACGGCCTTCGGAAAGACTTCGCCTCATCAGGTCCCGAACGGGGGCATTTCCCAGAAAATCATTCCATCCCATCAACCTGTCCCCCTGGAAGAAGGGTCGAAATCAGCCCCAGGACTTCCCGATGCAACTCTTCGATGGTCCGGTTTCCGTTCAGAACCCGGACCCGGCCGGGCTCCCGTGCTGCAATCTGCAGATATCCTTCCCGGACGCGATGGAAAAATGCCAGAGACTCCGCCTCGAATCGGCCTTCGTCCAGTCCCGTTCGACGGTTTCTGTCCCTGGCCCGGTCCAGGGAGAGAGCGGGCTCGATGTCAATCAGGAGCGTGAGGTCCGGCTTTCTGCCGCCGCTCACCATGCGATCGAGCGTTTCAACCAACGAGAGATCCAATCCACGCCCGAATCCCTGGTAGGCGGCGCTGGCATCCGCGAAACGGTCGCACAAGACCCATTTGCCCTCGGCCTGAGCCGGAATGATCTGCCGGTGGAGGTTCTGGTTGCGGGCCGCGTAATAGAGCAGCAACTCGCTCAAGGGCAACAAGCCCCGGTTTCGGGAACTGAGCAACAGCGTCCGAATGGATTCTCCCACCGGAGTTCCGCCGGGTTCCCGCAGTACGGCCACCCGGATGTCGCGTTGGGTCAGGTAGTCGGCCAGCAGCTTCACTTGAGTGGTCTTGCCGCAGCCGTCCAACCCCTCGAAGGAAATGAATGGAGGCATGGAGAAACCAGGGTTCAGGCCCGGCCCCGGGACCGGGATCCTTGGCAAAATAGCACAACTCCGAAGGCTCCAACAAGGCGCGCACCCCAGAGCCTGCCTGCTTGCCGGGGCGTTTGGAAATCGGCCGGGACTTGAGGTAAGATGGCCCCTTTTCGAGGCTGCGGGACCACCGATTCAGCGCGGTTCGTGGGTCGCCGGGATCGGAAAGGGAGCGAAGGTTTTCCCGGGTCGGCGATTCGGCTTTGCAGGAGCTTCAAACCGATGGGTGTCATCGCTGGGAACGTCCGGCGGGTGATGGAGACGGTTGCCGAAGCGGCGCTGAAGTCGGGCCGCCTCCCGGAGAAGGTG
>VXMN01000213.1 GCA_009841055.1 Acidobacteriota bacterium
GGATCGATCCGTTAAGGGATACGCTGGGCATTCGGTCGTTTCTCGAAAAAACAGTTAACAACGCCACCTTTGGCCTGTTAGTCACGCAGGATCATTCCGGTGGAGTTGACGACCCCCGCATCGTGAGCCTGCCTCTTTCAACCTTCATGCTTATCCGATAACTAACGCGGATTGCCCGGCATTGGAGGTCAGCAACGGTCTTTTGAGTCCGTTACAACCCTCCTCATCCGCAATACCTAGCTGCAGATCCGGACGAAAGAAAGCTCTTGCTCGTCAAGTGCCCGGCGACCCGGAGAGGTGTCGACCTAAACCATTCTTCCATTGAATAATCCCCCGTCCCCGGCATAGAATGGGTGGTCTGGTCACTCCCTATTTCTCCCGACACATTCCCATGACCCCATTTCGCCGAAAGCGGCCGACACTTCGCCCATTCCGCCTGGCGCGGCCGCCGGCCGGAGTTGCCCTGGCCTGGATTCCGCTTCTGCTGCTCGCCTGGGGGGCGGCTTCCGTAAACCTTGCCGGATCTTTCCTGTCTCCCCGGGTGTTGTCCGGAGACGCCAACCGCTACCAGTTTCAGACATTCGCCGGGGCCCAGGTAGTGACGGCGGTTCCCCTGCAGGTCCCTGTCAGGATTTCGGTCCTGCTGCTGCCCGGCAGCTACTCCGAGCGGGTCTGGCAGGAGGTCGAGCTCAAGGCTCGGCAACTGGCTGTGCTGGAGGACCGGCTGGGGCGATTTCGGCTTCACGTGATCGGCGACGGCAGGCTCGGTTCCTGGGAGACCTCTGCTACGGCGCTCCCGCACGACCTGGCCGGGCTCAGATCCGGCAGCGAGAACCTGACCGACGACGAGACGGAGCCGCCGGCCCGAAAGGATGAACGGGCGGTCGGCATCTACCAGGAGGCAGGACAGCTTCTGCCGCCGCCGTCGGTCCCGTGGGAAACCCTGATACTGATCGCTCCGGAGCCGCTGATCTCCGATCCGGAGTTGAGATCCTACTGTTCCGCCTATCTGGCCGACCGATTCGGCCGGCAAAAGGTCCGTCTGATCTATTGGCGGATCCCCGGCGATCCGGCTCCCGGCACGCCACCCACCGCCGAAATATCCGAGGGCGCAGGGACCTCGGAGGAAGCCGACGCCGGCGAAGGGGTCTGGGGCACCGTCGCCCGAGCCACCTGCGGTTCCGTCATAGAAACCATAGGGGAGCTCACCCATGCCCTGCTGCCGGCCTCCTGCACCGAAATCCCGATGCCGGAGGTCGCCCTGCCCAAGGGCGTGGTTCAGTACCGGGCCCGACTGGTGGACCGGGCGGACGGACAGGTGGTGACGGAGTTCCCGGCGCTTTCCCGGTCTCTGGATGGCGGCACGGTCTTGCCAGGAGACTTCGCCCGGCTCTTGCGCGCGCTTCGCAACGCCCGCCAGGCGGCAGCTCAAAGGAACGGCCAGGTGCTCCAGGCTTCACTCAAGGAAGCCCTCGACCTCAACCCCTTTCATCCTCCCACCCTGAGGTACGCCGCGGGAGTCTACCGCCGACAGGGCGAGCTGAAAACCGCCCTGCAACTGATGACCCCCCTGACCTCGCTGATGCCGCGCAACGCTTCCATCTTCACCGAGATTGGAGACCTCCACTTCGACCTTCAAGCTTGGGAGCAGAGCGAGCAGGCCTACCGGCGAGCCATGAACGCCGATCCGGGCAGATCGGCCGTGCTGGCAAAACTCATCGGGATCCGTGAGGCGCAGGGGGAGATTGCCCGGGGGCTGCAGGAGGTCGGTTCCGCCCTGCAGCGCTTTCCGGAGGGAGCCGACCTCCACGCCCGTCGCGGCAGTTTGCTGGAGAAGTCCGGCCGGGCCGAGGAGGCTCTCAATGCCTACGGCAGAGCCGTCGAGCTCAGGCCGGAACTGGGAGACGGGCACCTAGGATTGGCTCGAATCCATCTGGCGCGGGATCGGAAAGACCAGGCCCGGGAGGTGCTGCAGAAGGCTGCCGGAAAGATCCCCGATGCTCCCGGGCTCCAGATGCGTTTTGCCGACTTTTGTGAAAAGGAAGGCCTGGATGACGAGGCGCTCGACTTCTATCGCAAGGCCTTGAATGCCGACGCGGGATTGCCGGGCGCCTATCTGGGGCTGGCTCGGGTTCAGATGAACCTGGGCGAGGTCGATAAAGCACTGGCCACCGTGCACCAGGGGCTGCAAGTCGCCCCCCGCTCGGTGGATCTTCACCGGTTCCAGGTCGATCTCCTGAAGCAAAGCCACCGGATTCCGGAAATGCGACGGGCGGTCGAAAACGCGGCCGCCGCCTTTCCCGGAAATGTCGAGGTCCTGGACAGGCTGGCCCGGGTTCGGGACGTCTTCGGTTATCGGGCGGCCGAAGCTTATGAGAGCCTGGTCGAGGTCCTGGAAGCCGAGCAAGCCAGTTCGGATCGCTTGGAACGGGTGCTGGAACGAGGCCTGCTGGTTGCCCTGCGGGACGGGGATCGACCCCGGGCCGCGAGCATGTCCGCGCGTCTGCAGCGACTGGGAAGAGGGGATATTCCGGCCATCGATCCGATCGCGGGAACAACCTCAAAGAAGGGCCTGCTGGTGGTTCCCGGCGGAGTGCGGGGCTTGGCGAGCGCAGCCGGCTTGCGGGAGAACACGCCCCCCGAAACCTTCGTATCAGACTTCGTCTCCCACCTGATACGCCGAACCTATGGAAAGGCCGGAGCCGGGTACGTCCAGGCACTGCGCTACTACTTCGACTCGGTTGCGGCTTTGCGCTCCCGGGCCCGCTCGAAGAAGCTGGAGTTTCAGATCCTGCTCGAGACCGGGAACGAGTCGCGTCTCAGGAAGACCCGTGAGGTTCTCGCCCTCCTGGGGTGGACCATCAGACGGTCCGAGGGAAGGGTCCGGGTGGAGCTGGGCACCGACGAATTGGCTGCACTCAGGCAAACCTTCTCTTCCGCCCTGGGCGTGGACGAAATGGAGATGAAGTCGCAACTGGAGGCCGGAGACTCTTACCAGTTGACGTTCAGCGATCAAAGGGTGCCGATCATCTTTGAAGAAAGGTTCTGGTTGAGGCGTTTCTTTGACGGGAATCGCCCGGTCGGCGGACTCTTGAGAGCGTTCGCGGAGAACATTCCCTCCGCCCGTCTCTACGCGGGACTGGCGGCAATGAACGACGAGGCCCGGCGCCTGGTGGTGGAAACCTACACCAGCCGGGAACTGTTGGAGGTGCACCCCAACAGCCTTCTGGCCTACGGTTCAGCCCTGTCGGCCCTCGAGGGACAACTGCTTCTGCCCGGCGGGGCCACGGCGGCGTCCGCCTGGGAGTCGCGCCGGGGGGCTCGCCCCGACAGCCCCCCCCGCGTTGTTCGGCGCCTCTTGAACCAGGGCCACGGCCAGCCGCGGGCCTTCTATCACACGCTCATCAATCTGCCCGAAGAGAACCAGCGCTTTCTCACCAGCAGCCCGGGGCGATTGGCCAAGTTCTATGCAGCCTTTCCCTTCACGGGTTCCGAGGAAGCCAAGCGGCGCATCGTCAACCATCGCATCCCCTTCAGGAACATGGTGCGGGAACTGCCGCTGAACGGGGAGAGACGGATTCGATTTCCGGGTAGCGCCAGGGTCTGGTCCGTATCCCATGGATGGTCGGGCAGGCCGGATGAGATCCCAGGATCCGCGGGGCTGGCCGCCCCGACAGTCTCCCCGGAAGACGAAGACGAAATCCTGCTTCGACTGCCCTTGGCGGAGTACCAGTTCGGCATGAAGAAGTACAGCATGGTGGAGAATTTTCTGGCGGCGGTGCACCTGGAACGGCACTGGGATCGGCCCATGGCGGAGGAAGCCGCCCTGCTGCTGTCCAGGCGCTATCCCAAATATCGCGAGATATTCCCCTATCTGGCATCTCTGCCGCAACCCTCCACCCAGCAACTCCAGCGGTTCTTCCAGGCGGCCCGCAATGTCGAGGACGTGGACCTCACCAGCCTGAACGACACCCTGGGACTGTTCCACGGATTGCTCCAGACCCTGGTGCTCCTCTCGGAAAACCGTGCTCTGGACGAATCGGAAATTTCCTCGATTCTGGATACTCTCAGCCAGAGATTCGCCGACGCCAGAACCGAGGCGGACTTCACCGGGGCCACGGTGGCCATCCTGCGGCGTCTCGAGCAGGGTTTGCCCGTCCCGCCTCCGCCGGCGGAAAGCGATTCGTCATCCTATCCGCAAGGCAATGCCGGGCGCTTGAAGATCCTGGGACCGCAACCGGCCGGCATCGACGGGCAATTGATGGCGGCCCTCGGAGGGAGATCCAGGCAAGTCGAGTTCGAGTCCAACGGCCGGACGGCAGCCATCGATGCCGGTTCGATCAATCGGAAGAGAATCGAGGAGGTCCTGCGGCTGCAGCGGGTCCCCTCACTGACCGGTCTGCTGGAACTATACGATGCAGCCCAGGCCGTCCGGGGGAATCGGGACCAGACCGTCCTGGATGCTTTCAAGAGGAATCTGGGGGAACTCCATGAACTGGAGCAACAACTCGAGAACCAGTTGACCGACGCGCAGCGGGGCAATGCGGTCTTTCTGCAGCGGGGCCGGACCTCAAAGTGGGTCCGTCAACTGAACAATGCGATCGCCAAAGGCAACCGCGGCAACCGCTCGGATGCCGTTCCCGAGTTGTCTCAGGAAGTGGTCAGTCATCTCGACGGGAGTTTCAAGGACGCCCTGGTCGGATGGGTCTACGCCTACTACTTCTCTCCCCGGGACCTGGTGGTCGCTGAAGATCCGCTGCTGACCAGGAAGCATCAGTTCCACGTCACCCTTGGCAGCAGCGGTCGCTATTACTGGCCGGCGGCATCCCGGCAGACGCTGCGCCGCCAGACAGGGAACTACCTCCGCGGAGCGTTGTGTCAGATTGCAACGCTGACGGGAGAAATCGGGCTGGTCAAAGCCGAAGCCGGGGAATCCATAGGAACGGACCCGGTGGTCGAGGGATTCGCGGCCGCACAGCTTTCCGGGGTGAGATCCCTGCCCTGGTCACACCTCAACCCGCTCAGCATGCACCTGGTGGCATTGAAGATCCGGCTGGCGCGGGAATTCCTGGCCCGGTCAGCCTTGCAGCAGGAAATGCAAGAGGACCTGGCTCGGATCGTCGAGGGATTGCTGGGGCCGACCCGGAGAGCCCAGTTGCTGGAGTCCGTGGCCACACGGGAACTGGAAGGCATATCTGCCTTGCTCAGCTCCTCCGATCTCTATTACCTGGGGGATCGCCTGTGGCACGAACAGCAGGCCGCGCATCTGGGTAATGGGCCGGTCCGGGAGGCGTTGGAGCGCGCCTCAGCCCTGGTTCCATCCCATCAGGACCGATTTTTTGCCGGATCCGAGTTGGCTGACCGCAGCTATGGCAAACGGCTCCCGCCACCACCCTACGAAGAGTTCAACAACTCCTTGCTGACCCACCATCTCTCCAGACGACTGGGTCACTTCATGCTGACGCTGGCCGAATTGGCCGACCGGTCCGGCCTGCCCCTGGAAGCCCTGGCCCTGGTGGCGGAACCGGCTGTCAGGCACCTGGCTCTCAACGCTCAAATGAACAACAGCGCCGACTGGAGAGGCGCGCTTCGGGCCATGTCCCGGCTTCCCCTGGAGGAGTTGGTTCGCCAGGTGGTTCTGCCGGAATCCGACTACCAGTGAGAGCAACCTCATGAGTATCCTTCGCGGCTGGATGGCGGTAGCCCTTGTGCTGGGGACCGTGCAAACGGCTGCACCCCAGAAAGACCGGGAACCTGCCCCTCTGGCGCAGGCGGAAAGGAAAGGGCCGGGGGACGGCAACTCCCGGATCGGCCGGCTTCTCGCCGTCCAGGGCGGCGGACAAGCTCACTTCCTCAAGATCAATATCCGTGGCCTGCCCTTCATGGGATCCGCAGAGGCCAAGGTGACCATGATCGAGTTTTCGGACTACCAGTGTTTTTTCTGCAGGCGCCACGACCGGCAAGTCGCTCCCCGCATCGTGGAGGATTACGTCGAGAGTGGACGGGTGAAGTATGTCTTTGCAGATTTCCCGCTGGCGTCCCACGCCGGGGCATCCAAAGCGGCCCAGGCGGCCCACTGCGCCGGGGACCAGGGCAAGTACTGGGAAATGAACGACCTGTTGTTCCGCCACCCCCAATCCCTCACTTCGGGGACGCTCAAAGCCTTCGGCAGCAGCCTGGAACTCGACAACCAGGTCCTGCTGGACTGTGTCGAAAGCGGCAAATACGCCCAGAAGGTCCGGGACGGCTTGAGTCAGGGCAAGAGGGTCGGAGTCCGCGGAACCCCCTCCTTTTTCTTCGGCTTGACGGACAAGACACAACCCACCATCAGGGTCCGGAAAACGCTGACCGGAGCCCACCCCTATCCCGCCTTCCAGAGGCTGATCGAGAACCTGCTGGCGCAGTGACCCTGCATAAGCCCGCGACTCGGCGAGCCCCCGCCGCCCCCCCCCGGGCGGGCCCCCCGCCCCCCGCCGCGGCCGGGGGCCCCCCCCCGGAGCTAAGGATTATCTGCCAAACGGCCAGGGGTGGAGG
>VXMN01000261.1 GCA_009841055.1 Acidobacteriota bacterium
GGCCGCGGGTGGGGGGTAGCCTTGGCCGGCGGGGGGCGGGCCTTCGGCTTCGGGGTGGCGGGAACCACCTTTGCCGGGGCTGGAGGCTCCAACTTTCCGGCCGCCAGGCCCTTTTCCTCCAGCACTTCCCGGATCATGGCCTTGATCTCTCCGGGATCGGCGCCGACCGGCCGGGTGGCGAAGGCCTTGCTGGCCTCGCCGAAATAGAGGGAGCGGTGGGGGAAGGGAATCTCGATGCCCAGCTCGTCGAACTTCTTCTTGATGCGGCGGTTCATCTCCCGGCCCACCATCCACTGCTTGATGGGCGCGGTCTTGATGCGGGCCTTGATCATGACGGCGGAGTCGGCGAACTCATCCACGCCCATCACCTCCAGGGGGGCCTGAATGAAGGGTCGATAGGTTTCCTCCTGCATCATGTCGTCGGCCAGGTCCCTGACCACCGCCGAGACGTGGTCGGTATCCTCCTTGTAGGCCACGCCGATATTGAAGACATAGTAGGAGTATTCCTGGGTCATGTTGGACAGGGTGTTGATGGTGCCGTTTGGAAAGATGTGAACGGTGCCGTCCAGGCTTCTCAGCACGGTGGTCCTCAGGTTGATCTGCTCCACCAGTCCCCCGGTGCCGTTGATGATGGCCACGTCGTTGACCCGGACCTGGTTCTCGAGCAGCATGAAGAGCCCCGAAATCACGTCCCGCACCAGGTTCTGAGCCCCGAAGCCGACCGCCAATCCCGCCACCCCGGCGCCGGCCAGCAGCGGCCCCACGTTGAAGCCCGCTTCCTCCAGGGCCATCATGAAGACCACTACCCAGATCGACACCACCACCGTCTTGCGGAAAATGCCCCCCAGCGTGGCCGCCCGTTTGTCCAATTCAAGGTCGGGCTCGTGCCGGCGGGCCTGCATGACCTTGACCAACCGCAACCGCAGCTTGGGCACGTAGTGATGAATCATGCGAGAGGCGATCCAGGCCAGGAGAAACAGGCCGGCGATCTTGGCGCCCGCACCCGCATAGCGAGTCGCGAACTCGCCAATTTGAGTCCAATCGATCAAAGGAGCACCTCCTCAGTTTCCGCGTGGCGGTGGAAGCGGTCGCTGGAGTCGTCGCCGTCCGCCATCGGGAGACTGCCCAAACGGATTTGTCCCGAGAACCGTGAGCGGTTGCGCCGCCCCGGATGCCGGCAAGGAGAAGACTGCCGTTCAATCATCTGCGCCGTCATCCTCTGCCGCCTCCTCGTCCAGCACGGCCAGCACTTCTTCCGCATCCGCGGCCTGGTCTTCGGGGACGTGGATTCTGGCTCCGAAGCCGTGGCGGCTGAGGCCCGCCCCGAATGGACCCAGCGGCAAAAGTGTCGAGGCTTCCTCGCCCTGCACCGTGTAGTCGATGTCCGCATCCTCCAGCACCGACTTGACCAGCATCAGCAGGGACACGTCTGTGGTCTCGTATACCATCACCCAGCGCAGAGGTTCGGACTCCTGGTCGGTGGTCATCGGAGAATGCACCTCGCGGATTGGAACGCCGTTAACCGTTTCCTGCCCTTATGCTAGAATGAACGCCTCTCTAGGTGCAAATAGGCACGAGTTTAACCGAAAAGCCGGGGACCTGTTTTGAGTCCGAGTGCCCTTCCCATCCTTGTCTTCATGTTGTCCGCCGGCCCGGTCCAGGGACTGGCGGCCGACGCCCCGCTGCCTGAGAAAGCACGGGCTGTCCTGCGGCAGCATTGCCTGTCCTGCCACGGGGAGACGCGCATCTCGGGCCTGGATCTGCGCCGCCGGGAATCCCTGCTCAAGGGCGGCAACAGCGGTCCCGCCATTGTTCCCGGGCACCCGGAAGAGAGCCTGCTCTACCAGGCCGTCCTCCAGGCCGGAGAGTTGAAAATGCCGGTGGGCGGCGCTCTCTCGCCGGAGGAAACGGAGGTCCTGAGAGCATGGATCCGGGCGGGCGCTCCCTGGGAGGAAGACCCTCATGGTTCCAACGGGATTTCCACCTGGTGGTCGTTTCAGGCCCTGGGCGACCCCGAGGCGCCTGAAGTGCGCGATCCGGGCTGGGTTCGGACGCCGGTGGATGCCTTCGTGCTGCGCAAGCTGGAGGAAAAAGACCTGGATCCGGCTCCCCGCGCCGGCAAGCTGACGCTGCTCCGCCGGGCCAAGTTCGACCTGCACGGCCTGCCCCCCACGGAGGAGGAAATCAAGCAGTTTCTCGGCGACAAGGCTCCCGGGGCCTTCGCCCGGCTGGTGGACCGCCTGCTGGCCTCGCCCCGCTACGGCGAACGCTGGGGCCGCCACTGGCTGGACGTCGCCCGCTACGCCGATTCCAGCGGCCTGGACGAAGACATCACCATGCCCTATGCCTGGCGCTACCGGGACTATGTGGTCGACAGCTTCAATCGGGACCTTCCCTACGATCGATTCGTGAAGGACCAGATCGCCGGCGACCTCTATCCCTCCGGCCGGCCCGGGCACCCCAACGTTCGAGCCGTGCTCGGCACCGGATTTCTGGCGATCGGCCCCCGCGCCATCGCCCAGCAGGACAAGACCAAGATGGTCTACGACCTGGTGGACGAGCAGATCGACACTCTTTCCAAGGCCTTCCTGGGACTGACCATCGCCTGCGCTCGCTGCCACGACCACAAGTTCGACCCGATTTCGACCAGGGACTACTACTCCCTGGCTTCCATCTTCGCCAGCACCCGCAGCTTCGGCGTCCTCATACCGCCCGACAAGAAGCCGCCCTTCGTGTCCAAGTTCTACTTCGAGCCCCTGGTTCCCAAGGAGGTCCACCAGCGCTACCGGAGCCACCAGGACAAGATCAAGGGGCGGGAGTCACTGATCGAGGCGCTGGTGCTGACCGGGGTCGCCGGGAATCTCGAAGAAAAGCTCTATCCCCTTCTGGCCGAATACATGCTGGCGGCCCGGCGTGTTTACCTGCAAGGCGAGTCCCTGAAGCAGGTGGCGGAGGCGGGGGACCTGGACCCGCAACTGCTGCAGCGCTGGATCGAATACCTCCAACCGGGCAACGCCTTTCGTCCCTACCTGGAGAAGTGGCACCGGGCCGAGTCCTCCGAGCTCGCCAGGGTGGCGGAGGAATACCAGGATCTCTTCGACAGGTTGTCCGGAGCGTGGCACCAGCGCCTGCGGCAATGGAAGCAGAAGGTGGAGGAGGCCGTTCGGGAGGGCAAGGCCCCCCGCAAGAAACCGGCCTTCTTTGACGAGTTCATCACCGTGGAGGGTCGCTTTTTCAACTCGGTGATCAGTCCTCCTCCCAAGGCCGAGGGGACCAAGGCGGACAGCGGACCCTTCGGGATTCAGGAAGAGGACAGGGAAGCGCTGCTGCCCAAGGAGACCCGGGACCGCATCGGCGAACTGAGAAACGAGGTGGAGCTTCTGGAGGAGTCCTCCCCTCCGGAGCCACCCCTGGCTTCCGCCGTGGCCGAAGGGGAACCCGTCGACCAGAGGGTATTCGTCCGCGGCAGCTACCAGACTCCTGGCGAGCCGGTGGCCAAGCAGTTCCCGGTGGTGCTGGCCGGAAGCCGGCAGACGCCGATCACTCAAGGCAGCGGGCGCAGGGAGCTGGCCGAGTGGTTGACCCGGCCGGACCATCCGCTGACCAGCCGGGTGATGGTCAACCGCATCTGGCAGTGGCACTTCGGCGAGGGCTTGGTGCGCACTCCCAACAACTTCGGCACCACCGGTGAAAAACCCACCCATCCACGGTTGATGGACTACCTGGCGCGCCGATTGGTTGAGAGCGGATGGTCCCTCAAGGCCATGCACCGGTTGCTGCTGCTGTCCAACACCTACCAGCAGAGCAGCCAGGCCTCTCCCAAGACCATGGAATCGGACCTGGACAATCAGCTATGGTCCCGAGCCAGGCGCCGCCGGCTCTCGGTGGAGGAAATGCGGGACGCCTTCCTGGCCCTGGACGGTTCCCTGGATCTGACCCTGGGCGGCACGCTGGCCTCCCGGAAAATGGACTATGCCCAGAAGGGTCCGGAACAGGCCTTTCATCCCAACGAAACCCGCCGGCGCAGCCTCTACGTTCCGGTCATTCGCAACAAGATCCCCGGTGTGATGAAGCTGTTCGACTTCGCCAACAGCTCCTTGAGTTCGGCCAGGCGGACCGAGAGCAACGTGGCCACCCAGGCGCTCTACATGATGAACAGCGAGAACGTGGCCGATCGGTCGCGCTCCCTGGCCAAGCATTTGACGGCGGGCGATGAGGGGGAGGATTCCGGGCGTGTTCGGAGGGCCTACCTGATTGCCCTGACCCGGCTGCCCACGCCCCGGGAGGTGGAGGAGTCACTCGCCTACCTGCGGAATTATCCGGCAGGGAAGGGGAAGGACGAAGATTCCCGTCTGGACGCCTGGCAGAGCCTCTGCCGGATTCTGATGACCTCCAACGAGTTCAACTTTGTCAACTGAGGGAACCATGAATCTCCCATCCCGACCCATTTCCCGGCGGGCGATGCTGCGCCGGACGGCCTGCGGATTCGGAGCTCTGGGACTGCAGGCCCTGCTGGCGCAGGACGCCGGCCTGTTTGCCGCCTCCCCGCCTCACAATCCACTGGCTCCCAAGCTTCCCCACTTCAGTCCCCGGGCCAAGCGGGTCATCTTCGTGTTCATGCACGGCGGTCCTTCCCAGGTCGACACCTTCGACCCCAAGCCGCTGCTGGACAGGGATCACGGCAAGCCCATCCCCTTCAAGCTGTCGCTCCAGTTCTCTACCGAGGATCTGGGCGGCCTGATGAAGTCGCCCTTCGCCTTCCGCCACTACGGCGAGAGCGGCATTCCGGTCAGCGATCTCTTTCGACATGTGGGAGCCCACGCCGACGAGCTGTGCGTGATTCGCTCCATGGTGGGCGAGGGTGTGGACCATGGGGCGGCCCTGCTCCAGCTCAACACCGGCACGCTCAACTTCACCCTGCCCAGCATGGGTTCCTGGATCTTTTACGGCCTGGGGACCGAGAACCAGAACCTGCCCGGCTATATCGAAATCAAGCCCTCCTACTACCACGGCGGAGCCCGCAACTGGCATTCCGGCTTTCTGCCGGGCGCCTACCAGGGCACTCCCATCGGCAACGACACGGACAAGGTGGCCGACATCCGGGACAACCCCATCGAGCACCTGACCAGCGGAAACCTGACCTCGGAACAGCAGCGCTACGAGCTGGAGATGCTGCAGAAGATCAATCGGCGCAACGCTCTGGACAACGATTTCGATCCCAAGCTGGAGGCCCGCATTCAGTCATTCGAACTGGCCTTCCGCATGCAGATGGACGCCCCGGAGATCCTGGATATCAAGGGGGAAACGGATGCCACCCGGAAGCTCTACGGTCTGGACGACAAGCGCACCCATGACTACGGCTGGCAACTGCTGCTGGCCCGCAGGCTGGTGGAGAGGGGGGTTCGGGTGGTTCGCTGCTGGCACAGCTACAAGTGGGACCAGCATAGCGATCTGGCGCGGCTGCACGCCCAGAACGCCCGCGAGGTGGACAAGCCCATCGCGGGACTGTTGACCGACCTCAAGGCCCGCGGACTGCTGAAGGATACGCTGGTGGTGTGGGGAGGCGAGTTCGGACGCACGCCCTTCGCCCAGCACGACGGCCGCGACCACAACCCCTACGGATACACCATGTGGATGGCCGGCGGCGGGGTCAAGCCCGGAACCACCTACGGCGCCACCGACGAATTCGGCTATCACGCCGTGGAGGATCGCATGCACATCCACGACCTGCATGCCACCATTCTCCACCTGCTCGGCCTGGATCACGAGGCCCTCACCTACCACCACGGCGGCCGCGATTTCCGCCTGACCGATGTCCACGGCGTGGTCGCCAACAAAATCATGGCGTGAGCCGCCGAGCCCGGCTCCGCCTGATTCCTCCCTCCGGGCTCTCCTCCTCGCAGGTCATGACCGAACGAGAGATCCTGATCAAGGCCGTCGATCGGGCCGTGGCCCAGGGTTGGCTGGGCATTCGGGACATGGGCTACCGTTACGACGGGGTGATCCTTCACCAGGGAACGGTCCGGGTCAACGCCTCCCGGCTGGACAACAAGAGCTGGCTGTTCAACCACCCCGACCGGGCCCTGCTTTCCGAAGAGTTCGCCGAAGCCTTCTTTGGCAGCGACCGCCACCATTGGGTGGCGCTGGTCCACTGCTCTCGGTGCCGGGTGGAGTTCGAGTCCACCGACACCGCGTGCTGCTGGCAGTACCACCTGGACCAACTGCTGCTGTCGCCTCAACCCCTGAGGTACCTGGAGAGGTTTCTCTGAGCTGCGATTTGGCAGCCCGCAGTCGAGCCGGTGGGGGGTAAACGCGCCGTCCCCTTCTGTTTTGCGGAGGCATTGCTATCGGGGAAGGGTGCTTTCTATGCGCCGCATTCGCGGCTAGGTTGGCGCGGAACCCATACGACCCCGGGTTGCCACCCGGGGCTACCCTGAGCCGCTGCTCCGCAGCTCTATAAGGA
>VXMN01000134.1 GCA_009841055.1 Acidobacteriota bacterium
TCACCGACCCTTTTATGATCTCATGAGAGGAATGAATAAATCAGAGCTTCCCTAATGAACATCGATGTGAATCAAGAATTTGCCCATGCTCGATTTCGAACCGGTTTCCAGCCACTAGGCGCCGGCGTTTGTTTCAGGGGCCCCAGGCCGGCGGTCGCGGTCCAGCCACCGAAATGACCGGCCACTCCGTCCCTTCCATTCGCCATGCGGGTTTTCGAAGCCCTCGCCACCGCCTGTGAGGAACTGACCCGGAACGCCGTGGTCAACCCCAGGGTCGATGCCGAAATTCTTTTGGCGCAATCCCTGAGCAAGACGCGCAGCTCCCTCTTGGCGCATTCTCGGGATGACGTCGATGAATCGTCGCGCCTGGTATTCTTCGCCAGAGTCCGGGAACGCTGTCGGGGGAAGCCGCTCCAGTACATTTTGGGTCAGCAGGAATTTCGCGGGTTGCTTTTCGAAGTGTCCCCGGCTGTCTTCATACCGAGGCCCGAGACGGAATTTGTAGTGGAGGCGGCGCTGGAGCACCTGGAGGACGGCAACCTGAAGCTGGCGGATGTGGGAACCGGTTCCGGATGTCTGGCGGTCAGTCTGGCCGTGGCGCTCCCGCGGGCCCAAGTATGGGCGACGGACTTGTCGGAGGCGGCCCTGGAGGTTGCGCGGCGGAATGCGGCCCGTCACGGGGTGGGGCGCAACGTCGCCTTTCTGCAGGGAGACCTGTTGCAACCGTTGATTCCCCGGCTGGGCGAGGGGAAACTCGATGCGGTTGTCTCCAACCCTCCTTACGTGGGCATGGAGGAGTTGAGCGGACTGCAGAAGGAAGTGCGGGATTGGGAGCCGCTGCTGGCGCTTGTCGGAGAGGAAGGAGCGCCCAGCCTCTATGCCCGGCTGCTGTCTCAAGCTCAAGTCCGGCTCAGGCCGGGCGGGGTGCTCATCATGGAGATCGGTTACAGCATGCAGGAGGCGGTGTGTGGACTGCTCGGAGGCGACTGGGAGCTGCTGGGTGTGACCGACGACTTGAACGGGATTCCCAGGGTGGTCTCGGCGAGAAAGGTCTAGAGAGACCAATATCCAACTGGAGAGGAATCGATGTCAGACTGCCTGTTTTGCAGGATCATTCGGAAGGAGATCCCCGCCAAGGTCCTGTTCGAGGATGACCTGGCCCTGGCATTTGAGGACATCAGCCCCAAAGCGCCTACGCACGTGCTGGTCATTCCCAAGAAACACCTGGAGTCCCTGGAGGAAGCGGGCCCGGAAGACCGCGAGTGCCTGGGTCATCTGGTGATGGTGGCGCGGGATCTGGCGCGCCGGCAGGGCCATCAACAGTCGGGCTACCGAACGGTGATCAATACCGGCCCGGACGCAGGCCAGTCGGTGTTTCATATCCATCTGCATCTGCTGGGAGGCCGGCAGATGGACTGGCCACCTGGATAGGTCGAGCCGGGTTAGGCCGGGACTTTCAGCGAGTCCCGGTTGAATCCAAGGGAAACGGAACGCGGATCAACTGCAGCCGCTGGTGGCGCCGCAGTTGAGGCACTTGTAGCAAGCGCCGTTGCGCACCATGATGGAGCCGCACTCGGGGCAGGGCGGGGCATCCGCCTGGGTCTGAAAGACCTGCTTTTCCATGCTTTCCATCTGCATGCTGGTCACGGGAGCCGCCTTCTCCGGTTGGGGTTGATCGTCGACGGTCAGGAATTTCTGGCCGAGCCAGCGGAAGATGTAGTCCACGATGGATTTGGCAATGGGGATCTGCGGATTGTTGGTGAACCCCGCAGGCTCGAACCGGCTGTGGCTGAACTTGTCGACCAGGACTTTCAGCGGCACCCCGTACTGCAGGGCCATGGAAATGGAAGTGGCGACCGTGTCCATCAGCCCGGAAACCACGGAACCCTGTTTTGCCATGACCACAAAGATCTCTCCCGGGGTGCCGTCGTCGTACATTCCCACCGTCAAGTATCCGTCGTGGCCGGCGACGCTGAATTTATGGGTGATGGCCTGGCGTTCGTCGGGGAGTCGGAGCCGAGCCGGCCGGGCTGACCCGTTCTCTCCTTCCTCCTTGAGACTCGTATTCAGCGGCTGTGACCGCTTGGACCCGTCCCGATAGATGGCCAGAGCCTTGAGACCCAGTCGCCAGGCTTGAACGTAGGCTTCCTGAATTTGATCCACCGAGGCTTCCTCGGGCATGTTGACGGTCTTGGAGATGGCGCCCGAGAGGAAGGGTTGCACGGCCCCCATCATCTTCAAGTGACCCGAGTAGTGAATGGAACGTGCTCCGTTCATGGGCTTGAAAGCACAGTCGAAGACCGGTAGATCCTTTTCCCTCAGAAAGGGCGCCCCTTCGATGGTTTCGTTCTCGTCGATGTACTTGATGATTTCGTTGATTTCTTCCCCGTCGTATCCCAGCCGGGTCAATGCCTCCGGAACGGTCTGATTGACGATCTTGAGCAGGCCTCCGCCCACCAGCTTCTTGTACTTCACCAGGGCAATGTCGGGCTCCACCCCGGTGGTGTCGCAATCCATCATGAATCCGATGGTCCCGGTCGGCGCCAGCACCGTGACCTGGGAATTCTTGTAGCCGTGCTGCTCTCCCTGGGAAAGAGCATCGCTCCAACAGTCCTGGACGGCCCGGTAGAGATCCCGGGGCAGCGCGGAAGCGGGCAGATTGGCGGCGGCATCGCGGTGTTTGCGAATGACTCTCAGCATCGGCTCGCGATTCAGCGGGAACTCGGCGAAGGGGCCAAGATCGTGGGCAATCCTGGCCGAGGTGTGGTAGGCCTCTCCGTGCATGAGGGCCGTCACCGCGCCGGCATAGGCGCGGCCGGCATCGCTGTCGTAGGGAAGTCCCGATGACATGAGCAGGGCTCCCAGGTTGGCGTAACCCAGTCCCAGCGGCCTGAAGTGGTGGCTGTTGTCGGCAATGGCGGGGGTGGGATAGCTGGCGTTGTCGACGATGATCTCCTGGGCGGTGATCATTACGCCCACCGCGTGCTTGAACCGCTCAACGTCCAGGCGGCCGTCCCCGTTCCTGAATTTCATCAGGTTCAACGACGACAGGTTGCAGGCGGTGTCATCCAGGAACATGTATTCGCTGCAGGGATTGGAGGCGTTGATACGATCGGTTCCGGCGCAGGTATGCCAGTCGTTGACCGTGGTGTCGAACTGAATGCCGGGGTCGCCGCAAACGTGTGCGGACTCCGCCATCATTTGAAGCAGATCGCGAGCGCGGTGATTTTCCACGATCTCACCGGTGGTCACTGCCCGGGTGCTCCACTCGCGGTCTTCGACTGCTGCCTGCATGAAGTCGTCGGTGACCCGTACGCTGTTGTTTGAATTCTGGAAGAAGACCGAACTGTAGGCCGGGCCGTTGAAGGAAGGATCGTATCCCGCCTCGATCAGGGCCCAGGCCTTCTTTTCCTCCTCCTCCTTGCACTTGATGAATTCCACGATGTCGGGATGCTCCGCGTTCAGGATGACCATTTTGGCCGCCCGGCGCGTCTTGCCTCCCGACTTGATGACGCCGGCGAAGGCATCGTACCCCTTCATGAAGGAGACCGGACCGGATGCCTCTCCCCCACCGGACAGCAACTCCTTGGAGGAACGAATGGGGGAGAGATTGGTGCCGGTGCCGCTGCCCCACTTGAACAGCATTCCTTCGGTCTTGGCCAGGTCCAGAATGGCTTCCATGCGGTCTTCCACCGAGTTGATGAAGCAGGCCGAGCACTGGGGCTTGGGCTCGATGCCGCAATTGAACCAGACCGGGCTGTTGAAGGCCGCCTTTTGATCGACCAGAAGGTGGGTGAGCTCGGCCTTGAAGGTGTCGGCGTCTTCCGGCGTGGCAAAATAGCCACCGTCCTGTCCCCATCCGTAAATCGTATCCACCACTCTTCCAATGAGTTGTCGGACACTCTTCTCGCGGCCTCTGCCGTCGGTGGATCGCCTGAAGTACTTGGACACCACCACGTTGGTCGCCAGCATGGACCAGCTTTCGGGTACCTCCACGTCGGACTGCTCGAAGATCACCTCTCCCTTTTCGTTGGTAATGCTTGCGTTGCGCTTTTCCCACTGAACCTGATCGAAGGGATGCACCCCGGGCTGGGTGTAAACCCGGTCGAAATGCAGGAGTCTGGTTTCTTCCGACGCACTGGTGGCTGCGGCCGTAGCCGCGCTCCCCGTCTTTGCTTTCAGTAGCATGGAAAGTCTCCTTGATCCTCTATCGGGACAATGGAACGCAGGCAGGGAATCCGCCCGCCAGGCTGGTCTTCGGAGGCGTGGCCGGTACCGATTCGAGCCCGAAAAACCTATGGGTCCGTCCGTTCGCGTTGGTGAGAGGCATTTTACGCCGGTGAGGTATCTTGTCAAGCACTATCACGGTTTTTTGCACAAAATGATGGACTCTTAACCCGACCGGCAACTAAATGTTGTGCACCGGTTTTATTCCCGCAAACGCCTCGCAGAGGCCCGATTCCATGGAAAAATCGGGTGTCGCTACCGTGTCTCCCCCTTGATAGTGAAGGGTTTGAGACCCGGTTCCGGTTGACCCTGGGGGCCGCAGGTGTGGGTTTTTGGAGTCGTTGCGCAGGGGGTCCGGATGAACGCGGATAGGTGCTGCTTTCCACGAGGGGCAACCGGGTCGCCGCCTTCGCGGCTGTGGGTGGTGCGGGGTTTGGAACGGTTTCGAGCTGTTTCGAACAGAGGTATTGCGTTGCGGGAGGGGTGCTTTCTATTCGCCGCATTCGCGGCTGGGTTGGCGCTCAGGGCAGTGATCAGCTGCCCGATACCGCAGTCCGTTCGCGGGTCTTGTACATCTGCGGTCTTTGAGAGGGATATCAGGGCAGGGCAGGAACGGACTTCTCAGTAATTTGGTATGCCAGGGATCGAGAAAACGCAGCCTTCCCCGGAAATCTCAAGGAATCAGACGGTATCTGATGGGAATCATGACCAACAGGAAAACTCACCGTACCAAGCTGGTGACAAGGCACGATGGTCATGAATCTACCTTGTCCGAAACTTCACTTTCTGGCTGGATCTAATTCGGGTGGACTGTTGCCACATCCCCGGCACTCCGATTGATCGATCTTATAATCCGACGGGAACCGCATCTTGGAAGGGGGGGGCTCGGTGAACTTTATGTCGTAAAGTTCTTTAACGACCCATTGACCGTTGGGCATCGGAAACTCTAGTTTTACGTCCAAGTCGTAAGGAACCGAAACCCAGGTCACACCCTTTGTCGGTTTTCCATTAACCAAGACCTTTAGGCCTACACACTCAACCCCGTTGATAACTGCCTCTCCAACAGTGGCTTCCACGTTTATTTGTTGAGGCAAGATTGGGGTAGACATTTGATGTAGCAAACGGACTTTCTGAGCTCCATGGTTAATGGAATAGTGCTTTCCTGTACCGGCATTAAGAAAAGCCGTCCTCGTCGGTCCTACTCTCCTACCGTCGACAATGGTTGTCCATGTGTTCATTATGGAGCCATTGGAAGAACGGTAGTAATCTCCTCGTCGTTCGGCAGTAATGACTTTGGAACCATTGTCGTCAAGCCTATAGGCTAATTCCTTCTGCTTTGCAACGACCGGCATCCACTGTGCTTCTAAAGAAACGACTGTTCCAAAGACCAAAGTCAAAACCAGAAGTAAACACCAAAGTCGACATCTCACTTTGTCCCTCCTTGCTAGTAGCCCACGGCCCATTGACAACAGCCCAGCGTGCAGATTTGAACGTTATTTGTACATCGCCAGTACATGTATTCACTGTATTTAAAGGGAACTTCTTAAACTAATTAATGATGTAATCGTGAATTCTACAAGAAAATCGATATCCCCCTTCATTACCTGCCATTCGCCGCCAGGAACCCATTGCATGGAACCATGCCCGAGCCTCAAGCGGAATATTGTGGAAGGGATGATCAGCTCCACGAAGAGGACACTACTGCTCGGGAAAGTCGACCGCGGTGCCTAGTCTTGTATTCACCAAAAATCCCACAGGAAATTGTTCGTCAATCGCGTTTGAGAGCGTAACAGACAAGGACATCAGACAGGTTGGCGCAGAACCGATACGCCCCCGGGTTGGCACCCGGGGCTACGAAAAGCTGCGTGGGCGGCGGCTGCGGGTAGGCCCGACGTGGGGCGGCGTTTCATTGGAGAAGCAGTGCGGTCATGAACGGGTGCTTCCTATTCGCCGCCTTCGCGGCTGTGGGTGGCGCGGGCCCATACGACCCCGGGTTGGCACCCGGGGCCACCCTGAGCCGCTGCTACGCAGCTCTATAAGGATGGCCCGTAGGGGGCGCTTCCTCGATTGACCCACGTCAACCGCAGCTTCGCAGCTCTCACTTAACCCACAACGCTTCAAGGGGAGACGTGTTTTTCTATTTAGAATCAGTACTGTCCGGTTAAGCTTTCACGACCTTAGTGTAACAGCTTTAATTCC
>VXMN01000343.1 GCA_009841055.1 Acidobacteriota bacterium
TTTCTGCATCGGAAGCCGGCTCTGGTGATGAACCGGTCCGGGATTGCGGATGCCCAGGATTACAGGACACCAGACTCCCAAGACCATATCCTGTGTATCCTGTATATCCTGTGCATCGATGTTAATAATCCTTAGTGGCAGTGCGCGCCGTTGAAGCAGATCCGTCTCGCTTCGTGTCCCTTCGTCGTTCTTCGTGTGTCTTCGTGGATTTCTTTTTTTTGCCTTTGTGGTTCACTCGCGTTTGTTTCAAATAAGTCCGGTCGGCGGTTCCACCAGGCGGGGGAGGGTGCGTCCGATTTCGTCCCGGATCACCAGGTCGGCAATGCTGTCCAACGGGGTTTCGGTCCGGTTGAGGATGATGAGGCGGGCTCCCGACTGTTTGGCCAGGAGTGGAAGGGAGGCGGCAGGCTCCACCACCAGGGATGAGCCTACTGCCAGGAAGACCTCGCAGGCCCGGGCGGCCCGCTGGGACCGGTCCAGCACGTCAAGTGGAAGGGACTGGCCAAAGGAAACGGTGGCGGGCTTGAGCAATCCCGCGCAATGGGTGCAGCGAGGCGCCAGCTCGCCCTTGCCGACCCGCTCCACGGCCTCATCCATCGAGATCCTTCTGCCGCAGCCGAGGCAGACCGCTTCGGCCGTAGTCCCGTGGAGCTCCAGGATCAGCTCACTGTCCAGTCCCGAACGGCGGTGGAGGCCGTCGATGTTCTGGGTAATCATGGCCAGCAGCTTGCCCTGGCGGGCCAGCTCGGCAAAGGCCAGATGACCGGCGTTGGGGGCCGCGTCCCGCATGGCGGGCCAGCTTTCCACTTTCTGCCGCCAGTATTCGACGCGGTCGGCTTCGTTGTTGAGAAATTCCTGAAAGTAGACGGTCCGGTTTCGGGCCCAGACCCCGTTGGGGCTGCGAAAATCGGGAATGCCCGACTCGGTCGAGATGCCGGCTCCGGTGAAGCCGGTCACCGAGCGGCTTTCCCCGATCCAGCCTCTGCCTTGCTGAAGGTCCATCTGTTGGCTATCGGTGGCGCCAGGCAGGCTACGCCAGCACGGACTGGATTACCTCTCCTCGCACCCCGGTAAGGCGTTGGTCCAGCCCCTGGTAGAAGTAGGTGAGCCTGGTGTGGTCCAGACCCATCAGGTGCAGGATGGTGGCGTGGAGGTCGGCCACATGGCAGCGCTGCTCCACGGCCGCGAATCCCAGTTCGTCGGTAGAGCCCACCGCCTGTCCTCCCTTGACCCCGGCGCCGGCCAGCCACATGCTGAAGCCGTGCCAGTCGTGGTCTCTCCCCGGCCTGCCGACCCCTTCGCTGGTGGGGGTCCTGCCGAACTCACCGCCCCAAATCAGCAGGGTTTCCTCCCACAGGCCGGTGCGTTTGAGATCGGCGATCAGGGCCGCGATGGGCTGGTCGGTTTCCCCGGCGTGCAGCTTGTGATTGGTAATGCAGTCGCCGTGGCCGTCCCAGGTGTCCTCGATGTGGCCTCCCCCGGAGTAGAGCTGTACAAAGCGGACACCGTTCTCCAGGAGGCGGCGGGTGATCAGGCACTTGCGCCCGAAGTCGGCCGTCAGGGGCCGGTTCAGGCCATACATCTCCCGGGTGGCCTCGTCTTCCCGATCCAGGTCCACCGCCTCGGCGGCCGTGGTCTGCATGCGGTAGGCCAGCTCGTAGGTGTTGATCCTGCCCGCCAGCTCGGCTTCCCGGGGCCGTGAGGCCAGGTGTTCCTCGTTCAGGGTCCGCAAGAGGTCCAGGGAGTGGCGCTGGGTCTTCCGGCTGACGCCGGGAGGGGTGGCCAGATCCAGCAAGGGCGCCCCGGTGCTGCGGAACAGGGTTCCCTGGTAGGGTGCGGGCATGTATCCGGCTGTCCAGTTGGAAGCCCCGCTGATGGGACCGCCCCGGGGATCGGTCATCACCACGAAGCTGGGAAGGCTTTGGTTGAGAGTGCCCAACCCGTAGCTGAGCCACGATCCCAGGCAGGGCTTGCCGATGGTGACGTTGCCGGTGTTCATCTGGAGGCAGCCGGAGGCATGGGCGGCCGTGTCGGTATACATGGAGCGAATGACGCACAGGTCGTCGGCCCACTTGGACGTGTGGGGGAAGAGGCTGCTGATCTCCAGGCCGCTCCGGCCGTGCTTGCGGAAGGGGAAGGGACTCTGCATCAGGTAGCCGATGGCCCGGTTGTTGGAACCGACCTCCAGGGAGCCCTTGTAGGGAGTCCCGTGCAAACGGGTCAGAGCCGGCTTGGGATCGAAGGTGTCCACCTGGCTGGGAGCTCCGTTCATGAAGAGAAAGACGGCATGCTTGGCCTTGGCCGGGAAATGCGGCGTCTTGGCGGCCAGCAGGGAACCGGCCCCGGGAAGGTTGTCCGAGGCGGCCGCGGTCCTGGTGAAGAAACCGTCGCGAATCAGCAGGTCGGTGAGGGCCAGGCCCGCAAAGCCGCCCCCCACCTCCCAGAGGAACTGCCGCCGGCTCCGGCCACAGGGCGTGGGGTTGGGAATATACCGATCGGACATAACCTTACCTCTCGACGTGTCCAGCGCCCGTGCGGCCCTGGCTGACCGGGACGGACTGTATGTCTTCAACGGCTTACCGGGTTTGCTCCAGCGCTGGAAGCAGCCCGGTACGCGAGCCCCGGTCAATCCGGGTAGACAAACTCGTTCAGGTTCAGAATCACCCGGCACATCTCTCGCAGAGCTCCACGGCGCCCGTTGGCGGAAACGATGTCCTTCTGTCGGGTCTGGTTTTCGGTCTCCTGCCGCAAGAACGCGAGCAGATTCCCTTTTTCCGCCTGACTGGGAGGTCGAGCCAGCGCCAGGGTGTAGGCCCTTTCAATCTGTCTTTCCGGATCGGTTCCCACTTCGTTCTCCAGGCGGGCGGCCAGGTAGCGGGCCTGCCGGTTCACGAACTCCCCATTGAACAAGGCGAGAGCCTGTGGGGCCACGCTGGTGGTCATCCGCCGGGGAGCGGTCTTGGTGGTGTCGCACAGGTCCAGCACCTCCAGCATGGGAACCACCAGCGAGCGCTTCAGGAAGACGTAGATGGTGCGGCGGGAGCGGTCTTCTTCCTCAGCCGAAGGCTTCCAGACGGTGTCGGGATCGCTGTGTCCCTCCAGCGCCGCCCTGGAGATCCTGGGATACATGCTGGGTCCGTACATGCGCCGGTTCAACCGGCCGCTGACCGACAACATGGAGTCCCGAATAGCTTCCACCTCCAGCCGAACCCGGGGCATGCGCCACAAGAGACGGTTCTCCGGATCTTCCTCGCCGTAGCGAGGATTCCATTTTCGGCTCATGCGGTAGCTGTTGCTGGAGAGGATCAAGCGATGGAGATCCTTGAAGGACCACCCTTCCCGCACGAACCACCGGGCCAGCCAATCCAGCAGTTCGGGATGTGTCGGCTTTTCGCCTCGCGTGCCGAAATCGCTGGCACTGCGAACCAGCCCGAATCCGAAGTGCTTTTGCCAGATGCGGTTGACGATCACTCGGGCGGTCAGAGGGTTTTGAGGTTCAACCAGCCATCGAGCCAAAGCCAGCCGGCGTCCGCTGCTCCTGTTACGGGGCTCCGGCCGGAAGATCGTATCCGACAGAATGGCCGGGAAGGCCGGCGCTACTTCCGGGCCCGGATTGGCGGCGCTGCCCCGGATCAACAGATGGGTGGCGGGTGGGGAAGGAGCCGGCTCGTGCATGAAATAGCCGCGGGGCAGTTCGATACGCGCAGCCTTCAGCTCCCGGATTTCCCGTTCCCCAGCCTCCAGCTGCTCCCGGACGGCGTCCGGAACAGAGGCGTTTCCCACTTCTTCCGCCAACTGCTTTTCGAAAACCTTCCTCAAGCCTTTCTGCTTCCGGCTGGGATCGGGGGCCAGAAAAGCCTGCACCGCCAGGGCCGGCAAGTTGGATCGGCCCGACTCCAGGAAACTCCGGCGCAAGCGGGCTCTCAACCGGTCGTGTTCTTCCTGCAGGCGCTCGATCCGGCGGGAGGTGGCCCGGTATTGCTCCAGTTGCCGGGGAGTCCCGATCGGCAGGTCCAGTTCGGTACGGTAGTCGCGGGGACGCTGCAGGCCGTTGAAGACCGCCACCATGGAGTAGTAGTCCCGGGCGGTCAGGGGATCGAACTTGTGGTTGTGACAGCGGGCGCAACCCAGGGTCAGTCCCAAAAAGACCTGGGAGGTGGTGCTGACGATGTCGTCCAGTTGATCGAACCGGTCGGTTTCCGGATCGGCGGGTTCATCGTCCCAGGGTCCCAGGCGGAAATAACCGGTGGCGATCAATGTCTCTGAAGAGGCATCCGGCAGCTCATCTCCGGCCAGTTGCTCCAGCACGAAGCGGTCGAAGGGCTTGTCTCGGTTGAAGGACCGGATCACGTAGTCCCGGTATTTCCAGACGTGGGGCTTGGCGCGGTCCCGCTCGTATCCGTTGCTTTCGGCGTAGCGGACCAGGTCCAGCCAGTGCCGGGCCCAGCGCTCGCCATAAGCCGGACGCGCCAGCAGGTCTTCGATGGTCGCCTTGTAGGCAGCTTCGCTCGGGTCCTTTAGAAAAGCTTCCTGCTCTGCCAGGTTGGGTGGCAATCCAGTCAGGTTGAGATAGAGCCGCCGCAGCAGTTGATGGGGTTTGGCCTGGGGAGCAGGCTGCCAGCCCTTGGCCTCCAGTTTTTCCAGGACGAAGGCATCGATGGGGTTCCTGACCCAGTTCTTCGCCTGCACCGACGGTTGCTCAGGTCTGGAGATGGGCTGGAAAGCCCAGTGATCGCTGACGCCGGCCGGGGCTTCGGAGGGGTCCTCTTCCTGCGGCCAGGCGGCTCCCTCGTCGATCCAGCGCCGCAGCAGTTCCACCTGTTCGCCGGTCAGCGGCGGCCCCTCGGGCGGCATGACCACTTCGGGATCCCGCCCGGAGACATAGCGCAGCAGCAGGCTGTCGGAGCTGTTTCCGGGAACGATGGCCGGGACGCCGGAGTCGCCGCCCCTGAAGGCATCCGACCTGCGGTCCAGCCGAAACCCATGCGATTGGGCCTGGCTGCCGTGACAGGCCAGGCAGCGCTCCTGGAAGATCGGTTGGATCTCCCGGGCAAAATCCACCGTGGGATCGGCGGCCATCCCCGCAACGATCAGGAGCCAGGCGATGAGTGGAAACGCCAGGGCCTCCCGAGCCAGACTAACCATGATCACGACCGGTTTCTCCTGACTGCCAAGAATAGCAAAAGGGCGATTGGACCTTCAAGGCGCCGATGAAATTGCGAGGGAATGCCCCGGGCCGACAAAGAATGAATTGTTGAGCTCTTTGCACGTTGTGGATTGCCGATCGGGGAGTTCCGGCAGCCTTTGTGGCCTCGAATCAACGATCTCCAATCAACTCTCCACAAATTGTCGATGTCGCTTCGATCAGGTGTGTTTGGAGGACCCTCCCGTCGCCAGCCCCAGCCGCTCCATTTCGTAATCCAGCGTTTCCTGCAGCCCCTTCTCCAGGGAGCGGGGAGCAAAGCCCAACTGGCGGCGGGCTTTGCGGCTGTCGCCGATATAGGACGTCCCGGCCGTGATCCGAAGGCTCTCGGCTGCGTATGTCGGCGGGAGGGGAAGGAAAGTTCCCAGCAGGCTCATGCAGGCTGCCAAGGCCTTCATGGTTGCGGGGCCAGGGTGGATCCGGGGCGCCGGGATTCCGGTCAGCCGCTCGGCCAGTTCAAAGACCTCCCGGAAGGAGTGGACCGGGCCGGCGACGATATAGCTCTCGCCCGCCCGGCCCCGTTCCATGGCCAGAAGATGAGCCGTGGCGGTGTCCTCGACATGGGACCAGCAGAAGGCGGATCGTTGAGGGGTCACGGGCAGTCGGCCCTGCAGGTACTGCCGGATGGCCGTGCCGATGGCGCTGGGGTCGCCGGGTCCGTACACCACGCCGGGCTGCAGGATGACCAAGGGCAGGCCGGCCTCGGCCATGGGCCGGGCCACCTGGTAGTGTGCCATCCACTTGGTTCGCTCGTACCGGGTCAACCAGGGGCCCTGGTGGCGGAACCCTTCGTCGACCAGCCTTCCACCGGTGTCGGAGGAGACTGCGACGGTGCTGGTGTAGACGATCCTGGGAACGCCCAGTTCCCGGGCCGTTTCCAGGACGTTGCGAGTGCCGTCCACGTTGGTCCGGTAGGCCTCCCCTCGGTCCCTGACTCCGATTCGATACCAGGCAGCCAGGTGAAAGAGGCCGTCGACCCCGCTCATGGGAGCCCGCAGGGAGGATTTGTCCCGGACGTCGCCCTGATGGATGGAAGCGCCGGCGGCCTCGAGGTGCCCGGCGGCGTCCGGGTTGCGCACCAGGGCCGCCACCTCATGTCCGGCTCGGAGGCGCTGCCTGGTCAGGCAGCCGCCGATGAATCCGCTGGCGCCGGTCACCAGGTATT
>VXMN01000240.1 GCA_009841055.1 Acidobacteriota bacterium
ATCCTGTGCATCCTGTACATCCTGTGCATCGATGTTCAATCAAGATTTCTTCTCGGTCGTCGGAGACGGGGGGGGGGTGACGGCCAACCTGATGGGACTCTCCCCTGTTTCGGGATCGAATCCAATCCTGGAAAATCCCGGGCAAGATCATTAGGATGTCCTGGAGCCGCTATTGCCCACGGCGATCGTTCGTCTCCACAGGTGCCGGAGGCAGTGGAAGGGATCTGCTTCAGCCTGTCGGTATATGGAAGACTCGGACCCGTCAACTATAAGAAGCCATGACCAAGCTCAGCGTTAATTTGAACAAATTTGCTTTGCTGAGAAACTCTCGAGACAAGGATCTGCCGAACCTGGTCGCCATGGCTCGGCGCTGCATCGGAACCGGAGTTCACGGCATCACCGTCCATCCGCGACCCGACCAGCGCCACACGAGATTCCAGGACGTATTCGATCTTGCCGCCGTGACCGCCGAGCGATCGGTCGAGTTCAATATTGAAGGAAATCCAACGCCCTTTTTCCTGGACATGGTGAAGAAGGCCAAGCCCACCCAGTGCACGCTGGTCCCCGATGCTCCCCAGCAACTGACCTCCGATCACGGATGGGATCTGCGCCGGGACGGGAACCGACTTCAGCCCATCATCGCGGAACTCCGGGAAGCCGGAATCCGTGCAAGCCTTTTCCTGGACCCGGATCTGGCTCAAGTGGACCGCGTACCGGCAACCGGTGCCGATCGCATCGAGCTTTACACTGAAGCTTACGCCGATGCATTCGGAGGAGGCTCTCAGAACGAAGTACTGCACAACTACCGACGGGCCGCGGTCCATGCCCGCGAACTCGGCCTGGGAGTCAATGCGGGACACGATTTGAACCTCAAAAACCTGAGTCTGTTCCTTACCATCCCGGGAATTCTCGAGGTATCCATCGGCCACGCCATCGCCGTGGATTCCCTCGACTACGGCCTGGAGAATTGCCTCCACAGGTATCTCAAGATCGTTCAAGCGGCCTGATCGAGCCAGGCGGCCGTTCCCCACTTTCTCCCGCCGGCACGCCGCTACGGCCCCCGCGAAGGCGCCCTTCGACAAGACAATCGGTAACATGAAGGACATCCTTTGTTCACACCCTTCCGGGCGAAAGCCTTACAGCTATTGGATCTACACGGTTCGGACCTCCAAAACCCCCTCCCAGTGGGGCATTCCCGCAATCCGATTGTGGAAAACCCAGTTATTGCAGGGTTTCCGGCGAAATCTTCCCCCATGGGAACTCTGAATTTGGTAGGAATTATTAACATGCTTATTTTCAATGACTTAACACAATACACCCATTTGTGTGCAGCTTGGTCTTTTTCATTGCTAATCAACGAGTTCCGGTCCTCATTCCCTGTTTTTCCACAGGATTTTCCACAGGAACTGTGAATTGACCGAGCCGATGCTTTCCCACCGCAAGGCCTGGCGCTGGAAAATCCGAATACAGCCCCGCGAATACCCTTCCCGGGTAGCCTTTTCCACCAGTCCAGACAGCTATAGACCCCGGAATCCCCGGGCCGGCACCCGGGGACCATCGCTCGACAAGGTCTATCCGCCGGCAGTGTCTTGGCTCAGGGGGAGTGGCGCGGCCGCGTTCGGCGACAGGTCAGTCAAGCGGACAGGCCGGGATACTGGAGCTGTCAGGGAGTCGAAGCGTGAAGATTTTGGCTGGGAGGCAGGGATTCGAACCCCGATAGGCAGATCCAGAGTCTGCTGTCCTACCGTTAGACGACCTCCCAGAAAATGTGAACCGGCAGGAAGAAATTACGACCAACTCCACCCGGCGGTTGTAACATCTCCGCAAAACGTTGTCAACGCTCACCAACACGGTCGCCAACACGGTCGCCAACCTGGAGAATCATGCCAGTGAAACCCGGCACACATCGAGACGCACCGGCCAAGTCCATCGAGACCGAGGTGAAAATCGAGTTGGCCGACCTCCCCAAGGTGCGTGATCGACTGGTTCGACTCGGTTTCCGGATCCGAACGCCTCGAACTTTCGAGGATAACTGGATCTTCGACTTCCCGGACCGATCCCTGGCCCGGCGGCGCCAACTCCTGAGGGTGCGATCCTTCGGCGACCGGGCCTGGATCACTCTCAAGACCCCTTCCCGGCACTCCACCCGCTACAAGATACGACGGGAACTGGAAACGGAACTCGGCGATGCCCGGGTTCTCCGGCAGCTCTTGAAGAGCCTCGGCTTCGAACCCGCTTTCCGATACCAGAAGTTTCGCACCGTCCTCGAGCCCGGCAAGCCCTCCGGAAAGAAGCTGACGGTGACCTTCGACGAAACCCCCATCGGCATCTTTCTCGAAATCGAGGGATCCGCCCGAGACATTCCGGCCCTGGCGGCCAAGCTCGGCTACAAACCCACCGACTTCATCCAGGACAGCTATTGGCAGCTCTACCGGAAGCGGCGCCCCAGGTCTTCCGGAACCTCCATGATCTTCCGGAAGCGAGGCTAGCCTTGTGACTGGAGAATAAACCGACCAACGGCCCGGGCGACCCCCAGGTCGTCATTGGATGCCGTCTCGTAAAGCCCGCGATTCTTGAGCACCGCCACGCCGTTAGCCATCACCACACCCACCCCCGCGTACTCCAGCATCTCCAGGTCGCTGTGATTGTCTCCGATGGCCATGATTTCCTCTGGCCGAATGCCGCGAGACCGTGCCAAAAAGTCCAGGGCGGAACGCTTGGAACAATCCCTGTTCAACACGTCGATAATTCCCAGGTCCTTTTCCCGGTAATAGGTTTTTGCGATTCTCACATGCTTCTCGAATCCGGATTCCCTGAGCCGGCCTTCGACGGCTTCCATCACTCCGAGCGGACCGCTGAACATGATCTCGATCAAGTCACCGTCAACCTCGGTCTGCAACGACTCCACTTGAACCGTCACCCCTGGAACCTTGTTCAGATAGTGGTGCAACTGTCCGTTCGTCCGGGGTCGGGAACACACCACCAGTTGCCCCGCGGCCGGTCTGTCCTTGTGCAAGACGGTGCAGTGCGCATAGCTCGAGGTGGCGGACAGTATGGCGGTCGCTACCTCGGGCGCCAGAAACCACCGGGCCAACCGCCGCGACTGAACCGGGCACACGATCATGGCGCCGTTGTTGACGATGAGTGGAGAGGACAACCCCAGGCCGTTGGCGACCCGGACGGCAGCGCCGTAGCGGCGGCCGGTCACCAGAACCACCTCGACTCCACGGTCCCGAGCCTGGCGAAATGCCGTCACGTTTTCCGGAGGTAGCCGGCTGGAACTATCCAGGATGGTGCCATCGATATCTGCAGCGATCCACTTGAGGGCCATTGGGTCTCCGCGCCTGCCGGCAGACCTGGAATCATACCATGAGGGTTTCGGGGATGAACGCAGGCGGGGGATTGTGGATTGGTCGTCTAGCCGCGGACGTCGATCCTGTCCTGGGTGGTGGGGTAGAAACTCAGGGTCATCACGAAGGTGCCGACGGTGGGACGGCCCAAAAATGTGGCCGGATCCATGTTTACCCCGAAATAGAGGAATCGATCCAGGAATTCCAGGCTCCGTTCATCCAGGGGCCCGCTCAAGACCGTGTAGTCGATCACCCGGCCATCCTCGCCGACCAGAGTCTTCACGGTGACCGGCTGGGTTACAAACGGCAAATCGGCGCCAAACACGACAGGCATCATTGTCAGAGACCTGGCGCGAGGCTCGGTGAACAATCCCAGGGCCGAGTCGGGGTCGCCGGAACCCAGGCTTGCGCCGCTGAACAGGGTGCTCAAGAGGACGATAAACGTCAAGCAGGTCAGGAAAACTCCGCTGAAGGCCGGAATGGCCAGGGGATTCATCAGATCGCCCAACTCATTGACCAATCGCTTCAGAGAAATTCTCTCTCCGTGGAGCGAGGCAGCCACCCTGATCCTCAACTCGAGGTCCGGTGGAGGAGGCTGACGATCCAGCTTTCGCATCATCTGCTGCAGTGCCCGAAACTCGTCCAACGCCTGTCTGCAGGATGAACAATCCTCCAGGTGACGGTCCATCTCAATCGTCTCTTGACCAGACAACCCATCATCCAGGTAGTCCTGAATCCCTCTGAGGGCCATTTTGCAGGTCATTTCCTGTCTCCCTCGGTTTCCCAAAACACTCCGGACCCTTAATCGATCAAGCCGCGCAACCGCTGCCTGAGTTGGGACCGGGCACGCCACAAACGAGATTTCACCGTCCCCATGGAGATTGACAGGGTTTCGGCAATCTCCTCGTAGGAAAGCCCCTCGATTTCCCTCAAGACGATGACCGTACGATACTCGGCAGGCAAGGCGTCCAACGCTCGCTGGACCGTGTGCTCGGTTTCCCGCCTGGAGCAGGCGGCTTCCGGGCTTTGTCCTCTATCCGGGACTTCCAGAAACCTGGAGCTTTCACCGTACGAGGGCAGCGGGCTATCCAGTGATATCGGGACGTTGTCCTTCCAGCGCTTCCACCAGCGACGGCGGTTGAGGCTGGCTGAAACCGCTATCTTGTAGATCCAGGTCTTGAGACCGCATTCTCCGCGGAATCGACCGATACCCTTGTAAATCCTAACGAAGGCATCCTGAGTCGCTTCCGAGGCTTCCGCCGAATCTCCCAGAATACGGTAGGCAAGGTTGTAGATGGGAGCCTGGTAGAGACGAACCAGTGTCTCGAACGCTTCCTGGGACCCAACCTGCAATCCATCCACCAGGGCCGGTTCATTTTCCAGGAAATCCAACCCTATCTCGCAATTGAGCAAGAGTCTCTCTCCCAGCCTGCCTTGTCTTCGGGCGTTTCTTCCAAGATACCAAGCACTCGGAGTGAAAGACAAGACTCGACCCTATAGACCTCGCCGGCAGTCAAATTGTTCCCGCTGAAAAGAGCTTGCCCCGAAAAATTGAAAACACTAAGATACCCAACCGCTCAAATCCACCACGGAAGCCCGACCGTTGCCTGACCTCCATCGGAATCACCCGGCGTTCCCCCTCTTGTTGGCCGCCGTCCTTTCGGTTTCATCATTCTCCATCCGGCCAGTGGCCGATCCCCGGGGCACCCCGTCGCCTTTGTCCAGGATTGACGGTGTCGTGCGCCAGGCCATCGACAATGGCCGGATTCCCGGCGCGGTGGTGCTGGTGGGACAGGGCGGCCACATCCTCTTTGAAAAAGCCTATGGCCATCGCTGCCTGGAACCCCGGCCCGAGCCGATGACCTTGGAAACCCGATTCGACCTGGCCTCCCTGACCAAGGTGTTGGCCACCGCAACGGGAGTCCTGATCCTGGTTCAGGACGGAAAAGCAAGGTTGGAGGACCCGGTATCCAGGTATCTCCCGGACTTCGGCAGGCGCGGAAAGGGCACCATTACCATCCGGCAGGTGCTGACCCACTACTCCGGATTGGCTCCCTATTTCCGTCTCGAGGCTAAAGGGCCCGAAGCTGCTTCAGCGGTCATTGACAAGATCTGTCACTCCGACCTGTCGGCCGCGCCGGGAAGCGATTTCATCTACAGCGATCTCGGATTCATCCTGCTGGGCAGGTTGATAGAGGTTGTGAGCGGAGAACCCCTGGACCGGTTCGTTCGCTCCCGGGTCTTCTCCCCGCTCAAAATGGTTGAGACAGGATTCCGCCCTCCACCCGGCGGGCGCCACCCTATCGCTCCCACCGAAAAAGGGGTTGACGGAAGCTTCCTTCGAGGTCAGGTCCATGACCCGCTGGCAATGTCGATGGGTGGGGTTGCCGGTCATGCCGGCCTTTTTTCCAATGCCCGCGACCTTTCCCGCTACTGCCGGATGGTGCTGAACGACGGATGGCTGGAGGGCGCCAGCGTGCTGCAGCCCCGGATGGTCCGACAAATGGTCGCCCCGCAATCTTCCCCGGGCAAACCCGACATTCGAGGATTGGGATGGGACATTCAGTCCCGCTATTCTTCGCCAAAGGGTACCCGTTTCTCGGCACGGTCTTTCGGTCACACGGGCTTTACGGGAACTTCCCTGTGGCTGGACCCTGAAATCCAGGCCTATCTCATCATTCTGACCAGCCGTCTCCACCCTGACGGCAAGGGCGACGTTCGAGCCCTGCGCAAAGAGATCGCAACCATCGTCGGCGAGGCGCTTTCACCGACGAAGAGTCGTGCCGGGGGCGCGCCGGCTGCCGCTTCTCGAACCCGGCGCAACATCAACCGGTAGCGGGCCGATGGATGGGGTCATGTCCCGGTAAACCGGTTGGTTCTATTGGCAAACATCGATAGACAGGATTGGCGGGACGAGACTTCGGTTCACGGGAAGCGCGGCTGACGATCCATGTAGAAAAAAACAAAAAAGAACATGGATAGACAGGATGCACAGGATAATCAGGAC
>VXMN01000106.1 GCA_009841055.1 Acidobacteriota bacterium
GACAGGGTTCCAGCAAACCCAGAGGGCGGCCAAGGGAAAGAGCGGAAGAACCTTCCCTCTGACCGTGGGGGAAACCAGCGGCAGGACCACTGCTCCCAGCAGCACCAGGAAAGCAGGATGCAGGATCAGTTCACTCGCCATCGTAGTAGTGCTCGTCCTTCTGCAGCCACTTCCGCCCCAGCAGCTTGGACCCGACAATGATCCCGATACAGCCCAGGAAGCCGAGCCATCCGTAAAGGCCGGGAATATGCACCCACCAGTAGGAAGCCTCCGAGTGGTGATGGACAGCCACCCGTTCCAAAACCAGGGCAGCGATCATGACCACCGCCAGCGAAATCCAGTGCCACCGCTTCATGGTATTGAGGCCTCCAAAATTTGGGCGGCAATCTGCTGCGCCAGAGTGAAGAAGCGAAAGAACAGGTCCGGAATCAGGCCCAGCAATACCGACAAACCGGCAGCCAGAACCAAGGGGACTACCATCCAGGCGGAAGCCTCCCCGATGGACCTGAAGTTTTCGGACTGCCTGAAGAAAGCCCGGTAGACAATGGGCACGAAGTACCCGGCATTGAGCAAACCGCTGATCAGAAGAATCGCCACAACCGCGGCGCTGCCTCCTTCCAGGGCCCCCAGGCCGAGGTACCATTTACTGACAAAGCCATTGACCGGCGGAACCCCCGCAAGACCCAGCGAGGCCACGGCAAAAGCCCCCATGGTCCAGGGCATGGCTCGGCCGATACCGTCCAGTTCACTGATTTTCTCCTTGTGGGCATTCACGTAAATGGCGCCGGCGCAGAAAAACAGAACGATCTTCATGGTGGCGTGGTTGGCCATGTGCAACAGCCCGCCGATCAAGCCGCTTGGAGAGAGAAGCCCGGCCCCCAAAACCACGTATGAGAGGTGGCCGACGGTGGAGTAAGCCAGGCGCCGCTTCAGGTTATCCTCCGCAAAGGCCAGGCAGGAGGCCAGTAGAATGGTGCTGCCGGCGAGCCAGAGCATGGCCTCATTGAGTCCGAATCGACCGAGCGTCTCCGGACCGAAGAGGAAGCCCACCACCCGAACCACCCCGAAAACCCCCGATTTTACGACGGCCACGGCGTGAAGCAAGGCGCTGACCGGGGTAGGAGCCGCCATGGCCGCGGGCAACCAGGCATGCAGGGGCATGATGGCTGCCTTCACCCCCACTCCTGCCAAAAACATCCCGAACAGGATTTTGACCTCGACCGGTGACAGGTCCCGGAAGGCGCGCAGACCGCCCGGCTGAAACTCCAGCGTGCCCGCCAACTGCAGCGTGGCGGCCATGGCGGCCACCAGGACCACCCCAGCCGTCAGGGTAAAGGCCAGGTACTTGCGGCCGGCCGCGATGGCCTCGGGGGTTTGCTTGTGAATCACCAGCAGATAGGTGGAAATGGTCAGAACTTCGAAAAATATGACGAAGGTCAGCAGGTTGGCCGCGAAGGCCACACCCAGAGTCGCCGAAAGGCAGAGGGCAAAGCTGGCAAAGTAGCGGGTCTGATGTTCTTCCTTGAGACCTCGGACATATCCGATGGAGTAAAACGAAGTCAATATCCAGAGACCGGAAGCAAGTAGCGCGAAGTAAACGCCAAACGGGTCGGCCCTCAAGCTCAGATCGATTCCACGCGAAATCTCGATCACCCGGGTCTCGGCCACCCGGTCCGCCAACGCCGAGGGGAGAAGCGAAAGCACCAGCGCAAACTTGGCGCCGGCGGCCAGCAGCGTCCAGAATTCCCTCAGGTTGGGACGGCGCCGGCTGATCGCGATCAACGGCACGCTCGCCGCGGAAACCAGGATGGCCAGCAGCGGCACGGCCGATGGATAGGTGGACAAGTCGTTCATCAACGGTTGGCTCTCGAGCGAAACATTCCCCCCGGGATCAGTACTCTGGCTACAGGCCCGCCGGAATCATGAGATGAATCACCCGATTCACCAGGAAAGAGCTCGCCAGGCCCAGCGCCAGCAGCAATCCCGCCAGAACCAGAGTCGGCGCCAGCATGAATAGTCTGGCTTCCCCACTTTCCACAATCTCCCGGCCTTCGTTGGCGACGGCAGGGTCGGACCGTCCTCTCCGCATCGGCAGATACACCCTTTCAACCACTCTGAAGAAGTAGAGGGTGTTCAGCAACCCGCCCAGCAGGATAATGGCCACAAAGACCCAGTAGGAACCCTGGATGCCTCCCAGCACCAGATACCACTTGCTGAAAAATCCCGCCGTCGGCGGCAGGCCGATCATGGACAAGGCTGCAACCACGAATGCGGCCATCGACCAGGGCATCTGACGGCTCAGTCGCTGATCCATGGCCGCGATATTGGAATGGCCGAGCTGCACCCGTAAATTGCCTGCAACCAGGAAGAGAGCGGCCTTCATGACGGCATGATTCAGGATATGGAGCACCGCTCCGGTGAATCCCAGGGGAGTGGCCATCCCCAGACCCAGCCCGATATATCCGATCTGCGCAATGCTGCTATAGGCCAGCATCCGCTTGAGCTCCTGCTGCGCCAGGGCCATCAGCGACCCGTAAAGAATCCCCGCCGCCGACATCCAGGCGATTATGGTAGTGATGGGAACCCTTTGTTCGACCTCGTCGGGGTCGAAGACAAAGAAAAGGACTCGAATGAGAATGTAGGCGCCCACCTTGGTGCCCAACGGCGCCAGCAGCGCCGAGCTGGCCGAAGACGCACTGGAATAGGCGTCCGGCAGCCAGAAGTGCAGCGGGAAAAGCGCAGTCTTGACCCCGATACCGGTCACCGTCAGGATCAACCCGGCCAGAACGGGCGGCTGGTCGAGGATGTGGGGGAGGATGCGAGCCAGGTCGGCCATGTTCAGGGACCCGCTCATGACATAGATGAATCCGATGCCCAACAGGTAGAAACCGGTCCCGACGCTTCCCAGAATGAGGTAGCGATAGGCCGATACCGGCGCCCGCTTGTCCCCGATGGCTACCAGCCCATAGCCCGCAAGCGAGCTGATCTCGAGGAAAACATAGAGATTGAAGAGATCTCCGGTCGACAGGATTCCGCAGAACCCGGCCAGCAGCAGCAGCACCAGGCTGTAGTAGGGGACCCGCTTGTCCGGGTGCTCCACCGACGCCACCTGGCGGGCGTGAATCAACACCAGGCAGGAAACCACCGTCACCACCAGGGTCAGGAAGGACGCCAGAGGATCCAGCACCAACTCAATCCCGATCGGAGCTTCCCAGCCCCCCAGGGTGTAGGAAACGGGTCCGCCGGCAATGACCCGGAACAACCCGAATACCGCCATGGGAATGGACACCAGAACTGCGGCCAACGCCAGGGGGTAGGCGGCGCCGGGAACCCGGATGCCGATCAGAGGGATGAGAAGGGCGGGAATGAGAAAGGTGAGCGGGACCAGCAGGGGCAGGTTGGCTTCAATCATCTCATTCGTTTCAACAACGCATCTTCATCCAGGGTCCCGTATCGCCGAAAGATGCTGATGAGCAGCGCGAATCCCACTCCGGTGGTGGCCACGCTCACCACGATGGCCGTCAGCATCAAGGTATGCGGCAACGGATTGATGTAGTGCGCAGGGTCCACTGAACCCAACGTGGCGTCAATGACCGGAACGGTAGCGTTCCTCTTGGATGCGACGGCAATGTAGAACAGGATGATGGAGGTCTGGAAGATATTCATGCCCACCAGTTTCTTCACCAGGTTGCGCTTGGCCAGCATCCCGTAGAGCCCCACCAGCAGCAGCAGAGAGATGATCCAGTACAGGTTGTGACCCGCGATAAACTCAATTTCCACCGGGCCCCTCCATGATGTCGTCATAAATGGTCACCAGCACCGCCATGACAGCCAGGCTCACCCCGACTTCGATCAGGAGAATCCCGGCCGAGTGGAGCTCGGCCCGACTCAGATCCGGGAGCGGCAGAAAGTGGTATTCCAGGAAGCGCCCCCCCAGCAGGAGGGTGAGCAGGCCGGTGCCGGCAAAGATCATGGCTCCCAGCGCCCCCACCGGCGTGCCCCAGGACTTCCTGAATTTGAGTTCCGACCTCTCCGCACCCACCGAGAGCCGAAGCATCAGAATGCTGGCGGCCAGCATGGCGCCTCCCTGGAATCCTCCTCCGGGGCCGAAGTGGCCGTGAAAGATCACGTACAGGGCAAACAGTTGTATAAAGGGAGCCAGCAGCCGGCTGGCGGTAATCAGAATCGGATTTCTGGAGCTGGAGGTCATGGGCTCCGTCTGAGAATCAAATAGCAGACCAGTCCGGCGGTCAAGACCACGATCGTCTCTCCCAGCGTGTCGAACCCGCGATAGTCCGCCAGCACCACGGTCACGATGTTGGGGGAGGCCGCATCCCCTTGGGCATGACGGATGTAGTGGGCCGCCGCGACGGGGGAGCCCGCCGGGCTCTGCTGCCGGTGGCTGGCCCCGTCCGGATCGCCGTGGCCGGGCAGACCGGACGAAGCATAGAGCAGCAGGGCGCCAAACAAGGCCAACGCGACAAGAGAGATCTTTCTCAATCGATGCTCCGGCGGGAGGTATGGAAAAGCACCACGATGAACAGCACTCCCGTGATGCCGGCGCCCACCACGGCTTCGGTAAAAGCCACGTCGACCGCCCCCATCACCAGGTAGATCAAGGCCGATATGAAACTGAAGACCGACAGGGTCACCGCCGCCGCCAACAGGTTTCTCAAGCGAAGAGCGATCAGCGCTGAAGCCAGCAATAACAATCCCAGGGGGGTCTCCAGTCCCAAAACCATTACGGATTCTCTCCTGTCTCACGCCGCGGGGCGCCGGCGGGCTGTCGCCGCCAGTGGAAGCGCGCGGCCGCATTGACCAGAACATGAGACCCGATGGGGTAGGCCAGGGCCACAAAAACAAGGGCCGTGATCAGCTTGAGGCTTGTCAGCGTAAACCCCTCGAACACTGCCAGGCCTCCCACGGCCAGCAAGATGCCCAGGGTATCGTTCTTGCTGGTGGCGTGAGTTCGGCAGAAAATGTCCGGCAAGCGCAGAATTCCCACGCTGCCCACCAGCAAAAAGAAGCTCCCCGCGAAGACCATCGTCAATGCCAGCAGTTCTCTGAAGGTGCTCATCTTTCCTCGGGGTGGCTCTGGAAGTATCTGGCCACGGCGACCAGGCCGATGAAGTTCAGGATGGCGTAGGCCAGGGCAATATCGACAAACAACTCGATCCGCCCGTAGAGAAAGCCGATCAGACAGACCAGCACCAGGGTCTTGGTGCCAATGGCGCTCGCACCCAGGAGCCGGTCGAATATGGTGGGTCCCTTCAACACCCGGTAAAAGGGCAAAGGAATGATGACGGACAGCACAATGGCGAGGTATAGAAAAACGTCTTCCATCAATTTGCGGATGAGCCGTTCAGCTTGACCACTCGGACCTGGGTGACGACTTGTTCCCGAGGGCCATGGAAAATCCTGGAGACTCTCTGCGGCATGTCGCCGTGCACCAGGCCTTCCGCCGATGCCCGGGTCAGTGCGTGGACCACGAATTCATCCCCGCGGATTCGGATCGTCACCGTTCCCGGGGTCAGGGTGATGGAGTTGCCGAGAGTCACCCGGGCCGCCAGGTTGGGCAGATTCACCCGGAAGTAGATCAGGCAAGGCTCCACCGGCATCCTGGGATGCAACACCAGGTAGGCCACCTGAATGCTGCCCAACAGGATCTCCCACCCCAGCCAGGGCAAATAGGCCAGCAGGGCCCAGTAGTTGGCCCGGTCCCAGGCATAGGTGTCGCCACTGTACAGTTGGGTCTGCTTGAGGGGAGCATTGATCCACATCACCAACAACACCGACCCCACCCCCAACGCCAGGTGGAAGGGGTCGAAGCGGCCGCTCAGATGGAGCCACAATCCCATCAGGAACAGGCCCTCGATCACCAGAGCCCTCCTCGAGCGCACGCGCTTCAGCCGTGATCTCTTGGAACCCGTTGATTCGGTTGCCATGGATTCTCTAACGACCGGAGTCTCCCTGCCGGGAAAGGGGGGCCGGGGGTCCCGTCTCGGCGATAGGCGCTTCCCTGCCGAAATCGCTCGACAATCGACGCTTTCCGCCCCCGAAAAACCGGGACATTATAGTCAAAAGCCTTTGAAATGGACACCCAAGAGTCGGCGCCTGTCGGGGACCAATATTGCCTTAGACCGGGTGAGGCCATCATGATAACGTATGCCGCTTATGGACGCCCCCAATGCCATCATTTCGGTTCAGCAGGTCAGCAAGAACTTCCGTTCGGTCGTCGCCGTGGACGGCGCCTCGTTTGAGATCGGCAGCGGCGAAATCTTCGGTCTGCTGGGACCGAACGGGGCCGGCAAGACCACCCTGATCCGCCTCATCCTCGACCTGATTCGCCC
>VXMN01000071.1 GCA_009841055.1 Acidobacteriota bacterium
TATCGGGCCATCGCCCGCACCGTCAGGCAAATCCCCGAGGTCGTGGAATCCGCCTTCAAGGCCATGCGGAGCGGGCGGCCGGGGCCGGCCGTGCTTGAATTCCCCATGGACGTGGTGAGGGCCGATGGAGATCCGGACATCCCCGGGTATGTCCGGGGTTCGCGAGGCCCGGCGGCAGCCGACGGTGATCTGCGTGCGGCTGCCCGTGAAATCGACCGGGCCGGTCGGCCGGTCTGCCTGGTCGGGTCGGCCGTCATCCATGCGGGCGCCCAGGCCGAGCTGCGCCGGCTGGTCGAGAAGATTCAGGCGCCGGTGGTGGTGACCCGGTGCGCCAAGGGAGCGCTGGATGAGAACCATCCCCTGGCCTTGCGAGGTTCCAACGGCTACCTGGCCCGGGAGGCTTTGAAGGTGGCCGACGCCACCCTGGCCATCGGTTGCCGTTTTACCTCGATCGATACCAACAACTGGCGACTCAAGCTGCCTCAGCCGCTCATCCAACTGGACGAGGACGAGCGCGAGATCGGCAGCGAGTATCCCTGCGAACTGGGGGTTGTCGGAGATCTCAAGGCCACGCTCCAGGGTTTGGTGGAAGAAGTAGAGCGACGCCCGCGGCGATGGGAGCGGGCCCTGGAGATCCCTCGAGCCCGGTTTGCGGCCCAGAGACCCCTGCCTCTGCTGGGCGACATCCGGCAGGTGCTTCCGGACGACGGCATCTTGTCGGTGGATGTGCACTCCATCGGGTATTCGGCCTTTGACGAGTACCCGGTCGACCGGCCCCGGACATTTCTCTATCCCTGCATCGGCGTGGCATTGGGCTATGGCTATCCGGCCGCCATCGGCGCCAAGGTAGGCTGTCCGGACAAGCCGGTGGTCTGCTTCAGCGGGGATGGAGGCTTCCTGATGGGAATGGCGGAACTGGCGACGGCCGTCAGGTATGGCATTCCCCTGGTTGCCGTGGTCGTCAACGACCAGGCTCTGACGGCCATCAAGGGGTCCCAACGGAAAAACCACCAGGGCCGGGTAATCGGCACCGATCTGACCAATCCCAATTTCGCCGAAATGGCCCGTTCCTTTGGCGCTGCGGGGAAGCGTGTCCGCAACCTCCGCCAATTCAAGGGAGTGCTGGAGGAGGCCTTGGCGGCTCGGCGACCGACTGTCATCGAAGTGCCTATGAGAGACGACGACGATCAGTTGACCGAGGCCATCACCTGGCTACGTTCTCATCCCCTGCGCCGGCTGCAGGGGCCGTCAGGCTGAGAAGAAGGGTTTGAGCTTGAGGTAGGTCGTCTGCAGGGCTTCCGGCAGGACTCGAGTCTCACCGGAAACGGTCATGAAGTTGGCATCGCCGCACCAGCGAGGCACGACGTGGAGGTGAAGGTGCTGGTCGATGCCGGCGCCGGCGCATTTGCCGAGATTCATGCCCAGGTTGAAGCCGTCGGGACGGTAGATCTTCCCGAGCGCGGAGACGGCTTTCCGGGTCAGGTCCATCAGCTCCAGGTTCTGTTCGGCGGACAATTCCGTAATGGCCGACAGGTGCTTAAAGGGGGCGATCAGCAAGTGACCGCAGGTGTAGGGAAAGAGGTTGAGAATGATGAAGTGATCCTGTCCTCGAAAGAGAATCAACCGCTCCTGATCTTTGGCGGTCGAGGCATCGATACAGAAAACGCAGCCTTCGGTGTTGTGAATATTGGCAACGTACTGGTATCTCCAGGGACTCCACAGAAAATCCATGCTAGGAACTGAGGTTGATAAGGTCCTTCAACTCTTTGCTGGGTTTGAAGTAAGGCACTTTCTTTTCCGGCACGTCAACCTTTTCGCCCGTCTTGGGATTTCTTCCCTGGCGGGCTTTGCGCTTCCGGATTCTAAAGCTTCCAAAACCACGCACTTCCAGTTTGTCGCTGTTTTTGAGAGCCTTCACGACGCTGTCGAACAGCGCCTCCACGATCACCTCAGAGTCCTTGCGACTGAGGTCGGTCGCCCGTGATACTTCATCCACCAAATCTGCTTTGGTCATGGTTGCTCCTTGCAACGGTTGCGGGAGTGCCTCCGAGATGGAATTCCGATCGCGTATCCTTTGGCGGGATTGCCGGGAACTCTTCCAATCCTCCACATTGGATCGATGCCTGCCACAACATTGTTTCCGACTGTCGCCGCCGGCCCCCCGAATGGTACGGTGAACAACCTTGGCCCGGCTGGTCGGTTGTCCGGTCCAGCAGACATAGATGCATAGAAAATAAGGGATTAGCCCATAAAATGCAACAGGGATTCAATCACTGACCCGGGGCTTGAGTTGCGCATTTATGGCTGGTGGTTCATGGTTCAGTGGGAATAGAGTTATCCGCGAAGTCAGACGAAGTCACGCGGAGGGCCGCCAAGGCGTTGGAGAATGCTCAAGAAGGATCCGACATTGGTCGGGGAACGGAAACAGGACACCAATCCAAGGGGCGACATGGATAGCAATCGAGCACTTCCTGAACGGGACGTGCACCAGGGCGGCCTGAGGCTGCCGGCGGGACTGTTGGCGGCGCTGTTCGTCATGGTCCTTGCGCTTCTCGGCATTAGTGCGCGCTTCCAAGCCCACGGAGACCTGAACCTCATCCATTCTGTCTTGAGCCTGTTCTTCTCCATCAATCTGCTGGTCTGCTATTGGGAGATCTGCCTCTTTTTTCGACGGGACTATATCGAGAGGCGCACCGGCTACTGGCGGGAGCGGCAGCGTGAAACCGGCCGGACACCGGCCGGAGAATTCCTGGCCTCGAGGGTCCCGTTGACACGCCTATTGTCGCCGACGGTGTGGGCCGATGCCTGGGCAACCTATGCGCAGTACGACAGCTCCTACGCAGACCGCCGTACCTTCGGTTTCAACGTGGACATCGGCAACGGCTTTGTCACACCTTTGCCGACATTGATCCTGTACGCCGCCTATACGTTCGACTTCCTTCCCGCCCTCTATGCGGGCATTATTGGGGCCATGGTGTTCTGGCAATGGATCTACGCTACAACGCTCTACTGCGTCAGCTTCTTTGTGGCCGGACGGCACACCCGGATCAGCCGACTTGAGACGTTCATCTTCATCATTGTGATCAATTCCTTCTGGGTGCTGTGCGCACTGCTTGGCTTGTATGTCTCTATCCGGCTGATTGTGGACGGCAACTACAGCGTTCTGGGTTCATGACCAAGTCTCATAGTCTTGCCATTTCGATTCTCCTGGCCTTGCTCCTCGTCTCTCCGGCCGTGGCCTCCGAGGATTCCTGCGCGGACCGCTCTATCTCGGCCGGCGCTGTTCGGACGCCGCAGGACGCCAGGACGCTGACGCAGTGCGCCTATGAGTTTGTGCAGGAGGTGGGGTTCGAGGAGGCCCACAGGGCCTTTAACGAGGAGGAGCGCTGGAAGAGCGGGCCGACCTATGTCTTCGTCTCCGAAGTCACCACAGTCAGCGATCAGGCCCGGGTATTTGTCTTTCCACCCAATCCGTCCCTGGAAGGCCTTTCGTTTCCATGGCAGATTGACTCCTTCGGCAACGATTACTTCAAGGAACTGCATCGTCTCCTGACCAGTTTCGATGAAGGCTGGAACTACTACTCCTTCTTCAACCCGGCCACCGGAGAGGTCGAGCCGAAAGTCAGCTACGTCAAGAGCATCGACTGGATGGGCACCCCGGCCGCGATCGGGGTGGGGGTCTACCGGCGGGACCTGCCCGGCACCTGCAGGAGCGAGGAAGTCAATGCCTCCTTGCTCGACTCGAACCCTTCCGAGGCGCGGCTGCAGGAGTTTGTCCGCTGCGCCGCCATGGAGATGGATTCGAGGGGGTATTTCGCCTCGGTCAGCCTGGCCAACGACCCCCGTTGGCGCAGCGGCTCCATCTACCTGTTCGGCCTGGACACCTACGGCTATACCTTTTTCAGCGGCTCTCCGGCGGATTCATGGATCGGGTCGGAGTTGTCGTCCAGCGATACCGGCGGCTTCGAGGGCCGGAATGTTCTGGAGGTTGCCGATGCTTTCGAAGAGACCTTCCTCTACTACTCCCGGCGGAATCCGTCCACCGGGCAGAGTCAGCGCAAGGTGACCTTTGTCAAGAGGATCACCTCCTTCGGGGTTCCGGTGCTGATCGGGGCAGGCTATTACCTGGATGAGGGTATTCCACCGGTTCCCGGCGTCCCGGCAGAGGACCTGGCGTTCACCGTGGATTTCCGTCGAGGGCCACAGGGATTCATCGCCGGCTTCGCGGACTATCCGCCCGCCGACGCGGAGATCTACGAGTTGACTTCGGACTATCGCAGACTGCCCCCCCGCTGGAGTCTCAGTCCGCCCTGTTCATCTCCGGAGTCAACCGGAGCGACGACCTCTTCATGTTCTTCAAAGGACCCGTTAGCGGCCTGTTGCCCGGCGCGCGATACGAGGTAGCGGTCGGCGTGGAGATCGCCACCGACACGCCGGCAGGCTGCGTCGGTGTCGGTGGAGCGCCGGGCGAGAGCGTCTGGATCAAGGCCGGAGTGACCGCCGTCGAACCGCTCGCGGTCCCCGACGGCTCCTATCTGCGCATGAACATCGACGTCGGAAATCAGTCCCGCGGCGGCTCACAAGCCGTGGTGCTCGGTGACATTGCCAACTCCCGAAGCTGCGAGCAGGCGAGCCGTTGGGAGCGCAAGTCCTTCCAGGGCCGAACGACACCAACTCCGATATCGGTGCCTCCCGATGGCCGGGCCTGGCTGTTATTCGGGGCCGACTCGGGATTTGAGTCCAGGACCTCGATCTACTTCACCCGAGTATCGGTCACCTTTACGCAGATTTGAGGACCTGGCGGCGAGACTGCGAGGGTATCCATGCCCGCCCGACGCCGCCCATTTTTGGCGTCGGTGTCCTCCCAAAGGAGGCCCTTGAGTGTAGCCCTTTGATTGTCCCATGGGTGCACGGCAGGCATGGCCACCCGCATTGACCACCTGTCCCCATCCACTGGGAGTGGGCTCTACCGGTCGAGTGGCGCCGGGTGCACCGGTCCAGATTTTGTTTGTCAAGCGCCCGTCCGGACCTTATAATCTGCCGTGGTTCAGACGAGTTTGCTTCAGATCGGTTCCTGCCATGAAACCGAAAATCCATCCGAAATACGTCGAGGTTACGGTTTCCTGCGCCTGCGGGGAAACCTTCAAGACGCGTTCCACCAAGGGCGACATCCGCTTGGAGATCTGCTCCAAGTGTCATCCGTTCTTCACCGGCAAGCAGAAACTGGTGGATACGGCCGGGCGCGTGGAACGATTTCAGAGAAAATACGGCCTGCGCGCCGGCCTGGACTAGGCGGCGCCGTCCGCCACGACTCCCACTTCCGCAACCTCGATCTTCCGGCCCGAATAGAGGGCCCCCTCCCTTCATCCCGAGCCATCCTGAGGTTCCCGACGGAAGAGGCTGTAGTTATTCAGCACTCTTTCAATTAAACTCTTGACGTCGGCGATCCTGGCCGTCTCCGAGGTGCGTCATGCTGGACAAACTCGCGCAACTGGAAGCGACCTACGAGGAGATCACTCGCCTTCTCGGAGATCCTGAGGTTCTGGCCGACCCGCCCACCTATCGCAAGCATGCCAAGGCTCACCGGGACCTGGCTCCGGTGGTGGAAAAGTTCCGGGAGTACCAGGCGCTCCAGGTGAGTCTGGAAGATGCCAGGCAGATGGCCCGGGACGCCCACTCCGAGCCCGAGCTCCGGGAACTGGCCCAGGAGGAAGCGTCCGAGGTCGTGCGCGCCCTGGAGGAATGCGAAAAGCAGCTGAAAGTCCTATTGCTGCCCAAGGACCCTGACGACGAAAAGAACGTGCTGCTGGAGATTCGGGCCGGAACCGGGGGCGACGAAGCCACCCTCTTTGCCCAGGAAATCTTTCGAATGTACTGCCGCTTTGCGGAATCAGAGGGTTGGCGGGTGGAAATGATGTCCTCCAGTCCGTCGGGGGCCGGTGGGCTCAAGGAAGTGATTGCCATCATCGAGGGCAGGAATGTCTACCGCAACCTGAAGTTCGAAAGCGGGGTCCACCGGGTCCAACGGGTGCCGGCAACCGAGGCCAGCGGGCGGGTGCACACTTCGGCCGTCACGGTAGCGGTGTTGCCGGAAGCCGACCAGGTGGAAGTGGGTATCGACGAAAGGGACTTGCGCATCGATCGGTTCTGCTCCTCGGGGCCCGGAGGGCAGTCGGTCAACACCACCTACTCGGCCGTTCGCATCACCCACCTTCCGACCGGGCTGGTAGTGACGTGCCAGGACGAGAAGTCGCAAATCAAGAATCGGGCCAAGGCCATGCGAGTGCTCAGTTCCCGCCTCTACGAAATCGCCATGGAATAACAGCGCCAGGC
>VXMN01000010.1 GCA_009841055.1 Acidobacteriota bacterium
CGGAGAATCGTGCGCAACCATCCGGCAGACGGCCTGCTGGCGGCTATCCAGCGCCAGGTCAGCATCGAGAACCTGATGACCTACGAGCTGGGGTTCACCGATGAGCCCGGCAGCCAGATCGACGGGCAGTGGTGGTGCCTGGACCAGTTGTTCCCCATGAAGGCCCGGCCCATGACCGCCCGGGACAGCCCCCTGGCCAAGGGTCCCTACATGGGTGGCAACGTCGAGACCATCTATCGATGGGCCGATGAAGGGATCAATATCGCCAAGGTCTACCTGGAGGAAACCAAGAAGCGCGGGATCGAGTGTTTCTATTCCTACCGGATCAGCGACGGCACCAGCCACACCGAGTTCGGCAAGGAATTCGCCGAGGCCCACCCCGACTGGGTGGTGAAGGACGAATGGGGCAACGCCAAGTGGAATTTCGCCGTCCCGGAGGCGCGGGCCCGCAAGTTGAGCGTTCTGCGGGAGTTGGTCGAGGATTACGATTTCGACGGCCTGGAGGTGGACTTCGCCCGAGGGCCCAGCAACCTGCCTGCCGGCCGGATGTGGGCCAACCGGCGGGCGATCAGCCAGTTCCTGCGCGACCTGCGGGCCATCACCCTCAAGGTGGAGGAGCGGCGCGGCCGCCCCTTCCTGCTGGCGGCCCGGATTCCCGACACGCTGGTGGGCTGCCATTTCGACGGACTGGACGTGGAGACCTGGGTTCAGCAGAACCTGGTGGACATCCTGGTCCTGGGAGTGCGGTCCCTCGAGCTCGAGATCGAGCGTTTCCGGCACTTGGTCGGGGACAAGCCCATCAAGATTTACGCCACCCTGGACGACCATCACTGTTCCGACGGCTACTCCTGGCCTCCCATCGAGGTCATGCGGGGCGTGGCGGCCAACTGGTGGCAGCAGGGCATCGACAGCCTGCAGGCCTTCAATTGGGGCACCGCCTCTCCGGAAGTCAGGAAAAAGACCGGGATGTTCGTCCACCAGGCCTATTTCGACGACTCCGATCGAATCCAGGTCTACCAGCAGGCCTACAAGGAACTGGGCAGCCCCGAGACCCTTCGATTCCTGGACAAGACCTTCGTGGTCCAGCGCAGGGGCAGCGGCGGTTCCGGGGGCCCCAACGTGCACGAGTGGAAGACCCCCCGCTTTGCCTATCAGAACACCAACATGCTGGCCCAGTTGCCGGCGGCTCTGAGCAATTCCGGGCGGGTGGACACCCTGGTCAAGCTGCGGGTCGGAGACCGGCTCTCCGACCATCTCGCCCAGATCGGGGATCTGACCCTGGCGCTGCTGCTATCCGATCCGGGGACCCGCAATCTGCCTGCTGAGCAGACCATCGGCAAGGCGCCCGTCAATCCTTTCTGGACCCTCCCGCAGTTGTACACCTCACCTCCGCGGGCTGGGATCGAAACCCGCCTGGAAGTGCGGTTGAACGGGGTGCTTGTGGGAGACGGCAGAGTCGAGGAGGGTTGGGTCGTCTTCAGCCCCGATCCCGATCTGTTTGCCGTGGGGGAGAACCTGATCGGCATTCTGGCGAAGGGCCGCAAGACGGACGATCCGGCCATGACGGTGGAGAAGGTCGAGGTGCGGGTCGACTATCTGCCGCGCCGGCAGGTGGCGGCGGCCGGGACGGCCGGAGGGGTGCGGTAGACGGAGAAACCCCGGCCGGGTCTCATCCGCCGGATTCGGCCAGGGAGGAAAAATGAAGAGCGACAGCCTGAATAGTCCCGTCAACAGGCGGGAGTTTCTGGAATCCACCGGCCGTTGCGCGGCAGCGCTGGGTTTGGCCGGTGCGGTCTTGGCTCCGGGGTGCCGTCCCGAAGAGGAGCCGGCGGCTCCCGCGCGGCGCCCGGTAGTCGACACCCACATGCACGTCTGGGCCAACGATCCCGTCCGCTATCCCTTCCCGCACCCCTACATTCCCGACTTCAAATACGCCGACATTCCCGCCGAAGGCACCACCGAGATGCTCATCGAGGACATGGACCGCAACGGCGTGACTCACAGCATCCTGGTGCAGGTGATCTACCACGGGTGGGACAATTCCTACGTGGCCGACAGCCTCAAGGCCCACCCGGACCGCGTTCGGGCCCATGGCCTCATCGACCCCACCGACCCCAAGGTGGCCGACCGGCTCGAGTATTGGGTCAAGGAGCATGGCTTTTCGGGAATGCGCTTCAGCCCCATCTACTACCTCGACGGCGCCAAGGGGGGCGACGGCTGGCTCAACCATCCCGACACCGACAAGCTCTGGACGAAGGCCGCCCAACTGGGTGCGGTCTTCAACTTCTATATTTCCACCCGGCAGCTCCCCAAGCTGGAAGAGATGGTGAGCCGGCACCCGGAGGTGAAGGTCTGCGTCGACCATCTCTCCCAGATCGATCTGACCGTGGAGGATCCCACCCCCGAGTTCAAGAAGCTGCTGGCCTTGTCCAGCTACCCCAACGTCTGGGTCAAGGTCTCCGAGCTCACCTCGGTTTCCGGAGCGAATTATCCCTTCCGGGAAGCCTTCTCCTGGGTGCGAAGGGTCTACGAGGAATTCGGAGCAGACCAACTGCTTTGGGGGACGGGGTACCCGGGCGCCTCGCGGGCAGCCTACGAGCGGCCCACCCTGGCTAAAGAGCTGGCCCTCGTCCGGGAAAAGATGACTTTCTTCAGTCCGGAGGATGTGGAGAAGATCCTGGGACTGAATGCGGCCCGTGTCTGGAACCTGTCCGCCTGATCACGCGGGGCAGGTAAGGAACAGAGATATCCACAGCCCTGAGGGGAGGTAATGGATGTTGGATTCCAATCGTTTGAGAAGCGTTCTGGCGCTGGCGGTTCTGTTGGCGCTTGCTCCACAGGCCTGGGGCGGGGACAAGGTTTCCCCCAAGGAAGGCTGGGTAGCCACCCTGTTCAGCCGTTACAGCGTCAGGACCGACATCACCTACCTGGTGGCCGACAACTGGGAGTCCAAGCTGGACGTCTACTGGCCGCGGCAGGCGACTTCGCCGACGCCCACGGTGGTCTACATTCACGGCGGCGGCTGGATCGGGGGCAACAAGAATGTCCGCCCGCTCCATTTCCTGCCCTATCTGGAGAAGGGCTGGGCCGTGGTCAACGTGGGATACCGCCTGGCCAGGGTTTCGCTGGCTCCGGGCGCCGTGGAGGACTGCCGCTGCGCCCTGCGCTGGGTCATCCGGAACGCCGACAAGTACAACTTCGACACCGACAAGATCGTGCTCACCGGAAGGTCGGCGGGGGGCCACCTTTCCCTGATTACCGGGATGCTGCCGACTTCCTCGAGTCTGGACCGGCGCTGTCTGGGCAGGGAGGAGCTCAAGGTGGCCGCCATCGTGAACTGGTTCGGGATCACCGATGTCGATGACCTGCTGGAAGGCGAGAACAGGCAGTCCTACGCCGTGACCTGGTTGGGCAGCCAGAGCGACCGCCATGAAATCGCCAGGCGAGTCTCGCCCCTGAGCTACGTCCGGCCGGGACTGCCGCCGGTGCTGACCATCCACGGGGATGCCGACAGGGCGGTCCCCTACGAGCATGCCGTCCGACTGCACCGGGCACTGGATGAATCCGGAGTCCCCAACCAGCTCGTGACCGTCCCCGGGGGGAGGCACGGTGGGTTCAGCCGGGCCGAGCTCCTCAGGATTCATGTCGCCACCCGCGAGTTCCTGAAGAAGCACGGATTCAAGCGGCAGGGCGATTCCCCCTCATCGGCCGACTGACTCCGGCGCGCCAACTCCGGCGGGCCGATCCATTTCCTTTAGCCGCAAGGCCGTATCCGACGAATTTCGGCCGGCCTGGCGGTCAATCCCCCGGAGCCCTTCCCATGGACGCACAGACCGGAACGAGACCGAGAGGCACCTTGGCCGCAGTGGTGTTGGCGGCCTTTTTTGGTGCGGCGGTTGCCTGTTCGAGCGAAGTAGTCGCGCCCGATGACCGAGAACGGTTCGTCCTCTCCCCCCAACACCTGGCCCAGATCGAGCGCCGCCGCCGGGTGGTGGTCAATTTCGACGCGATCCACGGGGACCTCAAGTTTGCCGACATCCCTCCCAGTGACTTGGTGAAGCTGAGCTTCACCTTTGCCGACGATCCGGAGAGCCAGATCGACAGCATCTGGTGGAACTGGGGCGAAGGCCACCAGTCCCCCTATCCCAGCGAGGTGATGCCCCTCTACGACCAGGAGGGCTACCGGAAGTGGGTGGAGGAGGGCGTCGACATCATGCGGATCTTCCTGGAGGCCACCAAGGAGCGGGGCCTGGAGGCCTTCTACTCCTACCGGGTCAACGGCTCGGACAACGACCTGGTGGTGACCCGGGAGATTCCGATGAAGCAGCGCCACCCGGAGTGGTTGCTGGCCGGGCCCTGGACCCCGGACCGCAAGATTTTCTGGGACTTTCGCAACCAGGAGATCCGCGACTACAAGTTGAGCATTCTGCGCGAGGTGGTCGAAAACTACGATTTCGACGGGATTGAGATCGACTTTGCCCGAGGTCCGATCACGCTGCCCCTGGGTCAACAGTGGAAGTACCGGCATCATCTCACGGACTTCATGAGCAAGGTCCGAGCCTTGACCCTGGAGGCGGCCGAGCGGCGGGGGCGACCCATCCTGCTGGCTGCCCGGCTGCCGGCCAGCATCGAGGGCTGCCGCATCGACGGCATCGATATCGAGACCTGGACCAGCCGGCAGTTGCTCGACATCATTGCGCTGGGCTGCCGATCCTACGAGGGCGACGTGGCGGCCTATCGCCGGATTACGGCCGGAACCCCCATCAAGCTGCTGGGGGGCTCGGACGAGCACCATACCTCCGACGGCTACGACTGGCCTCCCATCGAGGTGTTGCGCGGGGTGTTCGCCAACTGGTGGCAACAGGGAGTGGACGGGATCTACTGCTTCAACTGGACCTATGCCATGAAGGAGGATGCGGACCGCATCGGCGCGCTGCTGCACGATTACAGGATGGCCCCGGTGCACCGCCGCCTCTACCGGGAGATCGGCGATCCGGAGATGCTCCGCCGCAAGGACAAGACCTTCGTGGTGCAGCGCCGCGGCGGGGGAGGGAGCGGTGCTCCCGGGACGGTCGGATGGGAGACTCCACGCTTCTTTCTCAATACCAACATGCTGGCCCAACTACCGGCCGCGCTGGACAACCAGGGGAAGGCCGACACCCTCTTGAAGCTTTCGGTAGCCGATCCTCTGGGGCGGGAATCCCGAAACATCCGGGACATCAGTTTACGACTCATTCTCCACGACGCCGCGGCCGGTTCCCACATCGAGAAAATGAGAACCTCGGTGAAGCCCGATCCACCGGGGCCGAACCGAATGCCCCGAGCCCTGATCGCCCTGTTCAAGCGTATCAACCACCTCTACAACGCCTCACCGCCGGAAGACATCGGGAAACGGATCGAGGTGAGGATCAACAACCTGCTGCTGGAGGAACCGGTTGAAGAGGACGGTTGGCTGGTGTTTCCGGGCCTGGATCCGAATCTGTTCGCGGCGGGGACCAACCTGGTGGGAGTGCGTGTGACCGGCCGGTCGCCTCAAGCCGGCGCCCCCCTGTTCGTCGAGAAGCTGGAACTGCAGGTGGATTATCGGTAGGTACAAACCGGGAACATGGTTTACACATGAAGCTGGGTATTGCCCCTAGAGCGGGCGGAGTGAGGAGATCCGGAATGCACTTGATTCGGCCGATGATTGCAATGGTGGGACTGAGCGGCCTGTTGGCCGGTTCGCTGGCCTGTCGTGTCCCGGTCCCGGACGGCGCTCCCGATTCGGGGCAAGGGCTCGTCGGGACCGGTAATCTGCTGCCCAACGCCAGCTTCGAGCTGCCCTTGGGCGAAGAGCCCCGCCAGCCCGGCAACTGGGGAGACATCCTCAACCCCCTCACCATCAACCTGGCCGCCAGCCACCAACAGCCCGGGAACTGGCCGCCCCGTAGGGTGGCGGCCAAGGCGGTGGAGGGCGACCACGCCGCCCAGGTCACTCTGGACCCGATCGGAGACGCTTTCCTGGGACACCTGACTTCACCGGTGGTCCCGGTCCGGGGCGGCCAGGTCTACACTCTCTCGGCTTATGTGCGGAGCGAGGTGCCGGCGGCCTGGGTGAGGTTGTGCTTGTGGACCCGGCCGCTGGATTGGAGACAGCCGGACCCGGCAGCTTCCGAAGGTCAATACCTGTCCTTTTCGGGCCCCGACGCCCAGAGTGAAGCCATGGAGGTTTCCGGGGCGTGGAAACGGTACCGGTTCACCTTCGTGGTGGAGCACCTGGTCTCAAATGGAGTGGCCGACCTGGTGGTTGGCGTTGGGGGTCCGGTCAGGGCCTGGGTGGACGCAGTT
>VXMN01000081.1 GCA_009841055.1 Acidobacteriota bacterium
ACCAAAATAGCGGTCGCATCTCAGCCCCGCCACAATCAGATCCCCCCTGCCGTCAACAAGGAAGCCCCGAGCAACAACCGGCTTACCCACCAACACAGACCGTTGAAAGTTTCCTTGATTGTCATAGACAAAAACGCCGGACTTGAAGGCCTGGTCCTTCCAGACGGACAGCACAAAAATATCTCCCTGGGCGTTTACCCAGAGATCAAAATCCCCATACCTGGTCCCGGATGGTCTGTTCTCATTAAGATCTACGGTTCGCGTGAGTTGCCCTGAGGAGTTAAAGAGGTAAAGGAAATCGTTACGGTTGGAAACTGCACGCACGCTTTGATTGGGAAGGACTTTCAAAACATTGGCCTTCGCATTTGAAGGGAGCGCCAGATTTGTAGATGCTTGGCCGTATGCACTACTTACACTTGCTGACAACAGAATGGCCACAATGAGTTGAACTACTGTCGTCATTGCAATTCTCCTTTATTTCGTAGGCCATGAAGATACACAGGCAGAGACAACTAGCATGCGCAACACCCGAATGCGGTTGTAAAGGTGCCAATGTACGATCCTCCACAATCGTTTGCCTGGTCGTAACAAACAATCACGCCGTTGTAGTAACAGTCGTCGCACGTCTGTACGTCTACGCAAGTCTCATAGGTCGGGCAACTACAGTGAATGTCCTCCCACTCGGCAGAATCGTAAGTCTGCGTGCAACCTGGCGCACAATAGGCACATACTACGTTTTGGGGGGGAAGGCCTAACAGCGTGTACGATACGCCAAAGACAAGCAGCCCAACTGCAATGCAAAGCAACGCAAATTTTCTTCTTGAGGCAAAGAGTTTCATTTCTCCCCTCCGCATTGGTATGTAGAATAATTCTAGATCAAGGATATTCTACTACATTACTAATATTAAAACCAACGCATAGCTCTAGTTTTGTAAAGTCCTAGTATTTTCAACGTCTCTGTTCAATTAAATATTCTTCGAATGATCCTCCCCGTCGTGGAGGGGCGCGGGCGGCGCTTGCCAGACGCAGGAATGAGTTGACAGCCCGGTCGAGCGTTTCATTAGAATACCCGAATCGCGGTCGAGAGGAGGGAGGGCCATGGCGGAGGAGAAATCCTGGATTTTGACCGATGTCGGCGCCAACGTCTGGAAAGAATCGCTCTTTCTGGGACACGAGGACCTGGGGGTCCCGGATTGCACGGTCTCCAAGACCCGGCTGCAGGGGGGCTTGCGAAGCGGCGTCGACCTGGTGGAGGTCACCAATTCCGAGCTCTCCTTCTCCATTCTGCCGACTCGGGGAATGGGGCTGTGGAAGGCCTCCTGCCGAGGGATTCCGGTGGGTTGGGAATCTCCGGTCAAGGGTCCGGTGCATCCCAAGTGGGTGGACGAAGGGGACCGGGGCGGGCTGGGCTGGCTCAAGGGTTTCGACGAATGCATCGTGCGGTGCGGCCTGGACTCCAATGGATCCCCCGGCGAAGACGTGATTGTCGACAACAACGGAAACCGGGTTTCGGTCGACCTCACCCTCCACGGCAAGATCGCCAACCTGCCGGCCCACACCCTGGAGGTCCGTTCCGATCCCGGAAGCGGCACGGTTTCGGTGGTGGGGGAGGTGGACGAATCTTCCCTCTTCCTTCCGGGCCTCCGCCTGCGGTCCGTCGTAAGCACCACTCCCCGCTCCAACCGCTTGACGATCCAGGACACCGTCACCAACCTGAAGACCACTCCCTCCGAGCTGGAGTTGGTCTACCACTGCAACTTCGGCCGTCCCTTCCTGGGGGCCGGCTCAAAGCTGCTGGCGGCCGTGCTGGAGGCGGCTCCCAGGGACGCCAGGGCGGTGGAGGGGATCGGGGAGATCGATACCTACCTCGCACCCACCCCCGGGTACGTGGAACAGGTTTACTTCTACGACCTGGCGGCCGGTGAATCGGGCCGCACCCTGGTGGCCCTGCGGGATGCTTCCGGCGACCGAGCCGTGGTGCTTCGATTCAACAAGAAGGAGCTTCCCCACTTCACCCAGTGGAAGAATACGGTCGGCCTGTCCGACGGATACGTCACCGGGCTGGAGCCGGGAACCAACTATCCCAACCTGAAGGGATTCGAGCGGGAAAAGGGTCGGGTCGTCGTCCTGCCGCCGGGCGAGAGCTACCAGTGCCGGCTGGAGCTGGAAGTCTGCACCAGCCGGGACCAGGTGGCGGCCGTCGAAGCCGAAGTGGCGCGGATCCAGGGCGGCCGTCGACCCGCCATCCACAACAGACCCCACGGGAAATACTCACCCGTTTGAAGACTTCCATCCGCGGGAAGATTCTCGTTCACCAGCCGAACGAGACCCGGGAAGACAGGGAACCATGACGAAGAGCGAAGAGAGCAAATCGAAGTATCAGGGAATTTTTGTCGCGGCCTGCACTCCCATGAAGGAAGACTATTCGCTGGATCTTCCCAGGATCGGGACCTGTATCGACTATCTCGTCAGTGGAGGGTTGAGGACCGGAACGGCGGTCTATGTGGCGTTGGGTGCAGGCGGAGAGCAGATGCATCTGTCGACCGAGGAACGCAAGGCGGTTGCCGAAGCGGCCGTCGACGCTTCGGCCGGCCGCCTGCCCGTGTTCGTCGGAATCTCTCATCAGTCCACTCGAACTTCGGTGGAATTGGCCCGGCACGCCGAGAGAATCGGGGCGGACGGATTGCAGGTCGAGCCACCCTGGTATTTCGCCAGCACGGCCGATGACGCCTTCGAATACTTCCGCGCCGTCAGTCAATCCGTGAGCCTGGGGTTGACGGCCTACAACACGTTCTGGACCTGCGGCTTCGACATGGACCTGAAATTCGTGGAGCGACTGGCCGGACTGGAGAACGTGGTGGGGCTCAAGTGGTCCAGCAGCAGCGACAGTGAGCTGGTGGCGGTGTTGTCCGCCTGCAAGGACCGGTTCAACATCGTCTGCAATTTCCACGGCGCCTTCGTGGCCTCGTCCTTCATTCTGGGTGCTCGGGGGTACGTGTCCCAGGCTGCCAACTTCATACCCAGGACCAACCTCGGAATCCTCCAGGCGCTGCACGCCAGGCAATACGAGGAGGCCACTCACCTCTATATGGCGTCGGAAGAAGTGTACAATCGGGCTTTGGCTGAAGTGATAGGTCAGGGGATTACGGGGGAAGGCAACTTTATCAAGGCCTGCATGCCGCTGGTGGGAATTCCCTGCGGTCCGGCCAGGTTGCCGTTGAGGCATCCGCCTTCCTGGTTCGTAGACCGGGTGCGCCGGATGATCGATTCGGTGGGAGAGCTGCGACAGGCTGCTTCCTGAGCGGCGCCGGCTGTCGCCGTTCCTCAAATCCGGCGAATTCCCACCTTCCCCGGTCGATTTCAGGTCGTTCCAAATCGACTCATCCCGGAAGCCGGAGGTCGCGTCACGTCGTCAGTGCTTTATTCGGAGTAAAGAAAGGGAGAACAGATGGATAAGAGAACAATCCTGGCCGTCGTGGCTGTATTCCTGGCCTGGTCCTTGCTGGACATTGTCATTCATCAACTGGTCCTCATGGGTGAATATGGGGCTACGGCCGACCTTTGGCGGCCGCCGGACGAGATGATGATCGGGTTGATCTACGTGGTGACGCTGATTTCAGCGGTGGTGTTCGTCGGCATCTACAAGTTCCTGATCTGCCGGAAGGAGCTGGGTCGGGCCGTTCAATACGGCCTGCTCTTCGGCGTGGCCATCGGAATCGGCATGGGCTACGGCAGCTTTGCCGTGATGCCTCTGACTCACACGATCGCGTTGACCTGGTTCCTGGGCACCGTGGTGCAGGGAGGTGTGGCCGGCGCCCTGCTCGGACTGATTGTCAAGGAGTAGGTGGTTTTTGGCTGGAGGCATTGCAGAACCGCCCGCAGGCGGCAGCCCCATAAGACGGGGCGGCTCACAAGGGGCGATACAGGGGTGTTCCAAACAAGAAAGAGACGACCATGGATGCTCTCAAGCAGGAGATTCGAAACAGTCTGACCGGTCCGGTGGCTTCCATCCGGACCCCGTTTTTGCGGGACGGTCAAGTCGACTACGCCGGCCTGCGGCGCTATGTGGATTTTTCCATCCAGGCCGGCAGCCCCACCATGCTGCTGACCTGGGGCGACAGCCTCTATACCCTCCTGACCGATGACGATATCGCCGAGGTGACCCGGGTCGTCTGTGACCAGACGGCAGGCCGGGCCATGGTGGTGGCGGCCGAAAGGAACTGGGGAACCCCCAAGCTGGTGGAGTTCGCCCGCTACGCCAGGGAGACCGGCGCCGGCGTCCTGATGGTGATGCCGCCCGACTGGGCCGGATCCTGCACCACCTCCACGCTGGTGGACCACTATGCGGCCGCTGCAGCCGAGCTGCCGGTCATGATCATCACGGCCACCTTCGTGCCTCGGGGGGAGGCCTTCGGCCTGGAGACGCTCAAACGGGTGCGGGACGAGGTGCCGGGAGTGGTGGCCATCAAGGACGACTGGTGCGGGGAGTTCGGCCGGAAGATGGCGCTGCTGGTCCACGACCACTGGGCCGTCTTTTCCGGCGGGCAGAAGCAGAATCATCTGAACCTTCATCCCTTCGGTTGTGACGGATACCTTTCAACCTTCATCACCTTCAAGCCCGAGGTGTCCCACGACTATTGGAAGGCCATTCAGACGGACGACATGGCCAAGGCCGTAGAAATCATCCGGAAATTCGATCTGCCCCTGTTCGAGTTCATCATGGCGCGGCAGGGAGCCTTTGACGCCTGGTTTCACGGGATGTACGAGCACTACGGCATCTGCGGGCGCTGGAGAAGGCCTCCCTACTACAGCCTCAGCGACGCCGAGATGGAACAGCTGGGGGACTTCCTCAAGAAACAGCGATTGCTGTAGCGGGGATGGGGCGCGGGGTACGAGCGGGCTAGTAGCCGGCCGACTTGTCCACCAGTCCCAGCAGGGGTTGTCCCTGGCAGTAGCGCCGCAGGTTCTCGCAAAACAGCTCCACGCAACGCTGGTATTCCTCGCGGGTGACGACGCGGTGGAATGACATCAGCAGGTTTTCCACTTCCCACAGCGCCGAATCGGGGGCCGGCACTTCCAGTTGCAGGGCGGCTCCGGCGATGCGCCTTTCCGCCAGAGCCCGGCGAACGGCTTCTAGGTCGTAAAGCGCCGGCCTCCCGGAAACGTCGATGAAGCAGGCGCTGTCTTTCATCGTCCCCAACTCCCGCTCGCCGATCACGCCCCTGGTCTCGGGAGTGAGCGGAAGGCTCAGAACCACGAAATCGGAGTCTGCCAGCAGTTGGTCCATTTGAGCCGGGCCCAGCAGCCTGTCCACGGTTTGCGGAGCGGTTCGCCGCGTTCTGGCCATAGCGATCACGCGCATGCCGAAAGCCTTGGCCACCCGGGCGATTTCCGATCCCATCACGCCCAGGCCCAGAATGCCGACCGTCCTGCCCTTCAACTCGGTGGGCCATTGGCCTCGAGAGCGCAGGGTCCCCGGAACCGACCATTCCCACTCCCGGTCCGGCCTGTGCTTCAAATCGACATGAAGCCGGCGGCTGAACGCCAGCATCATTCCCAGCGCATACTCGGCCCCGGTCGAATCGAAGCAGGGCTTGGAGCAGGTCAGGGTGATGGGACTCTCCACCATTTGAGGAAACATGTAGCCTTCCACGCCGCCCGAGCCGGCGTGGACCCAGCGGAGTTTCCTGGCCACCCGCAGCAGCCCGGGGTCGAAAGCCCCCACAAAGGCCACCTCGGCCTCGGCGAAGGCCTCCATCAGGAAGTCGCGGTCCTCGCCGGCAACCACCCGGACGCCGTCCACGCAGCTTTCGATCTCTTCCAGGCCCTGGGGGAGCCAACTGACCACCGCCAGGAAAGGGGGTTTTTCCGCCACGTCAATCTCCTTGCGCCGCAAGCTGCTCCATCCGCGAGAGCGCTTCCGGGACGTAGTTCCCCAATCCCAGGCCCGCGCCTTCGGGAAGCTGGAGGTAGCCGTCGCTCAGCTTGAGGGGATGCTGGATGATATCTTCGTGGGCCATCCTGGTGATCCGGTAGGCCGAGCTCGACGGGTCGCACAGGGCCTCCCAGCCGGGATACTCCACCATGGCTCCGTTGCTCACGGTGGAGAGAAGGTGGAGGTGGGCGGCCACCACCGTGCCCGACCAGGGGCTGTGGGGGATGCAGAGCAGGCCGGCTTCCTCGGCCCGCCGGGCCACGTAGTGAAACTGGGTAACCCCCATCTGTGCGGCGTCGCGCTGGATTACTTCCAGGGCCCGGCGGTCGATGAAGGGTTGGAACTCACGGGTGGTGCTGAGACTT
>VXMN01000064.1 GCA_009841055.1 Acidobacteriota bacterium
CCGCCCCTCGGTGCATTCATCCACCAGGTAGGCAATCGACTGATAGGGGATGTCGGAGTGCAGCGACAGCCCGATCTCGCAGGTCTTGCTGGTGGAGTAGCCCCTGGAGCAGTTTGAGGGCAGGGCGGCCTTCAGGGGGCCGAGGGCGGAGGCGGTGAGCTCGGGGTGGCTGAAGCCCCGGTCGCCGGCGAACCCGCAGCAGCCCACGCTGTCGGGGACGATGACCTCGTCGGCGCAGAGCTCGGCAAGCTGGCGCAACGCGCCGTCCAGGCCCATCTTGCGGGAGCTGCAGGGGCTGTGCAGGGCCACCCGGCCGTTGCTCTTCCTGAAGGCAAGTCCCGGTCGCAGTACCCTGAGAATGAACTCCGCCGGCTCGTAGATGGGAAACCCCGCTTCGAAGAGAGCCGATTCCTTCAGACGAAAGAGGCAGGGGCTGGTATCCACCAGAACGGGATAGCGGCCGTCGCGGGAAGCCAGCCCTAAAGCCCGCTTCAGCTCCTCCTGCTTGCGGGCTCCCTGCCGCTCGAATCCCTTGCTGGCAAAGGGCATCCCGCAGCAGAGGCCGGCCAGGTTTTCCGGATAGACCGGCTCCACTCCCGCCTTGCGCATCAGGGACTCCATCTTGCGGTTCTGAGAGGGCTGGACCCGACTGTCGCCGGCCACCCCCAGCGTCCGGCTGAGACAACTGGGGAAGTAGACCGCCTTCACGGGAAACTCTCCGTCATCTCCCGAGCAGGAAATGACCTCGGCCGCCCTGGGCAGATAGGGATTCCACTGGGGCAGCCGGTTCCCCGAAAGCTTCCGGGCCCAATCCGTGACTTGCCGCATGCCTCCCGAGCCCAGCAGCCGGTGGAACCGGTGGGTGGCGGTCAGGAGCATCCGGAGCGCAGCGGTGGTCAGGCCGAAATGGTCGGCCAGCAAGGTGGCGGCCCGGTCCTGCCAACCGGCAACCTGAATGCGTCTCAGGTCCTTGATGAGCTTGCCGGTGTCGATGCCGACCGGGCAGGCGATGGCGCACAGGCCGTCGGTGGCGCAGGTGGCATTGCCCTGGTAGGCGTAGCGGCCGGTCAGCTCGGCCAGTCGGTCGGGGTTGTCGCCGATGGATCCAAGCCTGGAGATTTCTCGCCAGACGGCGATGCGTTGGCGAGGGGTAAGGGTCAGGTCCCGGGAGGGGCAGTTGACCTCGCAGAAACCGCATTCGGTGCACTTGTCGACCACCGAGTGGGCTTTGGGCAGGGGTTTGAGGTTCTTGAGGTGGATCTGGGGATCGTTGTTGAGGATCACCCCGGGGTTGAGAAGGTTTTCGGGATCGAAGATGGCCTTGATCTCCCGCATCAAGCGGTAGGCTTCGGTTCCCCACTCCAGCTCCACGAAGGGGGCCATGTTGCGGCCGGTGCCGTGCTCCGCCTTGAGCGAGCCGTCGTATTGGTGAACCACCAGTTCAGTGAGGTCGTCGATAAAATCCCGATAGCGGCGGACTTCTTCAGGCCGGTTGAAGTCCTGGGTGAAGACGAAGTGGAGATTGCCCTCCAGGGCGTGCCCGAAGATGATGGCTTCCGAGTAGCGGTGCTTGCGGAACAGTTGCTGGAGCTGCAGGGTGGCTTCGGCCAGCCGGTCGATGGGGAAGGCCACGTCCTCGATGATGACGGTGGTCCCGATTTCCCGGATGGCCCCGATGGAAGGGAACAGGCCCTTGCGGATGTTCCAGAGGCGGAGCTGCTCGGCAGGGTCCCGGGTGAAGGCGATCGGCTCCACCGTGGGCAGACCGGCCAGGCTGCGGATGGTGGTTCCCAAGTGGTGGTCCAGCTCTTCCGGTGTTTCCCCCCGAATCTCGACCAGCAGGGCCGCCACCGACGGGTCCAGGTTCTTCAGGTCCAGGGGCAGGCCGGGCTTGTCTTCCACCGAGCGCAGGCCGGCGCGGTCCATGATCTCGACCGCCGAGACGGGACAGTTCCTCAGCAGGGTGGTGGCTTCACAGGCGGTCCGGATGTCGGGGAAAAGGATCAGGGCGGTGGCCTTGTGGGGATGGTCGGGCACGGTCCGGTAGGTGATTTCGGAGATGAAGCCCAAGGTGCCCTCGGAGCCGATCATCAGGTGCTGGATCACGTCGATGGGATCTTCGAAATCGATCAGGGCGTTCAGGCTGTAGCCGGTGGTGTTCTTCATCTTGAACTTGCGGCGGATCCGGCCGGCCAGCACTCCGTTCTCCCGCGTCCGCTCCGCCAGCTCCCCGATGCGTTCCACCAGGTCGGGACGGGTTTGGCGGAACCTTTCCCTGCTGGCGGCGCAGCGGGTGTCCAGAACCGTGCCGTCGGCAAGGACGATTCTCATTCCCTCAAGGGTCCGGTAGCTGTTCTGGGAGGTGCCGCAACACATGCCGCTGGCGTTGTTGGCTGCGATTCCCCCCACCATGGCGGCGTTGATGGAAGCCGGGTCAGGCCCGATCTTGCGCCGGTAGGGAGCCAGGCGGGCATTGGCATGGGCGCCGACCACGCCGGGCTGCAGGGTGACGAGGCTGCCCTCGTCCTCGATCCTGATTCCGCGCCATCCCGTGCCCAACTGCATCAGCACCGAGTCGCTCAGGGACTGCCCCGACAGGCTGGTCCCTCCCGCGCGGAAGGTGAGTGGAAGCCGGCGCGCGCGGCACTGCTTCAGGACTTCCCCCACCTCGGCTTCGGTGTCGACCCGGACCACCAGCTTGGGAATCAGGCGGTAGAAGCTGGCGTCCGTCCCGTAGGCCAGGGTGCGCAGGTCGTCCCGGATCAGCCGCTCGCCCGGGATGACCCGGGAAAGGTCCTGGAAGAGATCGAGATAGCGCCCTTGCAACATCGGTTGGCAACAACTCCTTTAAGCTTGATCCTTCTCAGAGGGGCGGATGATGGTTCCGAGTGCCGAGTCGGTCCCGTGCATCGCTTGACACCCGGCGCTGGGCATCATACCGTGACCCGGTCCGGAAGTGGCTGAAGAAACTTTCCCGGGGCTCTGCACAACTCCTGCCGGCCAGACTCCAGGACGCCCGGGACGCGAGTCGGCCGGACATGCGCACCCTCGAGTCCGGGAGCCACGAATCGCGCCGCCCTGCGGCCGATCGCGGTTCAGTATACTATCAGCCGGCCGTGCTCCTATCGGCGCCCCCGTCGGCGACGAAGCGCCCCGTTGTCACGATCCTGCTTGTTGCATCGAGTCATGCCGAACGCCTGCACCTTCAGCGTCCTCCGCGGCCTCATCTCTACCATTGCCATGGCGTCGCTGGCCGCGACGTTGGTCCATTTGAACGCGCCGCCGGCGGCCGCCCAGGCCGGGACGACCACCGGCACCATCCGCGGCACCGTCCGTGATCCGCTCGGCGATCCGGTGGAGGGGGTGGCGGTTGTCCTGCAGCACCGGGAGACCGACTTCCGGACCACCGTGGAGACCTCCTCGTCCGGGACGTTCGCGCGCACCCTGCTGCCGCCGGGGACCTACGACCTGACCGTAAAGGCGGCCGCAGACGTCTTCAGCACCGAGCGCATCGAAGGGGCCAGGCTGCGGGTCGGGGAAATGCTCGACCTGGACGTCGCGCTCAAGATCGTGACGACGGAGACCATCACCGTCGTCAGCGAGTTGGAGCCAACGCTGGACACCGCCGACGTCACCAGCTCGCAACGCGTTCTGGAGGATGTGGTCGATGGACTCCCCAGCAACGGCCGCAACTTCGTGAAGCTGACGCTGCTTACCCCCGGCACCTCGATCTCGCAGGGGTCGGACGGAGACGAGCTCAACATCAGCGGGCAGCGCGGCATCTTCAACAACTTCATCGTCGACGGGGCGGACTTCAACAACCCGTTCTTCGGCGAACAGCGCGGCGGACAGCGTCCGGCCTTCACCTTCAACCAGGACGCCATCGAGGAACTGGTGGTGGTGAATCAGGGCGCTACCGCCGAGTTCGGCCGCTCGGCCGGCGGCTTCGTCAACGTGATCACCAAGTCGGGCACCAACCGGCTGGCAGGCTCCGCCCACTACTTCGGGCAGTGGGACGAGATCGCCGCCCCCTTTCCCGAGTCGCGCGGCGGCGGGCGGCCCGACTTTCACCGCAATCAGGTGGGCGGCACACTCGGCGGCCCGCTGGTGCGCGACCGGACGTTCTTCTTCCTGGCCTACGACCAGCAGGCGGCTGCCGAAACCAAGCAGGCGACCCGCCACGTTCGCAATCCGGCCAACCTGCAGCGTCTGGAGCGCTTTCTGCAAGAGCGCTGGCCGGGCCTGTTCGACGACGAGTTCGGTCCCATCCGGCGCACCGACGACGCCCGCTCGCTGCTGGCCAAGCTCGATCTGAACCTCGGAGGCCGCCACCAGGCCTCGGTCAAGTACAACTACACCTGGTCGGAGCAGGTGAACGGCACCTTCGACGTCGATTCGTGGGGCGCATCGGCCAACGGGATCGAGGGGGACCGTTCGCACGCGGTCAACGCCAGTCTCCGCTCGCTACTGACCGACGCCTTCTCGAACGAGCTGCGCGTGCAGATGGCGCGCGAGGACCGGCCGCGCTGGTACCAGGGACCGCTGCTCCCCGGCGCGCGGCTGCCCGGTCCGCCCCAATTCGCCGAGCTGGGCGGCCGGCCGTTTCCCGACATCGGCATGGACTTCGCCGACGGCTTCCGCATCGGGCTGCCGTTCTTTCTTCCAATCGATCCGGCGTTCGACACGCGGTTTCAGGTAGCAGACAACGTCTCGTTCGCCACGGGCGCACACCTCTTCAAGGCCGGAGTGGAGTACAACCGGACCCGCGTCGGGCAGCAGTTCATCGGGTTGGCGAACAGCCGCTACGTGTTCGATTCGGTCGAGGGCTTCATCGGTTTCGTCACGCACGGCGACCGCTACGTCACCTGCTCGGACGGATCGACCAGCCTGCACGGGGCCTGTCCGCCCGGGTCCGCCATCACCGGTCCGGTCCTGCTCTACCTGCAGTCGGCGACCGGCCCCGGCGTCCCCGCGGAGCAACTCGGAAGCCAGGAGTTCCCGATGCACGAGTTGGGCGTGTTCGTTCAGGACACGTGGCATCCCCACGAACGGGTCACCCTGGACATCGGGCTGCGCTGGGACAGCACCTGGCACCCGGACGTCTTCATCGAGCCGTCCGAAACCTTCTTCGCTCCGTACCTGGACGATCCGCTGTTTCCGTCCGACGGCCGGATTCCGGATGACCTGGACAACCTGCAGCCCCGCTTCGGGCTGGCGTGGGACCTGGGCGGCAACGGCCGCACCGTGATGCGCGCCAACGCCGGATCGTACGTCGCCCGCATCCCGATGCTCGTCTTCGCCCAGCACCGGACGACCAACGGCGCGTTCCAGCAGACACTCTTCCGCAGCAGCAGCGCGCGGGGGCTTGGTCCGGTCCCCGCCATCGACGAGCAGATCGACACTTCGGGGGCGCCGCCGTTCCTGCCGGACATCCAGGTGGCGGACCGCGACCTGGAACTGCCGCGGACCTGGTCGTTCAGCAGCGGCATCGAGCAGAACCTGGGGCGCGGGGTTGCGGCCAGCATCGGATACATCCACGCGCGCACAGACCACCTTTTCCGCTTCTTCAACCGCAACGACGCAGTCCTGGGGGCGCCGTTCGGGATCGGGACGCACCCGTCCGGAGGCGGCATCAACACGCTGACCGTCACCGAGAGCAGCGCCCGTTCCCGCTATCACGCGTTCACCGCGGGGCTGCGCGGGCGCAGCGGCCTCGGCGGCCGGCCGATCACCTTCGAGACCCACTACACGCTGGCGTTCGATCGCTCCGACGACGACAACGAGCGCGATCCGTTCACGCTCAGATACGCCCACGCAGCCAACCTGGCTCCCGAGTACGGCTGGTCGGATCGCGACCGGCGCCATCAGGTGAGCGGGTACATGCTAGCCGCCCTCCCGGCGAGGGTCCAGTTGAACCAGGTCGTGCGGTACCTGTCAGCGTCGCCGGTCTCCGAGCAGTGCGCCAACCGGGGCGAGCGGGCCGTCCAGCCGGCGGACCGGATCTGCGCCGGTGGTTCGATCCTCACTCGCAACACGCTACGCCGACAGAATGGGTTGTTTTCCTGGGACATGCGGGTGTCGCGGCGTTTCGCGCTGGGCGCCACCGCCATCGAGCCGATCTTCGAGATCTTCAACCTGACCAACGCCGACAACTTCGTCGACCCCGCCGTCGGGTCGCTCCTCTTCAACTTCGACGGTGCGCTCCGCAGCGGGCTCGGCGACACCCGGCGGGCGCAGGCGGGGCTCAGCGTGCGGTTCTGAAAAAGCCGTGATTCGTGAAAAGCGAAAA
>VXMN01000112.1 GCA_009841055.1 Acidobacteriota bacterium
CTCGACCACCACCTCTCCGCCCACGGTCGGAACCCCGAAACAGTTGCCGTATCCGGCGATCCCGGCCACCACCCCCTCCATGATGCGCCGGTTCCGGGGCTGGTCGGGCGGCCCGAAGCGCAGGGAGTTCATGGCAGCGACGGGACGGGCGCCCATGGTAAAGATATCGCGCAAGATCCCTCCGACCCCGGTGGCCGCTCCCTGATAGGGCTCCACGAAGCTGGGATGGTTGTGGGACTCGATCTTGAAGGCCACCGCGTAGCCGTCGCCGATATCGACGATCCCGGCGTTCTCGCCGGGTCCCTGCAGCACCTGGGGGCCTTGGGTGGGCAACCGCTTCAGGTGGAGCCTGGAACTCTTGTAACTGCAGTGTTCGCTCCACATGACGCTGAAGATCCCAAGTTCCGTCAGGTTGGGGGAGCGCTCCAGGATCGACAGGATGCGATCGTATTCGGCACGGGTCAGGTTGTGCTGTTCCAGCACTTCGGCCGTAATCGACGGATTGTCTTGCATTTCAGACCTGGGATCGGGACTGGATCATCGACCGAAAGAGGCGCACCCCGTCCTCGCTGCCCAGCAACGGCTCGCTGGCTCTTTCCGGGTGGGGCATCATTCCCAAAACGTTGCCACTGGAGTTGCAGATCCCGGCCACATTGGCTACCGATCCATTGGGGTTGGCGGCGGCGGTAATCTCACCGTCCGGGGTACAGTAGCGAAAAACCACCTGCCGGTTGCGCTCCAGCTTCCGGAACGCGTCGGCGTCAAGCGCGTAGTTGCCCTCCATATGTCCGATGGGAATGTTCCAGACATCGCCTTCCCTGGCCAGACCGGTAAAGGGAATCCGGGCGTTCTCCACCCGAATCGAGACCTGCCGGCACACATACTTCAGCCCGCGGTTCCTCAGCATGGCTCCCGGCAGCAACCCCGATTCCAGCAGTATCTGGAAACCGTTGCATATGCCCAGGACCAGTCCGCCCCGGTCGGCGAACTGCCGCACCGCTCCCATCACCGGCGAAAACCGGGCAATGGCCCCGGTGCGCAGATAGTCCCCGTAGGAGAATCCTCCGGGAACGATGATGGCCTGGCAGTCCTTGAGGTCGGTCGACTGGTGCCAGATAAACTCCGCCGGCTGTCCCATCACCTTGCGAATGGCGTGATAGGCATCGTGCTCGCAATTGCTGCCCGGAAACATCAGCACGCCGAATTTCATCTCGAACCGTCTCCTGGAAACCGGCCGGAAGGCAGAACCCTTTCCTGCTGGCCGTTCCCCCATTCGGGACGCAATCACTCGATCCGGTAGCTGAATTCCTCGATCACCGGGTTGGTCAATACGTCCCTGGCTATCTTTTCGACCTCGGCCTGAACTTCTTCCCGGGTCAGATCGGAGGCAAAGTCGATTTCGAAAAACTTCCCCTGGCGCACCTCGGTGATCTGCCGAAAGCCGATGTTCTGCAGACTGTGATGAATGGTCTTGCCCTGGGGGTCCAGAACGCTCTTTTTGAGGCTGACGTAAACTCTAGCCCGCATATCTCACCGGGATCCTTTCTTACCCGCCGAAAACCCGCTCGAAAACGGCGTCCACATGGCGCAACTGGTGGTCCAGATCGAAGCTGGTTTCGATCTCGGATCGGGACAGGTACTTCAGGATTTCCTCGTCCTGAAGCACCAGGCTCTTGAATTCCGTCCCCTCCGACCACACGCGCATGGCGTTTCGCTGCACCCACCGGTAGGCCTTCTCCCGGCTGACCCCTTTTCGAGTCAGGTCGAGGAGAATCTGTCCGGAAAAGACCAGTCCCTTCATCAAGTTCAGGTTCTCCACCATCCTGTCCGGGTAGACCAGCAGCCTTTCCAGCAGCCGGGTGGACTTGGCCAACAGGTAGTCGACCAGAATGGTTGAGTCCGGCAGAATCACGCGCTCCACCGAGGAGTGGGAAATATCCCGCTCGTGCCACAGCGTGATGTTTTCCAGGCCGGCCAGCAGGTTGGAGCGAACCACCCGGGCCAGGCCGGAGATCTGTTCGCAGGTCACGGGATTCCTCTTGTGCGGCATTGCCGAAGAACCCTTCTGCCCGGCCGAGAAGTACTCTTCCACCTCCCGGACCTCGGTGCGCTGCAGCCCCCGGACCTCGGTGGCGATCTTCTCCAGGCTGGCGGCGATCAGGGCCAGCGCCGACAGGAACTCGGCATGGCGGTCACGTTGCACGATCTGGGTCGAGACCGGGTCGGGTTGCAGTCCCAGGATGCGGCAAACCGATTCCTCCACGGTGGGATCGAGGTGGGCAAAGGTCCCGACGGCTCCCGACAACTTCCCCACTCGCACGCATTCGGCCGCGTCCCGCAGCCGCCTCCGGTTGCGGCGAGCTTCTTCGTACCACACGGCCAGCTTGAGGCCCAGCGTGGTGGGTTCCGCATGAATCCCGTGAGTCCGTCCCACCATGACCGTTCTCTTGAACTCGTGGGCCCGCTTCTCCAGCACCTTAACGAACCGGTCCAGCCCCTCGACCAGAATTTCCGACGCTTCCTTGAGTTGCAGCGCCAGGGCCGTATCCACCACGTCGGAGGAGGTCAGACCATAGTGAACGTAGCGGGACTCCGGCCCCACATGCTCGGCCACCGAGGTGGTGAAGGCGACCACGTCATGCTTGACCTCGCGTTCGATCTCATCGATCCGGTCCACGTCGAAGTCGGCCTTTTCCCGAATGACCCGAGCCGCATCCCGGGGGACGACACCCCGCTCGGCCAGGACATCCGTGCAGGCCAGCTCCACTTCCAGCCACTTCCGAAACTTGTTCTCCGGAGACCAGATCTGCCCCATGCGGGGCCGGGTATAACGTTCGATCACGGTGGGAATTCCTCCTGAAAAGCGGGCTAAATGCGGATGACCCTGCTCGGACCGGAGCGGGATGCCAAGAGCAGGTTTTTCGGGTCAAAGCCCTTTTTCCCCAAGGCTTTACCGGCGACCATGCGCGCGATATCGGGATGGTTGTTGTTCTCGCTCAGGTGAGCCAGCAGGATATAGGCGGCCTTTCCGTCAAAGTCTTCCTCGAAGAATTTCCCGACGCTCTCGTTGGAAAGATGGCCATGGCGACTCATGATCCGTTGCTTCACCGCCCAGGGATAGGGGCTGAGGCGCAGCATTTCCAGGTCATGGTTGGACTCCAGGACCAGCACGTCGCTCCCTGCCATGCGTTGACGCACCAAACCGGTGAGGACACCCAGATCCATCACATGAGAGATCTTGACTCCCTCGGCTTCCAGGTTGAAGGCCAGGGGATCGGCAGCATCGTGGGGAACGGAAAACGGGGAAATCTTCAAGTCGCCAATTTGAAACGACTCTCCCGAGCGGAGGCATTCCCTCCGTTTCAGCACCGGCTTCAGCGAGAGCGCCTCGTAGGTCGCATCTCCGACGAAGGTGAGAATATCACAGGTCTTCAGGAGCCCCGCCAGGCCCTTGACGTGGTCGCTGTGCTCGTGGGAAATGACCAGGGCATCGATGTCTTCCAGCCGTTCTCCAATGGCCAGCAGCCTCCTGGCCGTCTGAGCCCGACTGAAGCCCGCATCCAGGAGCACCTTGACTCTTCCGGTGGCAATAAAGGTACAGTTGCCGGAACTCCCGCTGCCCAGAACTGATACCGTAACCGCCACTGTTGCCCCGCCCGGCCTCACCAGTGGAAAATCAATGAGCTTCCTGACCGTGCCTGGACCTCCCGTTCATCCGCAATCCAGGTCGGCGCGGCTGAATCGGACTCCCTCCAGGTTGCCCAGCACGGTGAGCGCCACCTGGCGAGTGTCGAAAACCGAACAAGCCAGCCCCTGAACCTCATCAGCGGACACTCGATCGATTTCCAGAATCGTCTGCTGCGGAGGCGTGTAGTCCCCGAAATAGAGTTCCTGCCGCGCCAGGTTGGACATGCGGCTGGAACTGGATTCCAGGCTCAGCAGCAGGCTCCCCTTCAGGTGATCCTTGGCGCGCCGGAGTTCCTCATCCTGGACTCGATGTTCCTTGAGGTCGCGAAACTCGCGCACGATGGAACCGACCACCCTGCCGGCGTTCTCGAGGGAGGTTCCCGCGAAAACCGATAGACAGCCGGTATCCCGGAACGAACTCAATCCCGAGTAGACGGCATAGGCCAGACCCTGTTTCTCCCTGATGTTCTGAAAGAGACGCGAACTCATTCCGGCTCCCAGGATGGTGCTCAACAGGTAGAACGCGAAGCGGTCGCGGTCGGTGAGGGCGCAGCCGGGCACCCCCATGCAGATGTGGGCCTGTTCCAGCTCTTTCTTGGTGCGCAACGAGATGGGATTGCAAGGCTTGGCCGGGGCCGGGGCGCGCCCGTTCGACCGGCCTTCCAGGTGGCCGAAATGCTGCAGGGCCAGGTCCAGGATGTTGCGGTGGTCCAGGTGGCCCGCGGCCGAGACCACCAGTTGATCCGGAGTGTAGTGCTCACGAAAAAAACCCGCCACCCGGTCCCGGTCCAGGCCGCTGACGGTCCGGCTGGTTCCCAGGATCGGCCGTCCCAGCGGTTGGTCCCTCCAGAAGTTCTGGGTGAAGATCTCGCAAACCAGGTCGTCCGGACTGTCTTCCTCCATCTTGATCTCCTCCAGAACGACGCAGCGTTCCCGCTCCATCTCATCGGGATCGAACCGCGGGTTGAGGACGAGATCCGCAAGAATGTCGAATGCCAGGGGAAGGTGGTCATCCAGCACCTTGGCGCTGTAACAGGTGGTTTCCTTTCCCGTGAAGGCATCCAGGTGGCCGCCGATCGAGTCCACCTCCTTGGCGATTGCTTCGGCCGTGCGCCGCCGGGTGCCCTTGAACAGCAGGTGCTCCACGAAATGGGCCACACCGTTCAGATCGGAGGTTTCGCTGCGAGAGCCGGTCTTTACCCAGACTCCCAGGGAAACGGAACGGACATGAGGCATGCGCTCGGTCAGAACGGTGAGCCCATTGTCCAACACGTCCTTATTGACATTCTCCATGGAGTCCGTGTCCCGAGGGTGCGAACTGGATTGTTCCGGAAGACTCGAATGTGGCTGCGGCAGTGGGAAAATGGGTCGCGCCGCGCGGGTGATCGCTTAAGTTGAAAAGCTAACACAACCCTGGCGGGTTTTCAACGGAAAACTGCGGCAGGTTTCCATTCTGACTCTGTAGGATAACCTATTTAGAATCAGTGTATTATTCCGACATCCCTTCAGTCCGGCCCAGGCGATGCCTGCCCCCGTTCGGGCCTTCAAAAGCCGGCCGGCATTTCTGATCGGGCCCCTGGTCGCAAAGTGTGCATTCACCCCTCCCCGAACAGGGGACGCTGGCCAGACTGCTCCGGGCCGGCGGAGGTCAGGTCTTCGGCATGGGAAAAGCCGCTTTCCAGCAGTTCGCGGGCTTTCGCGTTCGATTCCAGGGGAATCGTCCGGGCGCCCTCCACTCCCGGAATGATGACCAGCGTCTGCTGGATTGCACTTCTCTTGTCTCGCAACAGCTCCGGAGAATGGGTGCTCAGCAGGGTCTGCCTTCCGGTGCGGCGCTGGACCCGGGCCAGCATCTTCGGCAGTGCCCGGACCATGCCGGGATGGAGCGAGACTTCCGGTTCCTCGAGCAACAATGGTCCCTCTTTCTCCATGGCCGACCAGAAGAGGCCGATCAGCCTCAGAGTGCCGCCGGAGAACTGCTCTTCCGTTTGCCAGGCGCCCTGGGGGCGCCAGTGACGGTATTTACCGCGAAGATGGGGTGTCCCCCGGGAATCGCGCCACAGGTCGATGGCCTCCAGTTGCGGCACCGCCATCTGAAGCGCCTTCCCGATCTGCCGGAGCCGCGCATTTCGGGTGCGTTCCCGGACCCCGGCGACCTGCTCCAGGAAGTCGCCCCCAAGGGGATTGTTAGCGCCTCCCCCCGAACGGTCAGGGTCACGGCGAAGTTGGGGGGCGATGTGCAGGTAGCGAATGGAGGCCAAGAAGGCGGACAACTCGCGAAAGTCCCGGTTGGCGTTCACCTGTTCCAGGCTGGTCTGGGTGAGACGTTCGGGATCGGCGTAATCCTGATCATCGGGACGCTTGATCAGCTCCACGCAATCGCGCAAGACCCGCTCCCTGCCAATCAGGGGCCGCCTTTGTCGGTCGTGGTGCAAACCCAGCTCGTAGTTCCACTGAATCCCTGCCTTTTCCTCGATCAATTCAACCCCGATCTCGACCACGGACTGCCTGCGGGCCGCCAGGCAGCGAATGGCGCTCACCCCGCCCCGCCGAGCCACGGCCTGCTGAAAGCCGCCACCCGGAGCAGCCAGGTCCCGCAGGAAGCGGAAGGCATCCAGAAAGTTGGATTTTCCCGACGCATTGGGGCCGATCAGACACAGACGGTCCGGGATGGACACCTCGATGCCGGTGAAGTTTCGCCAATTCCTTAGCCGCAGTCGCCGGAAACGCAGGTTTGCGCCCATCACACCTCCGACGCAACAGGCCCTGCATGAGGGCGGGCCTTCCGCCCTTCCGCGCCAAAACTCTCGGACGCTTCACGCCGTGGACCGGGTCGTTGAGTCAAGCCGGAAATATAGCACCGAACACCACCGGCAACCAATAGCGACTCCCCTGCTCCGGAGCCGATTGCGCAATCTCCAATCCCTCTGTTATCATCCCCGTTCCGGTTTGAACCGATTGAAAACAGGAGACTTCCCGCAATGGCTGCTTCCAGGGGCGAGCTCTTGGGGCTGACCGAAGACGAACTGGCTGCCCTGATGGTCGATTGGGGCGAGAAACCCTATCGCGGACGCCAGCTCTACCAGGCCCTATACCGCCGAAGGCAACTGGATCCGGGATCGATGACCGAATTCTCCAGGTCCCTCCGGCGGAAGCTTGCAAGCTGCACCATTACACTGCCCCGGCTGCATAGGCGTCAGTTGGCGGCCGACGGCACCGAGAAATACCTGCTTGAGCTGACGGACGGGGAGAAGATCGAGTGCGTCCTGATCCCTGAGCGAAAGCGCAACACCCTGTGTATTTCAACTCAGGCGGGCTGTCCTCTGGATTGCCGCTTCTGCTTGACGGCCATGTTGGGGTTCAGGCGCAACCTCGACCCGGGGGAGATCCTGGGGCAGATCCTCTACGTGCTTGGTGACAAAGACCTTGCAATGGGTTCAACGGGAGATGGCAGCCGACCCGCACTCACCAACCTGGTGCTGATGGGAATGGGCGAGCCCCTTCTCAATCTCGACAGTGTCCTCAAGTCCCTGATCATCCTGGCCGATCCCGGAGGACTGGCTCTTTCTCCACGCAGGATCACACTGTCGACGGTGGGGCTGGTGCCCCAGTTGAGGAAACTGGCCCGGGCACCCGTAGTACCCAACCTGGCCATCTCGCTTTCCGCCACCACCGATGAGGTTCGTGACCGGCTGATGCCCGTCAACCGAAGGTATCCCATTGAGGCTGTCCTGCAGGCCTGCGCCGATTATCCTCTGAAAGGAAACCAGCGGGTGACCTTCGAGTATGTCCTCATGGACGGAGTCAATGACAGCGACGACGATGCCCGGCGGCTGGTCAAACTGCTGGCCCCCCTCCGCTCGAAGGTCAACCTGCTTCCACTGAACCCCGGCAATGCCAACGGATTGAAACCCTCGCCCCCCGATCGGGTCAAACGCTTTCGGGAGATCCTCGCCGGCAAGAGCCTGCCGGCCTATGTCCGGAAACCGAGAGGAATGGAAATCTTTGCCGCTTGCGGCCAACTGCACCTGGCGGCCGATCAATTGTCCCGAACCACCCGCACCTCGCGGCTGGACACCAACCGGTAGCGCACCCGGCGCCACACGATGGAGGAGGTAAACAGGGAGACTGCAAGATTGCAGGCGGTCAGCGTCGCCGCCAGCGGCCCCAGAAACAGGTATCCCCAAAAGTCCCGCTTGAGCCTCTCCCGCTGCTCGGGGCGGATCCGGCAAATCATTCTCCAGCGGAACAGACCGCGAACGGCGCCCAGAAACCAGACCATCCCCAACAAGAGCAGCAGCGGGGCGCCCTGCAACCAGCGGATCTCGATCGCTCCCCCCAACCCCAGGGCCGAGGCCAGCAGCTCACCCAGCGTCCACCACCAGAACAGCACGAAGGGCCACTCCGAGAGCAGCGCCAGCCTCCAGCGGCCCGGCGAGTAAACCTTGGTAATGATGATTTGCCGTGTGGACCATTCCAGCAGCTCTCTCCAGGTGCAGTCCCCATGGGAGGCCACCAGACACCGAGGTTGAAAGTGGACCCGCAGGCCCGCCGCATTCACCGCCTCCGTGAGGGAATAGTCGTCACTGATGGACTGTCGCCAATAAGCCGGGACGTCGATTGCCGCAAAGGTCGACCGCCGGATGGCCATCGAGCCTCCCCAGGCGAAGTTGTGACGGTGCTCCCCCAACAATGTGGCTATGGAGCTGTTCCAGGTGGCCCGCAAGAGGCTGGCCAGGTTTCCCCTGCGCGGGAAGAACCACCGGTATCCGGTGGAGGCTCCCACTTGCGGGTCCCCCAAGGGCGCCAGGAGGTCCCGCAGCCAATGGCGGTGCGGCCTTCCGTCCGAGTCTGCGAAAACCAGAACCTCCGAACCCGGATCCACCTGGTCCAGCGCCCTCAGGAGGCTGTGTACCTTCTCTCCCCGCTGGTCCGAGAGCCCGGACACCACGAACTTGACCCGCCGGCCGGGAAATTTCCGGGCCGCCCGGCGCAGGTCCGCCAGCGAGGGATCGGACTCGGTGGAGGTCACGAAGATGACCTCGCAGTCTTCAAATTCCTGGTCCAGGATGGCTTCCATGTTCTCCTGCAACTCGAAATCGGTCCCCTTGCAGGGAACGATCACGGAAGCCGGAGGCGTCCAGACGGGGGGTGTTCGTGACAACTGGCGGTTGAGATAGCGCTGGTAGCTCAGGCTGTGCAGTGCGCCGAGCAAGCCCTTGAGGAGAACCACGCCGGCAAGAAGGAGGAAAAATAATTCCATGAAGGGGAAACTGCGGCCTCGGCTTGGGGAGACGGGGCTATTCCCAGCGAAAAACCTTCACCGCCGCCCAGACCGAGACGATGCTCCACAGTGCCAGACCGGCCAACTGGAGCCAGAGAGCGGGAAGAGTCGAACCTTCCAGCACAATGCTTCGCATGCCGTCGGCCAGGTAGGTCAGGGGGAAGAATTCGGTGACCAGCCGAACCGGCTCCGGCAGATTGGAGCGGCTGAAGAAAACCCCCGAGAGGAGCATCATGGGAAGCGAAACCACGTTGGCCAGGGGGACGACCTGATCTTCCGTCCTGGCGATCCCGGCCAGGAAGAAGCCGATGGCCAGGAACACGGCTCCGCCCAACAGACCCATGGCGAAAAGATCCAGCAGACTTCCCAGGAACTGCAGGTCGAAGAAGACAATCCCCACCCCTACCAGGACAACGATCTGGGTCAGCAAGACCATCAGCCGCATGGCCACCTGGGCCGCGATGAAGTCCTGGGGTCTCATGGGAGTCACCGACAGTCGGCGAAGGACCCCCCGTTTTCTGAGCGCAACGAATCCGAAGGCCACCCCGAAAATGCCACTCTGCATGATGGCCAGGGACAGCACCCCGGGAAGCAGGAAGTCGATATAGCTGGAGCGGCGACTGGCGACCGATTGAAGGGTCATTGGGACTCGACCGGGCGCCGTATGCATCCTGAAAGTCTCATCGTCCAGCACCTTGCGCAGGATGAGCAGCCCCAACTGGGTTTCCTCCGGCGTGCCGTCATTGACCAGAACCCTCAGTTCCTTCCCGCTGGCGGCATGGAATTGCTCGGGAAGGACAAGAACCAGGTGGCGCTTGCCGGCCGTGAGCTGTTCCAGTTCGGAGCTCTCGGACCCGCGGGTGACCTGAACCGTCCGGACCTCCCCGAGCTGCCCGGCGAGCTGCCCGGCCGGCTCATCCTCCCCGCCTGCCACTCCGATCCGAATTTTCCCCAAACCCTCGAAACTGACGAATCCGAACAGGAACACCATGAAGAGCGGCAGCAACATGGTCCAGATGATGGCTTCCTTCTGTCGGGTGAACATCTTCAGAGAGGCCACCGTCAATTTCCATCGAAGCCGCATATTGGGTTATTCCTCTTGCAAGGCGTGGCCGGTGAGGTGGAGAAAGACGTCTTCCAGGTTGGCCAGCCGTTCCACTCTTTCCTTCTTGAATCCGGATGCCAGGAGATCGCCGATCAGCTTTGGGGGAGGGGCGTCGGCAACGATCCTGCCCCGGTCCATGATGGCCACTCGATCGCACAACTCCTCGGCCTCTTCCATGTAATGGGTCGTCAGGACCACCGTTTTCCCCTCGGAGCGGATTCTGCGGATGACTCCCCAGAGGTGTCGTCGAGCCTGAGGGTCCAGTCCGGTGGTGGGCTCGTCCAGAAATACCAGCAGCGGATCGTTCACCAGGGCCGCGGCTACGGAAAACCGATGCTGTTGTCCCCCCGACAACTGCTCCACCTGAGCCTTGGCGCGATCCTGCAGATCCACCTCGCTCAACAGTTGCACGGGATCGACCGACCGGCCGTAGAGTTCTCCCAACAACAGCAGCAGTTCCCTCAGATTGAGCTTCTCGAAAAAGGAAGTCGTCTGGAGCTGAACGCCAATCCGCTGCTGAACCTGCCGGGGGTGCCTGCCGACGTCCAGCCCATCCAGAGTGACAGTTCCGGAATCGATGGGCCTCAGCGTTTCAATCATTTCCAGAGTGGAGGTCTTTCCGGCGCCGTTGGGACCGAGAATGCCGAAGATTTCCTGGCGTCGGACCGAAAAGCTGACCCGATCGACGGCGACAAGGTCTCCGTATCTCTTGCACAGGTTGTCGACAGCCAGAATCACGGATGACACTTGTCTGGAATACCCCTGTTTCGCCCCGTATGAGCCGCCTCGTGGTATGGGACGGCGGCGCGCCTAGGTAAAAAGTGAATAGTGGCCAGTGGTTAGTGGATAGTTATTTAATCGACACGCAAAGCGTCTTGTTGGTGTCGGCGCCGTCCTTCCCAAAAGCTCGGTCAGTTCATCAGGCATTTGCCCGCTCCCGAAGCCCTCGGCTGACCACTCTTCACTCTCCACTCTCCACTTCAGGGATTTGAGCGGCCATTGCCCTCTAACCGACCCTGTTGTATTTTAGTCGAAGGCGCGGGAACCCTGTCCGCAAGCCTGAACCCGAAGCAACGAAACGGACCGCGCCGTTTCCCAAAATCGGAATTCCCATGAAACGCTTGCTTGCCCTCCTGGTTGTCTTGATGGCGTCACTGTCCCTGGGATGGTTGGCGGCGACGATCACGCAGCCGCCGATCCATGCCTTGGGCGCCTCGCCCGAAGATCGTTCCCTTGCCTACCCCAAGGCCAGAAAAGCCGACCAGGTCGACCGTTACCACGGCATCGATGTCCCGGACCCCTATCGCTGGCTTGAAATTCCCGATTCGGAAGAGACCCGTTCCTGGATTGAGGCCCAGAATTCGCTGACTTTCCGATACCTCGGCAAGATTTCCCAGCGGGCGCCAATCAGGAGAAAGCTGGAGCGGCTGTGGAACTACGAACGCTACAGCGTGCCTCGCAAGGAAGGCGGCCGCTACTTCTACCGAAAAAACGACGGTCTGCAGAACCAAAGCGTGCTCTACACGGTGGCCGGCCTGACCGGAAAGCCGCGGGTGCTGCTGGACCCCAACCGGCTTTCCGATCAGGGGACCATCGCCCTGGCCAACTACTCCATCAGTCCTGATGGCCGTTTCATGGCCTACGGTCTCTCAACCTCCGGTTCGGATTGGATGGAATGGAAGATTCGAGAGGTCTCGACAGGCAAGGACTTGAAAGAGAAACTGCGTTGGATCAAGTTTTCCGGAGCCTCATGGGGCCGCGACAATCGGGGATTCTACTACAGCCGCTACGACGAACCCAAGGGAACTCCCGGCCCGGCCGACACCCACTACAATCAGAAACTCTACTACCATCGGATCGGCAGGCCCCAGTCCGAGGATGTGCTGGTGTATGAGCGTCCCGACCGGAAGGAATGGGGCTTCAGTCCCCGGGTCACCGAAGACGGGAAGTACCTGGTCATTCACGTCTGGAAGGGAACCGACAGGCGAAATCGTGTTTACATCCGGTCCCTTGAGGACGCGGCCTCGAAGGTCGTTCCCCTGCTGGACGATTTCGACGCTTCCTACCGCTTCATCGGCAACGACGGCCCTCTCTTCTGGTTCCGAACCGACCTGGAGGCCCCACGCGGGCGGGTGATTGCGGTGGATATCCGAAGGCCGGCCCGGTCAAACCGGCGGGAAGTCATTCCCGAGATGGCCGAGACTCTGGAACAGGTGAACCTGGTCAACCATCGGTTCATTGCCACCTACCTCAAGGACGCCTACTCCCTGGTGCGGCTCTTTGGACTCGAGGGACAGCCTGCCGGCACCATTGACCTTCCCGGCCTCGGCACGGTCACCGGCTTCGACGGCAAGAAAGACGACTCGGAAACCTTTTTCGGTTTTGCCGGATTCACCACTCCCCTGACTATTTTCCACCAGAACCTCGAATCGGGTAAGCGGCAGCTCTTCCGGGAGCCGAGCGTCGACTTCGACGCCGGAGCCTATGAGACCCGGCAGGTCTTCTATCGAAGCAAGGACGGGACCCGAATCCCGATGTTTCTGACTCACCGCAAGGGTCTTTCAAGGGAGCGGACCCACCCGACCTACCTGTACGGCTACGGGGGATTCAACATCTCCCTGACGCCTCGCTTCTCCGTCTCCAACCTGGTCTGGATGGAAATGGGGGGACTGTTGGCGATCCCCAACCTGCGGGGAGGAGGCGAGTACGGAGAAGAGTGGCACCAGGCCGGGACCAAGGAAAACAAACAGAACGTTTTCGATGACTTCATTGCGGCCGCCGAATGGCTGATCCGGCACGAATACACCCGTCCTTCCCAATTGGCCATCGGCGGCCGCAGCAATGGAGGACTGCTGGTGGGAGCCGTCATGACCCAGCGGCCGGAACTGTTCGGTGCGGCCCTGCCGGGAGTCGGGGTTCTGGACATGCTGCGTTTCCAGAAATTCACCATCGGATGGGCCTGGGTATCGGATTACGGCTCCTCGGATGATCCCGATCAGTTCAAGGCGCTGCTGGCATATTCCCCGCTTCACAACCTTCGATCCGGCGCCCGCTATCCGCCCACCCTCATCACCACCGCCGACCACGACGACCGGGTGGTGCCGGCCCACAGCTACAAGTTCGCGGCTGCCCTGCAGGACGCCCAGGCGGGAGACGCACCGGTGCTCATCCGCATCGAGACCCAGGCGGGCCACGGAGCCGGCAAGCCCATCAGCAAGGTCATCGAGGAAGTGGCCGATCAATGGGGCTTCCTGGTCCACACCCTGAAGATGGACCTGTCCGATCTGGAGACGGCGGACTCCTCCCGGACCGGAAAGAACTGATGGCGAACTCCCAACCCGACCTCTCCTTCCTCTGGCCGCTGCTGAAGGGCCTGTTGGTGGTCTACGTGGTCCTGGTCGGAAGCGTCTACCTGTTCCAACGGAAACTCCAGTACTTCCCCAACGCCGACCCGGTGCCCCTGCCGCAGGAACAAGCATTCCGGGGACTCCAGGAGGTCGAGCTGGAGACAGAGGACGGCAAGCGGTTGCTGAGTTGGTACTGGCCGGGAGACAGGCCGCTCACCCTGGTCTATTTCAGTGGCAATGGCGGCAATCGCGCCGATCGCCTCGAGTGGGCGCGGGACTTCCACCGCCTGGGCTTCGGCCTCTTCCTCCTGGAATACCGCGGATACGGAGGCAACCCGGGAACACCCAGCGAGGCGGGTCTCTATCGGGACGCCCAGGCAGCCCTGGACTGGCTCGCCAGGGACCCGGGTCGGAAACTGGCCTACCTCGGAGAATCACTGGGGTCGGGAGTGGCGGTAGAGATGGCGACCCGGGCCGCGCCTGCCGGACTCATCATTCAATCGGGTTTCTCCTCGGCGGCCGACGTCGGCCAGCACAGGTATCCCCTTCTGCCGGTGGGCCTGTTGATGAAGGACCCTTTCGATTCTCTGCCCAAGATCAGGGGCCTGGGCTGCCCCCTGCTGGCCATTCACGGCGACCGCGACAGGACGGTCCCCCTCTCCCTGGGCCGGGCGCTGTTCGAAGCGGCCCCGGAGCCCAAGGAGTGGCTGCCGGTTCCCGGCGCCGCCCACAACGATGTGTCGGGCGTAGGGGGGCAATCCTACTGGAGGAAGATCGATGACTTTCTGACAGAAGTCTCGGTCAGCGAGCCCGATGGCGAGGCCGTGCCTCAAGTCCACCAGGAATAAAGGGGAAAAGGCTATCCACCAGGGAACACCAAAGTGAGCAAGACCCTCTATCTGGCCAATCCCTACGGCTTCTCGGCGCAGCAGCGCCAGGGACCACTGCAAGACCTGGTGGCGGCCCTGGAATCAATGGGCGCCGAGGTCTGGGAGCCCTTTGCCCGCAACAACCAGATCGACCGGACCAGTCCGAACTGGGCTTGGCGCATCGGTCAGGCCGACCTTCGCGACGTGCGGGAGGCGGACGGACTGTTTGCCGTCGTCACCGGCTGCCCCCCGGACGAGGGCGTGATGGTGGAGCTGGGCATGGCCATCGCCTGGGGAAAGCCGGTGTTCCTCTTCCGGGACGATTTCCGCCGTTGCACCGACAGCGAGGGCTATCCCCTCAACCTGATGGTGTTCACGGGTCTTCCGGAAAAGGGCTGGGAAGAAAGTTGGTACACCTCGATCGGGGAACTGCCGGATCCGGGCAAGGCGCTGGCCCGATGGTTGATCCGGGCGTAGTGTTACGTTTTCAATTGCGACGAACGGCTTGCCCGCGTGTTTTGCATGGATAACGCCGCAGGTGGATCCCACGGATGCTCACCACATGTTACCGAGGCTTGACACAGTGCTTGCTGGAAGGTAAACCACTACTGTGATACGGTTTTCTTCAGGGCCAGGATCGCGCGAAACCATGCGTCCGCTACATCTGCCGTAGGGAATCCACCTCACAGCAGCAGTGCTATCGTTAGAATGGACCGGGGCGGCGGGGCACGCGCCGAAACGTGGAGGTTCTCATTTGCTAATCCACACCGTAGCACAACTGTGTGGCTTGGCTGCCGTGGTCTTCGCCACTGCATCGCGGGGCCGTCGCGGGGTTGCCGCACTCTCTGCGGGCTTCTTGTGCGGGCTTGGATTGCCGGTTCCATCTCCAGGATGGACAGGCGCGCTTGTCGCGGCCATGGCAGTGCTGGTGCTCATTGATTTGCGCTCCCAGGCGACCGCGCTCGCCGGCCCGCTGGCGTCCGGGATGACTGGTGGACTGTGCGCACAGATGCTTGCCAGCCACGGGATGGCAACTTGGCTGGCGTGGCCGCTCGTGGCGGGCTTTGTCGCGGCATCGGCTGTTGCGTCGCAGCGCAACCCTCGATTCGCTCGGCGGGAGATCCGCGAGGACGCGCTGGCAGCGCTCGCAGCGCTGGGCTTGGCCGTCGCCGCCGCGCCAAGCGTGGCAGCGGGTTGGCGCACGGCGGGAGTAATGAACCTTGCGGCCAATGACTTGGCTCGACCGGGGCCGAACTCGGGTCTACTATTGGGCGTCGCGGCTGTCGTTGTGCTCGGAGGCCTGCATAGGTTCTGGAGGCGTGCATGAACTTCCTCGGAATTCTTGAGAACGGCCTGTTCGCCTTGGCCCAAGTGCTCCGCCTACCCGTGATCGCCATGCTCTGGGTTGCGGTTGGCACCGTATTCTTCATGACCGGTGCGTGTGTCATGGATTGCTTGGCGCGGCGGCGAGAGTACGACGGCTTCGATCTCAGCGCGTGGCTCGATGCAGGTCCGCTGCTTGGCATCGATGGCGCGCGGCTGGAGGCATTGCCCACGCCGCTTCGGGGGATGCTGCGCGATGTCGAGACTGAGCGAAAGAGGCTGGGGCTTGCTGACGGCGGCTTGGAGCACCTCGTTCTCGAACGGGAGGAGCGAGTGCGCCGCACACTGAACCGGTCGCGCTTGCTGGTCAGGGTTGGTCCGAGCTTGGGCTTGCTGGGCACCCTCATCCCGATGGGGGCGGCCTTGGCGTCGCTGACGGCCGGCAACCTCGAGGCGATGGCGGGACAAATGGTCGTCGCCTTCACCACCACCATCGTCGGTCTCGCGACGGGGACGGTAGCCTACGTCATTCAGAGCGTGCGCCAAAGATGGGTTAGCGAGACCGTGCGCGAGCAGCGATTCCTAGCCGAGCGTCTCGCCGCGGAACTGACACACGATGCGCGCGGCACCCCCGCGCCGGAGGATTAGGATGGCACGTTTCCTGCACCTGAATTCAACAGCCGACGCTGAGGCCGAGGACCCTCTCTCGGGAATTACGAACATCTTCGACATCTCGGTGGTCTTCATCGTCGGCCTGATGATGACTCTCTTCTCCGTGTATCGTATCGGCGACCTCGTCGATCCGGAAAGCCAGGTGACGCTGGTCAAGACCAACGCAAACGGCTTGCAAGAGATCATCGTCAAGCAGGGCACCGAGATTACCGCGTACGAGCTCACAGGCGAGACACTCGGCGGGCAGGGCGAGCGCCTCGGCACCGCCTATCGGCTGGCCGACGGGCAGATCATCTACGTCCCGGACTGAGCGGATCGCCGCTCGGACCGACCGTATATTCTGGAACCAACAAGGGAAGCCGACGGCACCGTAGCGGTGCCAGCTTCGGATGGGTCGGCAGTACCGATAGCTCGACTCGGGGTGATGAAATTGGCTTCGATCCAGGGCCTGTCCTCTCCCGCCGTCACCCGGCACGCCCGACGCCCCGGTGCGAGGCTAGCATTCAAGTGATGCCCCTGAGGGACAGGGAGCATCTGCCTGACAGTCCGCCCTTGGAAACTGAGGGCCGCTTACGGCCGCTTTCGGTCTGGCCAGTTGCCTTTGGTGGCTCATGATCTGCCCCTATCAAGCCGCCGCTGCCTGCGCCAAGCGGCGAGCAGCCCCAGGAGCGGAAGGCCCACCCAAAGCGGAGACCATTCATCGGGCTCCGGACTTGCTGCCGGCAGGTTCGGGGCCGGACCGCTCGCGCTTGCAGTCTCCTGCATGCGATAGCCCTTGATGCCGGTCAGCGCCGGTGCGGCTGTCCCCGCCTCGTTGCGGCGGACGAACTCCTCTACTGCAGCCGCGGCTTCCTCGATGTCGACACCAAGCGCCTCCTGCATCGCCTCTCGGTACGCCTGAAGAGCGGGGCCGGGAATGTTCAGCGCCGCGCCCTGCTCCAGCACGTAGCGCAAGAGTCTCGGATTGCCGCAAGTGTGGGACGCACAGCCGACGCCGTGCTTGGCGACGCTCTCGACATGTTCTTGGAGCAAGCGCTCGGCTGTCGCGTCATCGGCCGCCCAATAGCCCTTGCGGATCGTCTCAACCATCCGGCCGGTGATGTCTTGATACGCGTGGGGCGAGTACTCCTCAAAGAAGGTCTTCAGGTCCAGTCGGTGCCTGTCCTCGACGTACACGGCGAATGACTCGTTCCACATCGCATCGTCGACAGTCTCGGGCACAGCAGCGTCCCAGCCCCACAGGTACTCGACGAACGCGCGCATCTCGCCGGCACCGGCGTAGCCCTCGCTCTGCATCCCTTCGATCCAAGTGGGGTTGACGTAGCGCGTCCGGAACTCCGAGCCGATGAACTCGTGGATCCCGGTCATCTCGGGTCGGCTGGGGTCGCGGGTGTTGGCGACGACCATCTGCGGGCTCTCACCGTCAATGCTCCTGACGGCGGCCGCGAGCCCGCCCATGTACATGAAGAAGTCGTCGTTGTCCAATGCGCCGTAGAGCATCGTGGAGCTACTGTGCACCACCTTGGCGGTGCCGGAGAGCGCCAAGCGAAACGCATCCTCCATCGGTTCGCCCCAGAACCCGTTGCCGTAGCCGTGCCCCATCTTCGACAAATACTCGTCCGCCATTGGCCGGTCGCTGTCCCAAGTGCCGCTCGCAGCGGCGATGCGCGATGTGTTCAAATTGAAGCTGCCGGGCGGCTCCTGGAAGATTCGGACGCCGGCGCGCCGGTCGGCTTCCTCGTCCGCGTAACCGCGCCCGATCAGCGCCGCCTTCGTCGCCAGGTAGTGGCGGCGCACGTAGTTGTCCGCCTCCTCCATTACCTTGACCCGCTGGACCGCCTCGTCCATCAGCCGGGTCACGTTGCTGAACATTCCCGTCGCAGTCGAGGCAATGACGACGTCCACGCGGGGCCGGCCGAGCTGGCTCGACGGAACGACATCCACTCCTACCACCTTCCCGCGGGCATCCCAGACCGGGCGCGTTCCGAGCAAGTGAAAGATCTGCGATTCCAGAATCCCTTCGTGCCGCAGAGTTTCGTCGGCCCAGATCACGAAAGACACCTTCTCGGGATATCCTCCGTGCTCTGCGACATGGTCTGCCAGCATCTGCTCGGCCAAGTCGACGCCGAGCTTCCAGGCAGCCGGCTTCGGCACCTTCTCAGGGTCGATGCCGTAGAAGTTCTTGCCGGTAGGATACGAATCCGGGTTGCGGATCGGCTCCCCGCCGCCACCCACCGGAATGTAACCGCCGTCGAGAGCACGCAACAAGTGATCGAGTTCCCGAGGGCCGGACTCGACGATGCGCCGCTCCATCTCCGACGCCCGGACCGTGGCGTCGTTCGGCAGGAGGCTCCGGTCCACGGAGACAATCGCCTCGACCGTGCTTGCTCGCATTTCCGGGCCCGGGACCCGACCGAAGGCATGCAGGCCGTACGGCATGTTCTGCCCCCGCAGCTCGATCAGGTAGTCCTCGATGGCATGAACCGACTCGTGCGGGATCTCCGGGCCGCTTCCGAGGTCGATTCCGAGGTCCTTGACCATTCCCAGGTCCGTCGCCTGGCGCCGGATCTGATCGGCGTACGCCTCGGTCATTTGCACGCTCTTGTGGACGTTGGTGTGATAGTCATCGACGCTTTCTCCGAGGGCAGCCAGCGCGGGCAGCAACTCGCTGGTTCTGAACGGCGGCACCATGTGATCCACCAGAGCCGCCATGCCGCGGCGACGCGCTACCAGCCCTTCGCCCACGACGTCTACGTTGTACACGTACAGGTTGGGCAGGTCGCCGACCAGTGCATCTGGAGCGTCGTTCTCCGAGAGACCCAGGTCCTTGCCTTCAAGCCACTCGAGCGTCCCGTGCGTGCCGAGGTGAATCAACGCGTCCGCGCCAAACCCGGCGGGCTGATCCGCTTTCAGCCAAGAATAGGCAGCAACGTACTGGTGGTGCGGCGCGAGAGCCGTCGCGTGGTACAGCTTCTCAGCGTCCTCGGACCAACCCCGCGCGGGCTGAGGCATTAAGACGATGTTGCCGTAGTGCACCGCCGGTATGACGAAGCCGCCGTCCCTCGCCATCACACCGGAGTCCGCAGGGTCGCCCCAGTCGGCTACAACCTTGGCGCGGAAGGCCGGCGGGAAACCGTTAAACCAACGCAGGTAATCGCTTAACGGCACCCGAGCCGCCCCACCCTCCTCGATCAGCGCATCCAGTTCGCCCGGCGCGTACCCTGCGACATTGCGGGCGCGGTCCGAGATCGCCGCCATCACCGCTCCGGGCGACAGATCGACCCCGGCGCCTCCAACATCGTAGCCGGCCAACAGCATCCGCCGCAGGATGTTCGAGATCGACTCCGCGACATTCAGGTAGCTGGCGCCGATGGTGGCTTTGCCCGGAGGGTAGTTGTAAAAGAGCAGCGCGACGCGCTTGTTGGCGTTGGGCGTCGCCGCCAGCGACGCATAGGCAATGGCCCGCTGGACTGCCGTCGTCACGCGGGCAGCCAGCGGTTGGGAGACAACGACAGCCATCCCGGTGCCCGGGTCTGTACGGCGCTCCCGGCTGCCGACCACGGTCGGCGCCACGAGCCCGGCCAGTTCCGGCACGAATACTTGAAAGGTCCCTTCGAACAACGACAGCCCCTGTGGTGACGCACGCCACTCGGCCTCGCTTCGCCCGTAGAGCGAAATCAGACTGAGCACCGGTATGCCCAACTGGCCGAGTGATTTGCTCGCCTTCGGGTCGGCGAAGCGGAACATAAACGTCAGCGCGACGTCGGCCCGCACGACGCCGTCGGCACCGCGCAGCAAGGAATTGAATGTCTCCCCTGCCGGATAACCGAAGATCGGGATTGCTTCGGCCCCCTGCCGCTCGATTTCGGCGATCACCGAGTCAATGAGAACGGTGTCGCCATGGTGGAGTTTCGCCCCGTAGAAACCGATCGCGACACGCGGCGCTCCGGGACGGAGTTTGCCCGCACGCCGCCGCCAGCGGTCGAACGTCTCCCAGGTGGCGAAGGCGCGGCCGCTCAGCACTCCCCGGTCTTCGTTCTCCGCCCCGGGGTGGTAGTAGCCAGCCTCAAGGCTCGGCCGCGGGTCGGCCGCAGAGAGACCCGGAATGCCCGCCGCGGAGAGAACGTGCTTGAGCAGCCCCGCCTGGTTTGCAACGCCAGCGTGGCGCCAGAACTCGCGGGCGCGCTCGTCCCATGTCGCACCAAGCGCGACGTAGTGCTCGCGGGGCAGCAGCCCGTCGTCAACGGGCAGCACCAAGCCGTTCACGGCGACACGGCGGATGAGGTCGACGCCGTGCTCGTCGTCGAACCGTTCCAGCGCCAGGTGATCCAGAGTGTTGACGATCAGCACATCGCTCGCCAGAACATCCTCGGGATCGACCTCGTCGAACAGCGACTCAGTCAGCAGCGTCAACGCGACGCGTTCGCGGAGATCGGGACGCTCGTGGACCACCGCCCGCCAGGCGCTCAGTATGCCCGGCACCGTGGCATCGAGCGTGACATAACAGATCCGCACAGTTTGTGCGCTAGCTGGGCTGGAGGCCGCGCCGACCGCCAGCCAGAGGAGCGAGACAGCAATGCCGCCCAAGAGACAGCGGATACAGGTCGATGGAGAACGGGCCACAGTTCCTTCCCCTGTGCCTCCCGATGCAGGACTGTGCACTGCTCAGCCAGGGCGGCAATCAGGCAGGCAAGCTAAAGCCTACTGCCCGTGCCTCCAACCCCGAGCGGACTCTGGAAGGCATGTGGACTCCGCGCCGACTCGCAGCCGTCAAGGAAGCGGCGGCATCGCACGGACATCCGTAGCGCATGACTGGTCAATGATACCGGAGGCTTTCGAGCCTTTTGCAAGAATCTGGAGGCAACGGTTTCTTGGTGAGATGCCAGGCTGGGTAGAAACAAGTTCACTCGCCGTTAAATGATGGAAATTACCGAACAAGCCATCTTGGCAACGGAATGCGGACTTGTCGCTGAAAAACACCGTATCACATTTTAGGTTCACCTTCCAGCAAGCGCCGGTTTGGTTCCCCACCCAAAATCCGGTCTTGATTCCGCGGGAAAGGTTAGGGTAATCTCTGGGTAGTTGTCCATGGCTGGTGCGTCGTGCGGCGTCCCAACCATCCTGCCAAGTCCTCACGCAATCTGCTTCAGGCGGTCGAGAATCCTGCAGGGACCAGGCAAGCCTTGGCCCGCATTTCTCACCGGGTCGCTGGAAACATCATGATAGACAGTTTGTCTACAGAAATGCCTTCCCATGACGTGCTGTTGGTGGGTGGTGGAGGAGCGGGCCTGAGAGCCGCCATTGCGGTTTCCGAGGTTGACCCCGATCTGAGCGTGGCGGTGGTCTCCAAGGTCTATCCCATGAGGAGCCACACCGTGTCGGCGGAAGGCGGGTCCGCGGCCGTCATCAAGGAGGGCGACAGCCTGGACGAACACGCCTATGACACCATCTCCGGCGGGGACTGGATGTGCGACCAGGATGCCGTGGAGCTCTTCGTCAACGAGGCCCCCCGTGAAATGCTTCAACTGGAGCACTGGGGTTGCCCCTGGAGCCGGGAGCCGGACGGGCGGGTGGCCGTTCGCCCCTTCGGCGGGATGAAAAAGGAGCGTACCTGGTACGCCGCCGACAAGACCGGCTTCCACATGCTCCACGCCCTCTTTCAGACCTCTCTCAAGTACAGGTCCATCGCTCGCTACGACGAATGGTTCGTCACCAGGCTTTTGGTGGAGGACGGCCGAGTGCAGGGCGTGGTGGCCATCGAGCTGATGACGGGCAGGATCCAGGCCATCACCGCCAAGTCCGTCATCCTCTGTACCGGCGGTTGCGGAAAGGTGTTCCCGTTCACCACCAATGCCAACATCAAGAACGGCGACGGCATGTCGTTGGCCTACCGTGCGGGAGTGCCCCTGAAGGACATGGAGTTCGTGCAGTACCACCCCACCGGACTCCCCTTCACCGGGATTCTGATCACTGAAGCCTCCAGGGCCGAAGGCGGGTTCCTGCTGAACAAGGACGGGTACCGCTACCTGCAGGACTACGATCTGGGGACGCCTCAGCCCAAGCCGGTGTTGCGGTCCATGGAGCTGGGCCCCCGGGACCGCTTGTCGCAAGCCTTCATGAAGGAGTTGGACAAGGGGCGCACGCTCGAGGGTCCTTACGGGCCTTACGTCCATCTCGACCTCACCCACCTGGGCAGGAAGATCATCGACACCAAGTTGCCCTTTGTTCGTGAACTTTGCCTCAAGTACGAGAACATCGATCCGGTGAGCCAGTTGATTCCGGTCCGCCCGGTGGTCCACTACATGATGGGCGGCGTCCACACCGACATCCGGGGAGCCACGCCCCTGGATGGACTCTTCGCTGCCGGCGAGGTGGCCTGTGTGAGCATCAACGGCGCCAACCGTCTGGGCTCCAATTCCCTGACCGAGCTCCTGGTATTCGGCGCCCGGGCAGGACAGGCTGCGGCTGAACACGCTCTGCAGGACAAGCCGCTGAGCACCGGCATCGAGGCCCAGGCAGCCGACGAGAAAAAGCGCCTGGAACGGGAATTTCTCCACAAGACCGGCGGCACCGAGTCCATTGCGGACCTGCGCAGGGAAATGCAGGCCACCATGGAAAAGAGCGCCGGCATATACCGGACGGGAGCACTGCTGGAAGAGGCTCAGGCCAGTGTCGCCGAACTGAAGGAGCGTTTCGGCCGGGTAGCCATCCAGGACCACAGCCACACCTTCAACACCGAGTTGACGGCCGCCCTGGAGCTCTCATACATGTTGGACGTGGCCGAGGCTGTGGTCGAGTGCGCCCTGCATCGAACCGAATCCCGGGGAGCCCACCAGCGAATCGATTTTCCGCAGCGGGACGATGAACGGTTTCTGGCCCACTCGCTGGTCTCGCACCGCCCCGGCGATCGACCCAAGGTCGAATACCTGCCCGTCACCATCACCCGCTGGCCCCCGGGCGAGCGGGTGTACGGCCGGCCGGCAACTGACGCGCCACGAGGCTGACCGTGCCGGCGCATCCGGTGCGCCGGTTTCGCTTTTGGAGATGACCGGATTGCTTCCGAACGAATAAACTACCGGGAATCCATCACCCCGGAGGAGATATGGCTGAAACGATAACCATCGAAGTGGCTCGCTACCGCCCCGAGCAGGAGGGCGAGCCCACCCTCCAATCCTACGAGGTCCCCTTCAACAAGGACTGGGTGGTTCTCGACGCCTTGAATTACATCAAGGACCATGTGGATGGTTCGCTCTCGTTTCGCTGGTCCTGCCGCATGGGCGTCTGCGGAAGCTGCGGCATGACCGTCGACGGCGAACCCAAGCTGACTTGCGCCACCTTCCTGTCCCATTATCATCCGGGACCCATTCGGGTGGAGCCCCTCCGGAACTTTCCGGTCGTTCGGGACCTGGTCATCGAAATGACGGACTTCATGGAAAAACTGCAGTCGGTGAAACCCTGGATCGTCCGCGAGGATGATCCGGCCCCCGCGGAGGGAGAGTTCCTGCAAACCCCGGAACAGTTGGACCAATACAAGCAGTTCAGCATGTGCATCAACTGCATGATTTGCTACGCGGCCTGCCCGGTATACGGCCTCGACCCGCAATTCGTGGGGCCGGCCGCCATTGCCCTGGCGCAGCGATACAACCTGGATTCCCGCGACCAGGGCGAGCAGGAGCGCATGGATGTCCTCTCCCAGCATGAGGGGATCTGGGGATGCACCTTCGTGGGAGAGTGCACCGAGGTCTGTCCCAAGAACGTGGACCCGGCAGGAGCCATCCAGCAGTACAAGCTCGCGGCCACCCAGGACTGGTTCAAGTCCTTCCTGATGCCCTGGAGCAAGCGATGAAGCCATCGACGGCTTATAGCCAATACCATCCCAAGTGGTACCGGACCCGGGTCTCAACCCTCTGGTGGAGCCGGAAGTGGTCGTACCTGAAGTTCATGTTGAGGGAACTCAGCAGTGTCTTTGTGGCCTCTTACATTGTGATCCTCTTGCTGCAGCTTCATGCCTTGGGAGGAGGGCCCGAGGCCTACCTGGAGTTCCAGCAATGGCTCAAGGACCCGTTGCTGGTGATCCTCAACGGCATCGGCTTTCTTTTCGTACTCTTTCACGCGGTTACCTGGTTCAACTTGACTCCGAAGGCGATGGCGGTCCGCTTGCGAGGCAAGCGGCTTCCCGACGTGCTGGTGGCCGCTCCCAACTACGCGGCCTGGCTGGCGGTTTCCGCGCTGATTGTTTTCCTTCTCATGCGACAGGGTTGACCCATGGCCAATCGATCCAACGAACCCCTTCTATGGGCCCTCTTCAGCGGGGGTGGCGTGGCGGCCGCCTTTCTGATTCCCGTTCTCCTCTTTCTTTACGGGTTGGCCTTCCCACTGGGATGGCTGCAGCCGCCCGACTACGAGAGAACGCTGGGCCTGGTCCAACATCCCTTGACCCGCCTGGTTCTGTTCATGCTGTGCTTCCTGTCGCTCTTTCACTGGGCTCATCGATTTCGCTTCACCCTCTACGACGGCCTGCAGATCAAGCACCTCAATCCGGTCATCAATCTTTTCTGTTACGGAGGAGCCGTGACGGGAACGGTGGCGGCCGCCTACCTGTTGTGGACCCTGCCCTAACGCGACCGAACGGCATCGTCGGGAAGGGAGGGCGACAACGGGTCGAAGTTCTCAATCGGACGCTGTCTTGTGTGCGTCAGTCGTGCGCTGCGCTTCACTCCCTCCGCAGCCACTGCCAGCAGTCTCGGGGGCTCAGTATCGGTACCGGGGACGCCTCCGCCACCTCGAGCAAATCCCTGTCGCCTGTAACCAGAACGTCAGACCGGCCATTTACCGCCGAGGCGAGCACCCATGTATCGTCGGAGTCCCGAATGCCCAGGTCAAGTGACGCGTCCGGTTTGGGAATGATCGTGTGTTCGCGAAGCTCCCGTTCAGCCTGTGCCAACGCGGATTCCGGAACCTTGAATCGATGCCCGAGGACCCTCCGGAACTCCAGCAGGTTGACCTCCCCGGTCAGCAGTTCATGTTCGGTCAGGACCAATCGAAACAGGTCAGCGCTCAGGCCGCGCGCCGTGTAGGCACTGACCAGGACATTCGTGTCGAAGAAGACTTTCACGAGACGTCAAGAAAAACGTCCTCATCGGTCAGGTACCCTCTGGCTTCGGCAAACGGGATGATGCGGCGGCGGGTACGTTCGAAACGCATCAAACTGAGCTGTCTCCGCAGTGCGTCTCGCACAACCTCACTCCGTGTCCTCCCAAGCTGTTCGCACAGGTCGTCGAGTTCGACCTGCAACTCGGCTCCGAGACGAATGGTGATCACTTCTTTCATGTAATACAATGTATCATGACAACTACAGGCTGACCAGCCCGCTTCTTCATGGCTACCCCCTCATCGTGAGTACCCACGTTTTCCGGCATTTGTGGCGGGAGCCGGCTCAGGGCAGCTCGATCTCCACTGCCGAGGACTCGCGGGGTATTTGGGAGGTGAGTATGGCCACGGCCTCGTAGGACCCCAGCCTGATATCGTTGCGTTCGTTGTCCTTCAAGTTCCAGACTTCCTTGAACTTCCATTCCTTCTGAGGCAGCAGGGCATGGCTGCGGATCACCGGTGTGAAGAAGTACCCCTTCGACCAGCGCCAGACCTCGAATCCCGTCTGCTTCTCTCGGATAACAAAGTCATAGGTCTGGCTTGAGTCGAAGTTGAAGCTCAGAAAGTAGTCGGTCGGATTCTTGACGACAAGCAACAGATCGACCGCCTGGGACTTTTTCTGGAATTCCAGGCTCAATACCGGGTCGGCCCGGCTGATCACCACCTCCGACCTGGGTCGTTCCGGTTCGCCCTCGCCCTCGGCCTCGGGCTCGGGCTCGGGCTGCATGGGATCACCGAAATTGCGGCCGTTGACCAAGGCCGATTTCAGTCGGTAGCTCTCCGAGCCCCAGTCGGAAAAGACACCAACCTCCACGATCCCCAGACCCCTGTCGAAGATCATCTCCAGCCCCGAATCCTCACAATCCGGGCAGGTCAAGTAGCTCAAGCGGTTGGCGACCGCAAGTCCGTCATCGCCGGGAGACTGGTCCAGGATGGCGTCGGCCGATTCTCCAACCGGGAAGAGGGGAACTTCCTCCTGGTCCTGATCCTGAGCAATCAAGCGAAGGAACCGGCGAGCGTCCGGATCGTAGCGAACCACCACGTTTTGCTCGCCTTCCAGACCCGGCACAAACGGAAGTTGATTGAAAACGTAGTAAGTGGTCCACTTCAAAATGGGCCTGGCGATAATCTCGACCTTGACCTGAGTGGTTCTCTGAAACCGGCTGTCCTCCCGATCGTAGATCCAGCGATTGCCGAGTTGGAGTGGGAGATAGTCGGGACTGAGAAAATAGTCCTGCCGGACGGCGTCGTCATCGGAGAGGGAAGCCGGGGTTGCGCGAGCAGAGGGCTCAACTCCGCCAGGCGCCAGGACACACCACAAGCCCCCCAACACTCCACAGGCCGCGACGGCATTGGCAATGGAACTGAACCGTGCCATGAGGCTTACACAGGCGGGACTGACCAGGCCGCGACTCTCGCAATGGTCAAGACATCGACTCGATGTGCCCCCTGTTTTCCAAGCATCCTAGCACATTCGTTCAAGATAGCGCCGGTGGTGAAGACATCGTCCACCAGGAGGACCGCCCGCTTGCGGACGGCTTCCCGATCAGCCACTCTGAACGCCCCCCGGATATTCCGGCGCCGCTGTCCGCGGGAGAGCCCCGCCTGGACCGCGGTGGACCGATGTCTGACGAGAACCCTGTCCGCCAAAGGGACTTGCGTCCAACGACTCAGGTGCCGCGCCAGCAACCAGGCCTGGTTGAAGCCGCGTTTCCTCTGGCGGGCCTTGTGGAGGGGCACCGGAACGATCATGTCCGGAACCCGGTCCCGATAGCCCTGCACCCAAAGCGTGTGGATCAGGCGGGCCAGCGGACGAGCCAAGCTGGGATGGGAGCCGTACTTGAACTGGTGGATGATGGTCTGGAGGGGGTCCTCAAGCCTGCCGTAGGATCGCGCGAAATCGAAGTGGAAGTAGCCTCGGCGGCAGGCCGCGCACAAGACCCTCCGGGCCGGGAGATTGCGGGAAGCAAAGGCATAGCCGCACAGGTCGCACAGAATTCCGTCCAGCCGGGCGATGCGCTGCCAGCAGGGCTGGCACACGACCCCGCACCCCAAGGTTTCCACGAAGTTCTGACAGACCACGCAGGTGGCGGGCGACAGAACCGAAACGAGCGAGTCTATACAAGGGCGTAAACGCCCGAAGACGGGATTCAAACTACGGTTCGGACAGCGAGGGAGGGATTAGTAGAAGTGGGATTCCTCCAGAAGACCTTCTTCCTGTTTCTCCTGGCAGCTAATGCAGTAGCGCGTCCAGGGAACCGCCTCCAGCCTTCTGGCTTGAATGGCGTTTCCACAGGCGGCGCACACGCCGAACGAGTCGGTGCCGACCCTGGACAGGGCCTCGTCCACCAGTTGCATGATGGAGCGTTCGCTGCTGCTGTGGCTGAAGAGAAACTCCTTGGTGTAGGAGCTGGCCGCCTTGTCGGCAACGTCCTGGGAACTCTCCTCGTCCGCCTCCCGGCCATACTGCTCCGTTTTGGAGACCATCCGGTATAGCTCTTCTTTCTTTGTCAGCAGCATTTTCCTGAAGTGGTCCAGCTTCTTGCCGTCCATGACCATGCCATCCGAACGCGTTGCTGAGACGATGACGGCCCTGCCGACCTGCCGGGCAGCGGCAACGAAATCGGGAATACTACCCCAAAAATGCGGTAAACCCCAAACTATTTGTGATAGGGAATGCGATGGACCAGGGTGAAGGCCCGATAAATCTGCTCCAGGAGCAACAGGCGCGCAATCTCGTGGCTGAAGGTCATGGAAGACAGGGAAACGACCCGATGGCTGCGGCTCCGAACCTCCTGCGACAACCCATCGGGTCCCCCAAGGACAAATACCAGCCTCTTCAGGGAGTGTTCCCTCCTGTCGGCGATGAGTCGGGCAAATTTGTCCGTATTCATGGACTGGCCCCTCGGGTCCATGGCAACCAGATAATCATCCCGGCCGAGTCCCTTGAGCAGTTGTCGCCCCTCGGCCTCGACTGCCCGGACCGGATCCTGAAACTCGACACCCTTGACTTCGGAAAGAGTCAGATCCACCAGGCCACCGACGCGAGCCTGGTAGTCGCCGATGAGGGCCGCCAGATGAGGATTTCGGGTCTTTCCGATCCACCGCAGAATCAGTTTCATGCCTCAGGACATTTGCGATAGCGAACCGGGGGGCGCCGTTGCGGAAGGGCTGGAGTCGTCAATCCTGCCGGCGCCGCGCCACAAGCGCTCCAGGTTGTAGTATGACCGCCTGTCCGGTGAAAAAATATGGACGACAAACTCCGAATAATCCATCAGGATCCACTGTGCCTGCCGGTAGCCCTCAATGTGGTCGGGGGTCTTTCCGGCTTTCTTCAGTCTGATCTCGATCTCGTTGGAGATCGCCTGGATCTGGGGAGCCGAGCTTCCCGAACAAATGATGAAGAAATCGGTAAAGGCCGCCATCTCCCTGAGATCCAGAACAGCGAGATCGAGCGCCTTTTTGTCCCGGGCGGCTTCAAACGCACAACTGAGGAGGGGTTCGTCTATGTTCAATAAACTAGTCTCCACTGTAGAGACGGTTCTTCCCGATGTATTCCAGCACTGCCGGCGGCAGCATCTCCTTCACCGTCTGCCCTCGCCGAATCCGTTCCCGAACCTCCGAGGACGAAACCGGGTTGGAAAACTCACGATACAGATAGCAACGACAATGCGGATCCAGGGGAATCGGGTTTCGGCCGTCGATCAAACAGACCGACCTGAGGAAGGCTTCGGGGATTCTCAGGGTCAGCCGGCTCTCATCGAAGCCGGGCCGGGCAAAGACTAGAAACCGGCAGAGCCGGGGAAGACTCTCGAAGTCCTTCCAGCTTGAAATATCCAGAAACGTATCGATGCCCAGGATGAAAAAAACTTCCGAGGCGGCTCCAAGCTTTTTCCTGAATTGCCGAATGGTGTCCACGGAGTAGGACTTCCCCTCCCGGCCATGCTCCAGACTGGAGGGAACCAGGCGGGGCTGGTCGATCGCGGCCAGGGCCACCATGGCGTGGCGGTCCAGAAAATTGGCCTCGGTCCTTCGAGTCTTGTGAGGGGGCCGCACCGACGTCACCAGGTAGACCCGCTCCAGGTCCGCCACCCTGAGGGCCGCCTGCGCGAGTTGGAGGTGCCCCTGGTGAATGGGGTCGAAGGTTCCGCCCAACAAGCCGACTCGAACCGTCCGGTCATCCATTTGATCGATAGCCGCCTGCGGCAGGCGCGCCAAGCCTCTCCAACATTCCCCAGATTTTGACCTTGAGGGACTCAAGACCCTGACCCGTAACCGCGGAAATGGAGTGACAATCCAGGCCGCGCTCCCGCGCCGCCCTGTTCAGCGACTCCAGGTGATTCGAATCGTCCATGGCATCGATCTTGGAGGCGACCACCAGGGTGGGCTTCCGGAGCATTTCCGGATTGAAGGCGGCCAGTTCCCGATTGACGGTCTCGTAGTCGACTGCCGGATCGCGCCCATGGTCTCCCGCCAGATCCACCAGGTGGAGAAGCACCTTTGTCCGTTCGATATGCCGCAGAAACTGGATGCCAAGTCCCTGCCCAAGGTGGGCTCCCGCAATCAACCCCGGAATGTCGGCGACCACAAAGCTCCGGTAGTCTTCCAGTTCAACCACTCCAAGGTTCGGCTGCAGGGTGGTGAACGGGTAGTCTGCGATCTTGGGCCTGGCAGCCGAAAGGCGAGAGATCAGGGTGGACTTCCCCACATTGGGAAAGCCGACCAGTCCGACGTCGGCCAGAAGCTTCAATTCCAACTTGAGCTCGAGGCCCTCTCCAGGGAAACCGTACTCGAACCGGCGTGGAGCCTGGTTCACCGAGCTGGCGAACTGCGCGTTGCCCCTGCCTCCGCGTCCCCCCCGACACAGGAGAATTTTTTCGTCGGCAACCAGAAAGTCATGAACCAGTTCACCACTGCCCCTGTCGCGGGCAACGGTGCCGACCGGTACGGTCAGAGTCAGATCCGGGGCGTCTTTGCCGTGACATTTGCTTCCAAGACCATGGGTTCCCCGCCCGGCCCGAAACACTCTCTTGTATCGGTACTGGATCAGAGTGTTGTGGCGCATGGAGGCCTGCATATAGATGTGCCCCCCGCGCCCTCCGTCGCCACCGGCAGGCCCTCCTCGGGGAACGAACTTTTCCCGCCGGAAGGCAACGCAGCCGCATCCGCCGTCTCCAGCCCTGACACTGATGGAAGCTTCATCCAGAAACATCCCGGCTCCAAAAACAAAATCCCCTGCCGTGAACTTCCATCGTCCACACCAGGGGATTCATCCGGATCAGGTTTTTCTATTCAGCCGCGGGATAGATGCTGACAAACCGACCTTTTCGTCCCTTGTTTTCAAACTTCACCTGCCCACTGATGCGGGCAAAGAGCGTGTCGTCCTTTCCGAGACCCACATTGGCGCCAGGCTTGATTCTGGTTCCCCGCTGGCGGACCAGTATGGAACCGCCGGTGACCTGCTGGCCGTCGAATCGCTTGACGCCTAGCCGCTGAGCATTGGAATCGCGGCCATTTCGGGAACTGCCCACCCCTTTTTTGTGCGCCATGGGTTCTCCTCCTTCAACCTTCCTGTGATTCGGTCTTAATGGCGTCTATTTTGACGGCGGTGAAATCCTGGCGGTGCCCCCGCAGGACCCGATACTGTTTTCTACGCTTGAATTTCAGCACGCGAATCTTCTTGGCTCTGCCGGTCTCGACCACCGTCCCCAGGACCCTGGCCTTGTCAATGGTGGGACGACCGATGGTGTGCTGCTCCTCGTCCTGAATGGCCAGCACCTTGTCGAATTCAACCTGATCGCCTACCTGCTCCTCCATCTTGTCGAGGCGAACAATTTCTCCAGGGGTTACCCGATACTGCTTGCCTGCGGCCTTGATCACTGCGTACATGACACCTCGCTCCGTGGCCCGAGATTATAAGGGGACCTCTTCGAACCTGTCAACGTTCAGGGGCGGCTGCCGAGCCCCGATTCAATCCGGATCGTCCGATCCGTCCCGGTCCGCGAACTCCACCTCGACCCGCCGATCGATTACCCCCTCCCGGTAACCCCGATCCAGCAGCAACCGTACCGCGCGACGCTCGGCTGCCCCATAGCCCAGAGTCCTTTGATTCACGTACATGCCCACGAATCGGTCCGCCAGGCGCGGGTCCATGTCCCTGGCAAAGCTCATGGCATAGTCCAGGGCCTGGGCACGGTGGTCCAACCCATATTGAATACTCTGCTTGAGGATCCGGGCAATCCGTCCGATGGCTGCCGGCCCCAGATCCTTGCGAATGGCATTGCCGCCCAGGGGCAACGGCAGGCCGGTTTCCCGGTGCCACCACTCCCCCAGGTCGATCACGGCGTGCAGGCCCAGGCTGGAATAGGTCAACTGGCCCTCGTGAATAATCAGTCCGGCATCGGCACGATCCTCGGCCACCGCCTCGAATATCCGGTCGAAGGGAACCACCACGGGCGTGAAGTCGGGCTGAAAGAGCCTCATGATCAGAAAGGCGGAGGTCATGGTGCCGGGGATGGCAAGGACCTTGCCCTTGAGTTCCCCGGGCTCCATCGGTTTCTTGGAAACCACCAGGGGGCCGTAGCGATACCCCATGCTGGCCCCGCTGTCCAGCAGGCTGTATCGATCGTGCAAAAAGGCATAGGCGTGAAAGGAGATGGCCGTGACCTCGTAGCGGCCTTCCAGTGCCCTTCGATTCAGCGTCTCGATGTCCTTCAGGACGTGACGGAACTCGAACCCGCCGCTGTCGATGCGGTTCTTCGCCAGCGCATAGAACATGAAGGCATCGTCCGAGTCCGGACTGTGGGCTACGGTGATCAATTGACCCGGCATGGTGAAAAACGCTCCTGGAGGATCGACACCCCCGCGTGCATGGAAGCTTCCTGCTGAATGCTTCCGGCAGCGCTACCGGCCGCCGGAAGAGCAGGGTATCTTAGTCTTAAACCCAGCATGGACGCAATTCAAACCGGGCTTGGGCCTCAGCCTCCATGTCTCTTTAGAAGCTGGCCGTATGCCCAAAAAATCCTGTGCATCCTGTGCATCGATGTTAATAAACCAGGAATGAGCCACTATGGTCTTATAAACAGCACGAGAAGCCGGTGTGCAGCCAGCAGAGAGTTCCGGGCGATTTTTTTGAGAGACCAGCCGGGCGGACCCGGCCCTGTGGTAAGATTCCCGGTTTTCTGCGAAATCAGCGCCCACGATCATGCCCTTTCTCGATCTCTCCACTGGGGTCCGTGTCCACTATGAACGCCAGGGAACAGGGCCGCCTCTGATCCTGATCATGGGCACCGGACTGGACTGCTCCTGCTGGACCTCCCAGGTAGAAGCGTACCGGAAGGAATTCGACTGTATCCGCTTCGATAACCGCGGCGCGGGAAAGACCGAGGCTCCTCCGGCCCCGCTGAGCGTCCCGCTTATGGCCGAGGATACGGCAGCACTGCTACATTCCCTGGAAGCCGGTCCTGCCCACGTCTCCGGGTTGTCTCTGGGTTCCTGCATCGCCCAGGAACTGGCCTTGAAACACCCCGAGCTGGTCCTGACCCTGCAGCTCCATGGGACCTGGGGACGAGCGCACGGATACGCCGCCAGAAAATTCAGGGCTCAGCTCAAGTTGCTGGAGACGCTCGATCTTGCCACCTTTTACGCCATCAACGTGTTGTGGTTCATCACCCCGGAAACCATGCACCGCCATCCCGATCGGGTGGAGCGGCAAATTCGCCACATCGTCAGCAACCTGCCGGATCGCGAACTGCTCAGGCAACAGTACCAGGCAGACCTGGATCATGACGCCCTGGGGCGTCTCCATGAGATCAAGGTCCCGACTCTGATCACGGTGGGAAGCTTTGATCTCGCCCTTCCCCCGATGTATGCTCAAGAGGTCGCCGCCGCCATCCCCGACAGCGAGCTGGTGGTCTTTCGGGATGGCGGCCATCTGCACAACATCGAGCGGCCGGAAGAATTCAATCGCGTAACGCTGGACTTTCTCCACCGCCACCGGGCGCCGCTGTCCGGCTGAAACAGGACCGAGCCACCACGCAATCGGCCGGCCTCGTGCGTCGCCGATCGCGGGCTTAACGCCGGCTCCTCCGGGGCCGACCGGCCGAACTCGAATCCGGGAGTTCCCGCTTCTCTCATGAACAGTCGAGCCCTGACCCAATTGACGGCCGAGGAGGAGATGTTCCGGGATGCCGTTCGCGACTTCGCGCGCTCCGAGATCGGTCCCCGCGTCAAGGAAATGGACGTGCGGGAGAAGTTCGACCCCGGTCTCCTGCGGCAATTTTTCGAATTGAACCTGATGGGCATTCAGATTCCCCAGGAGTGGGGGGGAGCCGACGGCAGCTTCTTCATGTCCGTCCTGGCGGTGGAAGAGCTGTCTCGGGTGGACCCTTCTGCCGCCGTGATCGTGGACGTCCAGAATACGCTGGTCAACAACGCCCTGCTGAACTGGGGCAACCAGGCACAGAAATCCCGCTATCTTCCCCGTTTGGCCACCGGCTCGGTGGGAGCCTACGCGTTGTCGGAGGCGGCCGCCGGCAGCGATGCTTTTGCACTCCGGACCCGGGCGGTGGAAAAGGACGGCGCCTATTTTCTGAGCGGCCAGAAGCTATGGACCACCAATGCCCTGGAGGCCGACCTCTTCATTCTGTTCGCAACCCTCGACCCCGGCCTGGGGTACCGGGGAATCACCGCCTTTCTCATCGAAAAGGACTTCCCCGGGTTCTCGGTGGGCAAGAAGGAAGAGAAGCTGGGCATCCGCGCCAGCAGCACCTGCGAGCTGGTGCTGGACCATTGCCGGGTTCCTGCAGAAAATATCCTGGGCGAGCGCGGCAAGGGTTACAAGGTCTCCATTGAAACCCTCAATGAAGGCAGAATCGGAATCGCGGCGCAGATGATCGGATTGGCTGCCGGAGCGCTCGAGCAGGCAATCCGCTACGCTGGAGAGCGGCAGCAGTTCGGGCAATCGCTCTCCAGGTTTCAAGCGATACGATTCCAGATCGCCGAGCTCTCCACCGAGCTGGAGGCGGCCCGCCTGTTGACCTACAACGCGGCCCGGATGAAAGACGCCGGCACGCCGTTTCTGAAGGAGGCGGCCATGGCCAAGTACTATGCCTCTCAGGCGGCCGAGCGGATTGCCTCCGAGGTGATCGAGATCTTTGGAGGTTACGGCTATACCCGAGACTACCCGGTCGAAAAATTCTTCCGGGACGCCAAGATCGGCAAGATCTACGAAGGAACCTCCTTCATGCAACTGGAGACCATTGCTCGTGCCGTGTTGAAGGATCGATCCTGAAATGACTGACAAGACGGGACTTCTGATCATCGACCACGGAAGCCGCCGGCCCGAAGCCAATCGAGTGGTACGCCAGGTTGCCGAAATGGTTCGCAAGGAGTCCCGTTTCGTGATTGTCCAGCACGCCCACATGGAACTGGCGGAGCCCACCATCCGACAGGGATTCGAGACCTGTATGGCGGCCGGGGTGGACGCGATCGTGGTCCAGCCCTACTTCCTGGGTCCGGGAAGACACTCCACCAGCGACATTCCCAGGATGGTCCGGGAAGCAGCTCGAAACCACCCCCGGGTCACCATTCGCCTCGGCGCCCCGCTGGGACCCCATCCCAAAATGGGAGAACTGATCCTGGAGCGAATCAGGGAGGCAGAGGTCCTCTCCCACTAAACCAATGCAGAAGGCCAAGCCGCTTCAACCCGGGGACACGGTCGGCATTACAGCCCCGTCGGGGTGTGTCCAGCGCGAGGACCTGCTGCGCGGGATCTCGGAGATCCGGAGACTGGGCTACCGGGTACGCTACGACGACTCCGTCTTTTCCAGGCACCGCTACTTTGCAGGCTCACACCGGCAACGGGCGGAGTCGCTCGTCGACCTGTTCACCGACCCCGGGGTGAAGGCGATTTTTTGCGCCCGCGGCGGTTACGGCTGCCAATACCTGCTGGAACTGCTGGATCGGGAGATTCTTCAGGCGCATCCCAAGATTTTCATGGGCTACAGCGATGTCACCGTCCTGCTGCAATTCCTGGAAAACCAGTGCGGCCTGGTCTGCTTCCACGGTCCCATGGTGGCCAAGGAGTTCGCCCAGGGGGAGCCCTACTACGTTCGAGACAACCTGCTGCACTGTCTGACCGGAACTCGGCCCGGCCCGAGGCTCCACGCCCCCGACAGCCTGACTCTCCAGGCCGGAACCGCTCGCGGGCGCTTGACCGGGGGGTGCCTGTCTCTTCTGGTCGCCTCCCTGGGCACGCCCTATGAACTGCAGTCTCAGGACAGGATTCTCTTTCTGGAGGACATCAACGCCAAGCCCTACCAGGTGGACCGGATGTTGATGCAGCTCAAGCTGGCGGGGAAGCTGAAGGGGGTTCGGGGCTTCGTCTTCGGCGAGTTGTTCGACGGCGGCCAGGCCCGGCAGGGGCCGGACATGCCGGAGATTGTCTTGAGCCTGTTGCAGGAATTCCAGGTTCCCATCTGGTACGGACTGCATTCCGGACACACCAGCACCGGGTGCTTGACCCTTCCCTTCGGCGTGGAGGTTCGACTGGATGCCGGGCAGCGCTGGCTCCAGATCGAGGAAGCAGCCGTGGACGCGGGATGAATCCCGGCGACTCCCTTCTCAACCGGAGGCATGGCTCCACCCAATCGCCCACCCCATTGGAGAAGTCCGCCCATGGTTGATTTTCTCCGAGGCGTCGGACACATCCACCTGGTCGGCATCTGCGGCACGGCCATGGCCTCGCTGGCGGGCATGCTCCAGCAGAAGGGGTTCCGTGTCAGCGGCTCCGACCGGAATGTCTATCCTCCCATGTCCACCTTCCTGCAGGATCGGGGCATCCCCATCCTGGAGGGTTTTTCCGAATCCCATCTCAGTCCCCGTCCCGACCTGGTGGTGATCGGGAATGCGGTCTCCCGGGGCAATCCGGAAGTGGAGGCGACGCTGGATGAGAAGATTCCCTACCGCTCCCTGCCGGAAATCCTCAAGGAAGTCTTTATCCGGGGGAAGACCTCGGTGGTGGTGGCGGGCACTCATGGAAAGACCACCACCGCGGCCCTGCTGACCTGGTTGCTGGAGTCCGCCGGACTGCGGCCATCCTTTCTGATTGGTGGCATTGCCCGCAACTTCAATACCAGCTTTCGGGTGGCCGATGGAGAGCATTTCGTGATCGAAGGAGACGAATACGACACCGCCTTCTTCGACAAGGGTCCCAAGTTCCTGCACTACTTGCCCGATGTGGTCATCTTCAACAACTGCGAGTACGACCACGCCGATATCTATCCCGATTTTTCGGCGGTCAAACAGAGTTTCCGGCGACTGCTGAACATTATCCCTTCCAGGGGAGCCTTGATCGCGGGCTGGGACGATGCGGTGGTTCGCGAGCTGAGCGCCGATTCGCCCACCAACGTCATTTCCTTCGGACTCGACCGGGCCGCCCAATGGACTGCGCCTTCCATCCGGTTTCTGGAACAGTCCACCTGCTTCCAGGTGCTTCAGGACGGCAAGGACCGGGGACGGTTCGAGGTTCCGCTCGCAGGGAGCTTCAATGTCAGGAATGCGCTGGCGGCCCTGGCCTGCGCCCACCGACTGGGCTTGTCCCGGGACGCCATTGCCGCGGGACTGGGCTCTTTCAAAAACGTGAAGCGACGCCTGGAGATCCGTGGCCAGGCAGCCGGAATCACCGTCTTCGACGATTTCGCCCACCATCCCACGGCCATTGCCGCCACCCTGGCAGCCGTCAGGAAGCAATTTCCTCAAAACCGTGTGTGGGCGATTTTCGAACCCCGGTCCGCAACTGCCCGCCGGCGGGTGTTTCAGAGCCAATTTTCCCGTTGTTTCGCCGATGCCGACCACGTAATATTGTGCTCGGTCTTCGCTCCGGAGAAGCTGGCCCCCGACCTTCGGCTCGACCTGGACCGGTTGGTGCGAGACCTCAGGAAGCAGGGCCGGGACGCACACTGTTTTCCAACGGCCGGCGAGATCGTCAAACAGATCGCCCCCCGCCTTCAAACGGGTGACAAGGTGGTGATCATGTCCAACGGGGGCTTCGACGGCATTCACGCCAGGCTCCTGGCCGAGATTGCCCGGGATTGAGCTGCCGGTAACCGGAAGCAGCACCACCGTGACCCTTCTCGCTCGCCGAACGGCTATCCTCCCACTATGAGTTCCCCGACACCAACCGGACACGTTCACCTTTCCTACTCGCTTATCTGCGACGATGTCCGCCTGGAAGCCGGAAACAAGCTCAGCATCATGGGGATCTTTCAGGACATCTACCTGCCTTCGCTGCCCTCCACGGTGCTCCGCTTCGCCCTGTTGAATCACTGGGTGGGCCAGGGCCGGCATGAGACCCGGATTCAACTGCTCTCGCCCGGCCGCGGCAAGACTCTCATGACGACCAGCCCCTCCAGTTTCTCCCTGGATGCGCGGAGCTTCGCCGACAACGTAACCCTCTTCAACAACCTGGGTTTCTCGGAATATGGAACCCACATTCTGCAGGTCTACCTCGACGGCTTCATGGTGAAGGAACTGCCGTTGAACGTCTTGAAGCCCCCGACCTCCAGCCAGGAGCCCCCGACTTCCAGCATGAGGGTGAATTAGCCCTGAATACGGTTGGTTGTCAACAACCATCGGCAGTTCCTTCCTCCGCCCCCTCGAGGAGCAAGAGCAATGGGAAGAGACGCCCCACCCGGGAACGCGGGCGTCCCGCCCGCATGCACTGCCGTAACGAGCCGCTGGTTTGCCTACGATAGTGCTCGCGGGTGGGTCACTTCCTTGCAAGGTGGGCTGGACTCGCCTTTGCAGGGTTCGTTGCGAGTGTGCCACGTCCTATGCGGGCGAGACGCCCGCGCTCCCGGGTGGGCTTCATTCCGTGACGCCGTCGCAGCAACGGCCGACTGTTTCTTCCTCGTATGTTCCTCCCGGGACAGCAGGCACCACCCTTGTTTGAAATGGCGGCGGCTTCCGATATACTTGGGCGCTTCGGAGGCGGCCGGGCAATCCTGTTCGGGGCCGGTTTCCGGGAGTTCCGCCATGAAGATTCACGAGTACCAGGCCAAGGAGATCCTTAGGGACCACGGAGTCCCCGTGCCTCGGGGCAAGGTGGCGGACACCGGTGAGAAAGCCCGGGAAATCGCCGGCGAGCTGGGCGGACTGGTGGTCATAAAGGCTCAGATTCATGCCGGCGGGCGTGGAAAAGGAGGAGGGGTCCGCCTGGCCCGTTCTCCCGAAGAGGCTCAGGAGGTCGCCGAATCGATTCTGGGAATGCAGTTGGTCACTCATCAGACCGGACCCGAGGGACAGACCGTCAAGCGGGTTCTGGTCGAGGAGGGCCTCAAGATCCAGCGGGAGTATTACCTCGGGATCGCCATCGACCGGGATGCCGGCAAAGTGGTCTTCATGGCGAGCCGGGAGGGTGGAGTCGAAATTGAAAGGGTGGCGGCGGAAAACCCGGAGCTGATTCTCAAGGAGGCTTTGGAGCCTGGTCTGGGGCTGACCCCCTTCCAAGCCCGAAAGCTGGCCTTTGGCCTGGATCTGCCTGCGAAGCTGGCCCCTGCCGCGGTCCGGTTCATGCTCTCTCTTTACCGGGCATTCGAAGCCACCGACGCCTCCCTGGCAGAGATCAATCCCTTGCTGCTGACCGAAGACGGGGATCTCTATGCCCTGGATGCCAAGATCAACTTCGACGACAATGCGCTCTACCGGCACCCCGGCATCCGAGCGCTCCGCGATACCGATGAAGAAGACCCCCTGGAAGTCGAGGCCGGCAAGCACGGACTGAACTACATCAAGTTGGACGGCAACGTGGGTTGCATGGTCAACGGGGCCGGGCTGGCCATGGCCACCATGGACATCATCAAGTTGGCCGGGGGATCTCCCGCCAACTTCCTGGATGTCGGTGGCGGAGCTACTGCCGAACAGGTCCGGAACGCTTTCGGCATCATTCTCACCGATCCCAACGTCAAGGCCGTATTGATCAATATTTTCGGCGGCATCATGCGGTGCGACATCGTGGCCCGGGGCGTGGTGGACGCCGCCAGGTCCATGCAGTTGGAAGTCCCCATTGTGGTCCGGTTGGAAGGCACCAACCTGGAACAGGGCCGGGAAATTCTCAAGGCATCCGGACTCAGCCTGACGGTAGCCTCGGGCATGCAGGATGCAGCCGAGAAGGTGGTTCGATTGGCATCGAGGTCAACGACGTGAGCATTCTGGTCGACCAGGACACGAGACTTGTCGTGCAAGGCGTTACCGGACGCGAGGGAACCTTCCATACCCTCCAGTGCATCCGGTACGGGACGCAGGTCGTTGCCGGGGTTACCCCGGGCAAGGGCGGAACCGTTCATGAGGAGATTCCCGTTTTCAACAGCATGGAACGGGCCTGCCGGGAGACTGGCGGCAACGCCTCGGTGATCTTCGTCCCTCCCGCAGTGGCTGCCGATGCCATCATGGAAGCCGTAGACGCCGGGGTCAACCTGGTGGTCTGTATCACCGAAGGGATTCCCACGCTCGACATGATCCGGGTTCGACAGTTCATGGCCGGAAAGAAGTCCCGCCTGATCGGGCCCAACTGCCCGGGGATCATTTCTCCGGGCAAATGCAAGATCGGGATCATGCCCGGCGCCATCCACCGGGAGGGCACGGTCGGGGTGATCTCCCGAAGTGGCACCCTGACCTATGAAGCCGTGCAGCAGTTGAGTTCCCGGGGCATCGGTCAATCGACCTGCATCGGCATCGGGGGAGATCCCATCATCGGCACCTCCTTCGTGGACGCCCTCCGCCTCTTCAAGGATGATCCGGGAACGGAAGCCATCGTGCTGATCGGGGAGATTGGAGGCACGGCCGAGGAAGCCGCCGCACACTATGTGCATTCCCATCTTTCCAAGCCGGTTGTGGGATTCATCGCGGGTCAGACAGCTCCTCCCGGAAGGCGCATGGGGCATGCGGGGGCCATCATCAGCGGGGGCCAGGGTACGGCGGAGGAGAAAATCCGCCTGATGGAGGAGTGCGGACTCCACGTGGCCCGAAGCCCTGCCGACATCGGCGAAACGACGGCCCGGGTTCTGCCGGGGCAGTCTTCTTGAAATGACACCCTGCTGCCGGCGTGGCCCACCGACGCCCTTGCGGCCTCCGACTCGAAAGGGGCCGCAAACCTTTCATCGCTACTGGAGGCTTTCCTTTGAGTCCGCAACGCACCCTGTCAATCATCAAGCCGGACGGCGTAGCCCAGGGCAACGTCGGGGACATTCTGAAACGGTTCGAGGAGAAGGAATTCCGGATCAAGGCTCTCAAGATGCTGCGCTTGAGTCCGCGGCAGGCCGCGGGATTCTACGCGGTGCACCGCGAACGAGGCTTCTTTCAGGACCTGGTTCGCTACATGAGCTCCGGCGCCGTGGTGGTGGTGGTCCTTGAAGCCCCGGATGCGGTGGTTCGCCTGCGGGAGCTGATGGGAGCCACCGATCCCAGGCAGGCTGCAGAAGGAACCCTGCGCAAGCTGTACGCCACCTCCATCGAAAAGAACGTCGTCCACGGATCCGACAGCGATGAAAATGCCCGCAGGGAGATCCAGTACTTCTTCAGCGATTCGGAGTTGCCGGATTAGGCGGACAGATTCCGGCGCCGGCTTGATTGAAGCAATTGAGGGACTAGCCACAAGGGATCAACAAGAGATATCCATTAAGGAGAACGACGAACCACAAATGGACACGAATGAACACGAATAAACGGATTGATGAGTTGCTAATTTTGGGGGAGGGGTGACAAGCGATATCAAGGGGTTTTCGACGAAGGACACGAAGCGGTACCAAAGTAACAAAATCGCAGAAGTATGTTGGTGTCGCTTGTCGCTGAAGAAAGGCGATCTTTATTCGTGTCTATTGGTGTCCATTCGTGGTTCGTCTTCTTTAACGATCGGCTCTAGCGATCACTTGTTTTTCCTCAAATGATCCGCCCGCCAGGATAGGGACCCGACTTGCCGGAGCCCTCCGCGCTTTCCGGCGGGTGGGAAGGGTCACATGGCTAAATTCTTCATTGCCCTGGGACTGGTTTTTCTGGCGATAGGCCTGATATTGAATTTTGCCGGCCACTTGTCTTTCTTGAAGTTGGGCCGGCTCCCCGGAGACCTGGTCTTCAAGCGAGACACCTTTACCCTCTATCTCCCGTTGACCACCTCCATCGTGCTCAGCATTCTCCTGACCCTGATTCTGTCCTTCTTTTTCCGGCGGTAACTCCTGGTTTCGGTGGCTGCCGAGGTTGCCCAAGAACGCATGCGTTCCCTTCCCACTCAACGAATCTATGGGGTCTCCGAAATCACCGCCGAGGTGAGATCGCTCCTGGAGGGGGAATTTCAGGGCGTGCTGGTCGAGGGAGAGATCTCCAACTGGACCGTCTCCAACGCCGGGCACATCTACTTCGCGCTGAAAGATGCTCGAGCCCAGTTGAAGTGCGTCTGCTTCCGCGGCAAAGCCCGGCAGCTTCGCCAACGGTTCGAAGACGGCGACCAGGTCCTGGTCCGAGGAAGCCTGGGGGTCTATGAGCTCCGAGGCGAATATTCCCTCTATGCCGATTCCATTGAACCCAGAGGGATCGGCGCCCTGCAGATCGCCTTCGATCGACTCAAAGCCAAGCTCGAGGCCGAGGGCCTGTTTGACGAAGCCCGCAAGAAACCCTTGCCGGTTCTCCCTCGGACCGTCGGAATCGTGACCTCACCCACCGGAGCCGCAATTCACGACATTCTGCGGACCTTGAACCGTAGTCGCCAATCGATCCCCGCGCTGCTGTTCCCGGCCAGGGTCCAGGGAGAGGGAGCCGCGGAGGAAATCGCGGCCGGCATCCATACCCTCAACGGCATTCCCGACGTGGACCTCATCATTGTCGGCCGCGGCGGAGGATCGATGGAAGACCTGTGGGCCTTCAACCAGGAACCGGTCGCCAGAGCCATCTCGGTCTCCCGGGTTCCCGTTATCTCGGCGGTGGGTCACCAGGTCGACTTCACCATTTCCGATTTCGTCGCCGACATTCGGACCTCGACTCCGACCAGCGCAGCCGAGATGGTGGCTGCGACCCGGGAAGAGCTGGCCACCCGGTCAAGCCATCTTCGAGGTCGGCTGCAACAGATTTTGCAGCTCCGGCTCAGCCAATTGCGCAACCGCGTGCTGGAGTTGTCGGCCAATCGTGCCTTCGAGTCGGCGCAGGGCCGCATCCGTTCGCAGCGACAGTGGTTGGACGAGATGGGCTTTCGTCTCGGCGGGTGGACCCGGAGCACCCTGACATCCCGGAGGGAGTTCTGGCGCCTGACAGCCGAGCGCCTGGAACGCTTCAACCTGCGCCACCTGGTGACCCAAAGACGAAAAGCCCTGAATCTGTCCGCGGAGCGGGCCGCCACCCAAATTCGCTTCACCCTGCAAGCCTTTCGGGCTCGACTCTCGGCGCAAACCGGGGCACTGCGCAGCCTGGGCCCGGCAGCCGTGCTGAACCGGGGTTATTCCATCTGCCGGGACGCCGAGGGGACCATCCTCAAGGACGCGGCACGGCTGCAAACAGGAGATCCGTTTTCCGTTACTCTTTCCAAGGGGAATATCGCGGCGCGGGCGGAGCGCATCGAGACCTCCCGGGACCTCGGCAGGACAGCCGAGCAGGAGGAGCCATGACCCAGACCCACTACAAGGACTTTGAATCAGCCATGAAACGGCTCGAGGAAATCGTCAAGATCCTGGAGAGGGGCGAACTGCCGCTGGCATCCCTCCTGGAGATGTACGAGGAGGGAGTGAAGCTGCAGAATTTCTGCCAGGAGAAGCTTGACGAAGCTGAACGCAAGGTCGAAATCCTGGTCCGCAAGAGCGAAGGAGCCCTGGAGCGGGAACCTTTTTCCGGCGACACTCAGCAATAGCCGACGATGAAGGAAAGGATCGACAAGCTGCTGCTGGCCCGCGGCCTGGCCCGGAGCCGTCATCAGGCACAGGCCCTGGTCCTGGCCGGCTCCGTACTGGCTGACGAGCAACGGATCGACAAGCCCGGGACCAGGGTGGATTCGGCATCGAGGCTTCGCCTCAAATCCGAGGCCAGGATTTATGTCTCCCGCGGAGGACGGAAGCTCGAGCATGCCCTGCAGCATTTTTCAATCGACGCCGGTGGAAAGATCTGCCTGGATATCGGAGCCTCCACCGGAGGGTTCGCCGATTGCCTGCTCCGGCACGGCGCCGCCAGGGTCCATGCAGTCGACGTCGGACACAATCAACTGGACTGGAAGCTGCGAAAGGATGGCCGCGTCCGCAGCCTGGAGGGGGTCAATGCCCGCTACCTGAAGTTTGAGGACATAGGAGAGACCGTTGACCTGATCACGCTGGACCTGTCCTTTATCTCGCTTTGCCTGGTTCTGCCCGTGCTCGGTGTTTTCCAAGAGCCCGCGACCCGCGTCGTCTGCCTGGTCAAGCCCCAGTTTGAGCTGGGCAAGGGTCAGGTCGAGAAGGGGGGCATTGTCAGAAACCCTCAGAAGCACCGCCTGGCCGTCGACAAAGTCAGCGCTTGCGCCAGGGATCTGGGATATCGACTCCTGGGATCGGTTCCCTCCCCGATCCTGGGGGCCGAGGGGAACCGGGAGTTCTTTCTGGTGTTGGGCTCAATCACTCCGGCGCCTTGTTGAAGCCGGCCATCCGGCTCGCATATAATCCAACCGTCTCCCCCAGGGACCTCCGTAATGCCCCCTTCCCACGATTGCGTTCTCATTCTGGATTTCGGCTCGCAATACACTCAACTCATCGCCCGACGGGTCCGGGAAGCCAACGTCTTCTGCGAAATTGTTCCCTTTGACCTGCCCTTCGAGCAGATCCGGCAGCGCCGGCCCAAGGGCCTCATTCTCTCCGGCGGACCGGACTCGGTCTATGGAGACCAGGCGCCCCGTACTGCCGCCGAACTCTGGCGGCTGGCCGCTCCCGTCCTGGGGATCTGTTACGGATTCCAGCTCCTGGCATTGGAGCTGGGAGGCAAAGTCGAAGCGGCAGGCAGGCGTGAATACGGTCTGGCGGAATTCAACCTCGAGTCCGAAAGTCCGTTGTTCCGGGGTGTCAAGATCCGATCCAACGTGTGGATGAGCCACGGAGATCACATCGTCCGGCTCCCTCCGGGATTTCGTCCGACGGGTCTTTCAGCCAATGCCCTGGCCGCCGCCGAGAATCCGGACCGCTCCATCTTCGGCCTGCAGTTCCATCCCGAAGTGGCCCATACCGAAGAGGGCAAACGGATTTTGGAGAATTTTCTCTTCGGGATTTGCGGGTGCCGGGGGGATTGGACGCCATCCCAATTCATCGAAGAGTCCGTCGATCGCATTCGGAGGCAAGTAGGCCCGGGTAAAGCGATTTGTGGCCTCAGCGGCGGTGTCGACTCGACGGTGGCCGCTGTTCTGGTGGATCGGGCCATCGGCGAGAATCTGACCTGCATTTTCGTCAACAACGGCGTGCTGCGAAAGAATGAGTACGTTCGGTTGCTTTCCCGGATGCAGGACCAGCTCAAACTCCACGTTCGCGGAGTCGACGCCGGCGAACGATTCCTGGAGCTGTTGTCCGGAGTGACCGACCCCGAGCGAAAACGCAAGATCATCGGAAAGGAATTCATCGCAGTCTTCGAGCGTGAAGCCCGCCGACTGGGCCGGGTGGACTTCCTGGTTCAAGGGACCCTCTACCCCGACGTTATCGAATCGGTCTCGGTCAAGGGCCCCTCGGCCACCATCAAGTCCCACCACAACGTCGGCGGCCTGCCTGAGACCATGAAGTTGAAGCTGGTGGAGCCCCTGCGCGATCTGTTCAAGGACGAGGTCCGCAACGTCGGCAGGCAGTTGGGCCTGGCCGAGGAAGTGGTCGGGAGGCAACCCTTCCCGGGGCCGGGACTGGCTGTCCGCATCCTGGGCGAGGTGACCCCATCCAGGGTGGAGCTCCTCCAGGAAGCCGACGAAATCGTCGTCAGCGAGGTGAGGCAGGCCGGTCTCTACCAGGACATCTGGCAAGCCTTCGCCGTTCTGTTGCCCGTAAAGAGCGTCGGTGTCATGGGGGATGAACGCTCCTACGAGTACACCTGTGCGGTGCGGGCGGTACACTCCAGGGACGGGATGACCGCCGATTGGGTCAAGCTGCCCTACTCCGTGCTGGAGAGAATCTCGACACGTATCGTCAACGAAGTCCAGGGAATCAACCGGGTGGTCTACGACATCAGCTCCAAGCCGCCCGCCACCATAGAGTGGGAATGACAACCGGTCCATGAATCGCTCCCGTCGATTGGTGGTTCCCGCCATCACCCGACGGGCTTCCATCACTTGTTTCAGCCAGAGAAACCGATGAGCTCAGAAGACTTCGTTCACCTGCACCTCCACACCGACTTCAGCCTGCTGGACGGCGCTTGCGCGGCCGAGCCGCTCATGAAGCGCCTGTCCGAGCTCGAGATGCCGGCGGCGGCCATCACCGATCACGGCAACCTGTTCGGAGCCATGAGCTTCCACAAGGCGGCTCACAAACACGGCATCAAGCCCATCATCGGCTGCGAGGTCTACGTGGCCCGAGGAGCGGCCGGTGAACGGGCGGGAGGTGACAAGTCCAACCACCACCTGGTCCTGCTCTGCGAAAACGCCACCGGATACCGCAACCTGGTCAAGCTGGTGTCCCACGGATTCCTGCAGGGCTTTTACTACAAACCGCGCATCGACAAGGAACTCTTGTCCCGGCACCAGGAGGGACTGATCTGCCTTTCGGCCTGCCTGAGCGGAGAGGTCTGCTCCAACCTGGCCGAGGGACACTACGACCAGGCTCGTCAAGTCGCAGGTGAATTCCAGGACATTTTTGGGAAAGACCGCTATTTCATCGAGCTTCAGGATCAGGGCCTGGAGGTCGAACAGCGAATCAACCCCGAACTGGTTCGGCTGGCCAAGTCCCTGGACATTCCAATCGTCGCCACCAACGACTGCCACTACGTGACCCAACAGGACTCCCGCCCCCACGAAGTGCTTCTCTGCATCCAGACCGGCAAGACCATGAGCGACCGCAACCGCATGCGTTTCGCCACCGACCAGTTCTACGTCAAGAGCGCCCGCGAAATGGCGGACCTCTTCCGGGACCATCCGCAAGCCATCCGGCAAACTCTGGCCATCGCCGAACGCTGCCAATTTCAGTTCGAAGAAGCCGACCAGACCTTTCCGCATTTCGAGGTGCCCGGAGAGAAGAGTCTGGACGAGTATTTCGAGCAGGTGTGCTGGGAGGGATTCGAAGCCCGGGCTCCCTATTGGAATTCCCTGCAGGCTCGAGGAGAGCTGAAGCTCCCTCCGGAGGCTTACGAGGAGCGGCTCAAGCATGAAATCGGAATCATCAAGGAGATGCGCTACCCGAGCTATTTCCTGATCGTCTGGGACTTCATGCGCTACGCCAGGCAGCAGCGGATTCCGGTCGGCCCCGGCAGAGGTTCGGCGGCAGGGAGCCTGGCCTCCTACTGTCTGAAGATCACCGACATCGATCCCCTGCAGCACGGATTGCTGTTCGAACGGTTCCTCAACCCGGAACGGATCTCCTTGCCGGACATCGACATCGATTTCTGCACCAACCGGCGCCAGGAAGTCATCAACTACGTGACCCGGAAATACGGCCGCGACAACGTCTGTCAGATCGTCACCTTCGGGACCATGGCGGCCAAGGCTGCCGTCAAGGACGTGGGCCGAGGCCTGGACATGCCTTACGCCGAGGTGGACCGCATTGCCAAACTGATTCCGGCGGAAATCGGTATGAAGCTGGCCAAGGCGCTGGAGACAACTCCCGCCTTGCGCTCCATGATCGCCAAGGACGAGCGGGTACGTGAGCTTTTCGACATCGCCATGCGACTGGAGGGAATGGCGCGCCACGCTTCCACCCACGCCGCCGGCGTGGTGATCTCCCCGGTACCCCTGACGGAGATCGTCCCCCTGTACAAGAGCAACAAGGACGAAATCACCACTCAGTACGCCATGGACTACCTGGAGGAGATCGGGCTGCTCAAGATGGATTTTCTGGCCTTGACAACCCTGACCGTCCTCGACCAGGCAGTCAAGCTCATCCGTCAGACCACCGACAAGGAAGTCGACCTGGCAACCCTGCCGATAAACGACGGCAAGACCTACGAGATGTTCTCCAAGGGGTTGTCCAACGGCATTTTTCAGTTTGAAAGCGCCGGCATGAAGGACATTCTGCGGCGTTTCAAGCCGGAAAAGCTGGAAGACCTCACCGCTCTCAATGCCCTCTACCGCCCCGGACCTCTCGGAGGCGGAATGATCGACGACTTCATCAAGAGGAAGCACGGCCGCAAGAAGGTGGCCTACGACCTGCCCGAGCTGAGGGAGATTCTCGAGGAAACCCTGGGGGTCATCCTATACCAGGAACAGGTTCAGCAGATCGCCAACAAGCTGGCGGGCTATTCGCTGGCTGAAGGGGATCTGCTGCGACGGGCCATGGGAAAGAAAAAGCAGGAGGAGATGGAAGCTCAGCGCGAAAAATTCGTTGCCGGCGCCCAGGCCAGGGGATTCGATGCGCGCAAGACCGCGAGAATCTTCGACCTGATGGTGAAGTTCGCCGGCTACGGGTTCAACAAGGCCCACTCCGCCGCCTACGCGATCCTGGCCTACCAGACCGGCTACCTGAAGGCCAACTATCCGGTCTGCTTCATGTCGGCGCTGCTGACCAGCGAAATCAACAACAGCGACAAGATCGTGAAGTACATCAACGAGTGCCGGGACCTGGGCATCAGGATCCTTCCTCCCGACGTCAATGTGAGCGACCTCCACTTCACTCCATCCGGGCCGGAGATCCGATTCGGCCTGGCGGCCATCAAAAACGTGGGCACCAACGCCATCGCCTCCATACTTGAGGCCCGAAAACGGGTTTCCCGGTTCGGATCCCTGTTTGAATTCTGCGAGGAGATCGACCTGCGGGTGGTGAACAAGCGGGTCGTCGAGAGCTTGATCAAGGCAGGAGCCCTGGATTCCCTGGGAGGCCATCGCTCCCAGTTGCTGGCTTCGCTCGATCGCGCCATCGACTCGGGCCAGCGGATCCAGCGGGACCGGGAATCGGGCCAGCGAGGACTTTTCGCCGGCTTCAACGGTGCTCCCTCGAGCGACGACCGGGCGCTCCAGCTCGCCCGCGAACTGCCCGACACCGCGGAATGGCCGCAGACACTGGTCCTTGCCAACGAAAAAGAAGCCCTGGGGTTCTATATCACGGGACACCCGCTGGAAAAGTTCGTGAAACAGATCGAACAGGTTACGTCCACCAAGGTCGAGGGCATCAACGAGCTGGAAACCAGTCAGGAAGTCCACCTCGGAGCCATGATCGGCTCCCTGAGGGTATTGAGGACACGGAAGGGCGATCGGATGGCTACCCTTTCCCTGGAGGACCTCAGCGGCTCGGTCGACGCCGTCGTCTTTCCGGACCTCTTCAAACGCTGCGAGTCGCTGATGGAATCGGAGGCGGCGGTACTGGTCCGGGGCATCCTCGAGCTGGAAGATTCCGGAAATCGCAAGGTGATCGTCCGAGAGATCCAGCCCATCGATGATCCGCAAGCGGCCCCGCCGGTGACCATTTACGTCAAGCTGGAGACCATGGCCCAGGATCTGCCCGTCAAGCTACGGTCAATCATGGAGGAAAACCCGGGCGACAGCCGTGTCAGCTTTCAACTTGAACACCCTCAATCCTATCTGATAACCTTGCAATCAAGGGACTTAGGTCGGGTGAAGGTCGACGGGCGGTTCGTCCGGCTGGTAGAAACCCTTTGCGGGGCGGGTTCGGTTCGCCGCTAATTTCCGGTGGAACCGGAGTCCACCATGGCCAATGACACCGCAAATCAGCGCCATGAGGTCGAGCGCCTCCAACGGCGGATCCAGGATCTCTCTCGCCAACCTTCATCCGACGGCACCGCCAAAGACCTGGAGGCCCTTCGCCGGCGTCTTGATGGCTTGCGCGGGGAATCTTCGACAGAACTGACCTCCTGGCATCGCGTCCAACTCTCCCGCCACCCCCGGCGACCCCACGTCCAGGACTTCATCGAACTTGTTTTCAGCGATTTTGCACCGCTGCACGGTGATCGCCGTTTTGCCGACGACCCCGCCATGATCGGCGGCATGGCGCGATTCCACGGGGACCCCTGCATGGTTCTGGGGACCCAGAAGGGGCGGAACACCGAGCAGAAGCTGTTCCGCAACTTCGGAATGCCCAAGCCGGAGGGCTACCGCAAGGCCTTGCGCCTGATGCAGTTGGCCCAAAAGTTCGACCGCCCCATCTTCATCTTCATCGACACGGCGGGAGCCTACCCCGGCATCGGAGCGGAGGAGCGGGGACAGGCCGAAGCGATCGCTCAGAATCTGCGGGAGATGGCCCGTCTGACGGTGCCGGTCCTGGTCACCATTACCGGGGAGGGCGGCAGCGGGGGAGCCCTGGGAATCGGGATCGGGGACCGCGTCTACATGCTGGAACACGCCTACTACTCGGTGATCTCCCCCGAAGGATGCGCCGCCATTCTCTGGAAGGACCAGTCGCGTGTTGAAGAGGCGGCCAATGCATTGAAAATCACCTCGAGCCATCTGAAGCGCCTGGGCATCGTGGACGAGGTGATCCCCGAGCCCGAGGGCGGCGCCCACAACGACCCCGAACAGACGGCCGCTTCGGTGGACCGGCAGTTGAAAGAGGGCCTGAAGGCGTTGAAGTCGCTCTCCACCGAGCAACTGGTGCTTCAGCGAAGCCGTCGCTTCCGTGTGCTGGGAGATGCCCCTCCCCTTACCGACCCAACGCCCGACTCCGATAGCCAACCATGAAAGCCGGCCTCAAGAAACTGCGCAGCTGCGCCTTTTCCAGGGAGCGAGCTCCCAAGGAGTTCTTCGGGGCCCGGACCCAGTACAACCGCAGACTGGTGTGCGACCACCCGGAAATGAAAGCGAACTGGCGCGAAGCAACCTGCGCGGATTGCACCAGCTACCGCAATCGCAATCAGGAAGACGACTCGGCCTGAACCACCAGACAGATTCAGAAGGAGAGGGACTCCTTTGAGATCCTGAACCGGCTGACGAGGGTTTCCGAACAACCCAGCACCCCTGCCAGGAAGTCCTTGACCCTCATCACGGAGCCCGTATCCGGATTGAGGGAAAGTGTGAAGCTCAAGGCAAGCGGCTCCTCGCGAATCACCCTCAACTCCGCAATTCTCTCGTGCTCGGGGGAATTGCAATAGAAGGCGTTCCCGCGATCGTGATCGGCCAGGTGGCTGATCAGGTCGTAGACGCGGCCGGTGAGATCGGCGACCTCGGTTGAAGCCGGCGAGGCGGCCTGATCGGGCAGCCAGGCCCGGTAGGCAGCCTGCAGGGGGCGCGTCATCCGCACCTTTTTGCCCGCCTCCACCGCCTTGACGGTGTAGACCTGGAGACCTTCGATCAGGCAGTCGTTGAGTTGATCGGCCAGGGATCCGGACAACTCGCCAAAGGCTTCAAACTGAAGATACTCCGACCGGCTGGACATCCCCAGAGGAATGGCCGGGGAGGCCGTGAATTTCGGCCGGGGGTTGAACCCTTCGGTGAACTTCAAGCGCACGTCGCAGCGAATCAAGGCACGCTCCAGCAGCTTGAGCACGTTGAGATGCGACAGCAGCCTTGCCGGGCCTTCCTTGCCATAGTGGACCAGGTAGGAACGGGAGGGCATTCTTTCCGTGGACGGAGCCAGTGCCGCCACTCCGGATTGCTGCTCGTGCTTTCCGGTCGTGGAGGCCGTTGCATCCGCAGGAAGGGTGATCTGGACCAGCGGTTCCTGTGACTGGACGTCCCGATCCGGGGCCGGATCGGAGCTTGCCGGGTTTCCAGCGGGCCCGCCGATCCCATCTGTCCGGGGCCAGTGGACATCCACCGGCTTCTCCTCTTCCGCGGGAATACCGGCCAGCTTGATATCCTCATAGTTTCCCGGGATGCCGCAGCCCCTGCAGTCTCCCCACTTGCAATCATAGGTCTGTATCTTGCGATAGGATCGCTCCCGCTCGGTCAACAGGAACCGCTTGGAGACTCCGATATCGATAAAGTCCCAGGGCAGCACTTCATTCAAGGCGATATCGCGGTTGTAGAAGTGAGGATCGACGCCGGTTTCCTCGAAAGCTCTCATCCAGAGCCGGTAGTTGAAGGTTTCGTCCCAGCCGTCGAAACGGCAACCCAGCCGGTAGGCCCGTATCAGAGCTTGTCCCACCTTTCGGTCTCCCCGGGAGAGAACACCCTCGATGAAACATTCGGCCGGGTCATGCCATTTGAGCCGGGCGAAAGGAAACCGCACCTTGGCTTTCAGGTAATCCAGGCGCTGGGTGGTCACCTTCAGGTCTTCAAAGCGATCCCATTGAAACGGGGTGAACGCCTTGGGAACAAAGGTGCCGATGCTGGCGTTCACCTTGCGGGGCCCTTTGAACCGCTTTCCGATCCCGCCGATCTGGCGAATCAGATCCACCGTCTCGCGGATATCGGCCTCGGTTTCGCTGGGCAAACCGATCATGAAGTAGAGCTTGATCAGGTTCCAACCTTGCCTGTAGGCCGTCTCGATGGCCTGGAACAGTTCTTCGTTGCTGATGTTCTTGTTTACGAACTGTCGTAAGCGAACACTCCCGGCTTCGGGGGCAAAGGTAAACCCGTTCTTTCTGACCTCTCCGACGTTCTCGGCCAGCGAGACGGAAAAGGCGTCGGCTCTCAGCGATGGAAGCGAGATGGAGACCTTGTCCCGGGAGAGCGTACGAGACAGTTCCTGCGTCAGACACTCCACCTGGCTGTAGTCGGCCGTCGAAAGCGAGAGCAGTCCAACCTCGCGGTTCCCGGTGTTTTTCAGCGTCTCCGAAGTCAGCCGCATCACGTCGTTGACTTCCAGTTCCCGGGTAGGGCGGTACCAGTAGCCCGCCTGGCAGAAGCGGCATCCCTGGGTACACCCCCGCATCACCTCGACGCTTACGCGATCCTGAATGGCGTCGATCACCGGTACCACCGGCCTGGTCGGGTAGAAGTCGGGCGACAATGCCTCCACCCAGCGTCTCTGCACCAGCGTGCGGGGTTTCCCGGGGTTCGGCTCCACCGTCCAGGGGGTTTCGGGTTGGTGCACCTGCGGCACATAGACGCCTCGCAGGGTCGCCAGTTGCTCCAGGGTCTGCCGGCGGCGCATTCCGTTGAGCTTGGCCTCCCGGCAGAGATCCACCAACTCGAGGACAACCTCTTCCCCGTCCCCGATAACGAAGAAGTCCACCAGGTCGGCCAGGGGTTCCGGGTTGGAGGTACAGGGCCCGCCCGCACAGATCAGCGGGTCCCCTTCGCCTCGGTCTTCCGAGCGCAGGGGAACTCCGGCGAGATCCAGCATGTAGGGGACGTTGATGTAGGTCAGCTCGGACTGGAGAGAAAACCCCACCAGGTCGAAGCGGTCGATCGGCGTCTTGGTTTCGAGACTCAACAACGGCAAACCCTCGGCTTGCATCAGGTCGGCCATATCGACCCAGGGCGCAAAGACCCGCTCGGCGTAGACATCCTCGATACCGTTCAGCAGGTGGTACAACATCCGCAAGCCGTTGTGAGACATTCCGATTTCATAAACGTCCGGAAAGGCGAGGGCGAAACGGACCTGTACCGTCTCCGGATCCTTGCGAACCATGTTGGGCTCACCGCCGATATAACGGCCCGGCTTGGAGGCTCGCTCCAGAATGGAGAAGTACTGCTCCTCGAAGGTGGCCGATGCGATTGCCATGGCAACTCTCCGTCAGAAGGTCGATGATCTCGCCGCCATTATACGCCAAACCCTGCCGAATCGCCTCGGGGGGCCGGGAAAACCGACTCGACCAGGTCACCTGCCAGACTGACGGACCCGGTCCAACGGTGACGACGCATTTCAAAAGGGATGTCTATGGGAATCCAGGATTGTTACAATGTTGTCAACGTTCGCACCATCATTTCTGGAGCTTCTTGCAAAGGGCTTTCCGGAGAATGCCTCATGAAATCAATCAATCGGCGCACCTTTCTGATGACGTCTCTGGCGGCGGCCGGTTCCGGGCTGGCCCGGGCTTCCGCCCCCCTGGGAGCCAACAGCCGAATTCGGGTGGCGGTGGTGGGCTTGCGCGGCCGTGGGGCGGGTCACATTCGGGATTTCGCCCAACTGCGGAGCCACAACCTGGAGGTGGCGGCCCTGTGCGACGTGGACGAAAACATCCTGAATCAGCGTGCGGCCGAAGCGGAAAAGCTGACCGGCAAGAAGCCTCAATCCTTCATCGACGTGCGTCGACTTCTGGAAGACAAGGAAATCGACGTGGTTTCGTTTGCAACTCCCAACCACTGGCACGCCCTGAATACCATCTGGGCCTGCCAGGCCGGCAAGGATGTCTACGTGGAAAAGCCCAGCTCTCACGGCATTTGGGAGGGACGAAAGATGGTGGAGGCGGCTCGCAAGTATGGCCGTATCGTTCAGGTCGGCTATCAGAACCGCAGCAGCCCGGCGCTCCAGGAAGCCATGGAGAAGATCCGCGAGGGCCTGATCGGGGAGGTCTACATGGCGAGAGGGCTCTGCTACAAGTGGCGGAAGAGCATCGGGAGGGCCAAAGTGGAACCCGTTCCGCCGGGGGTCCATTACGATCTATGGATCGGGCCGGCCCCAAGTCGCCCCTTCACGCGAAACCGCTTCCACTACGAATGGCATTGGCAGTGGGAGTACGGCAACGGAGATATCGGAAACCAGGGTCCCCACCAGATGGACCTGGCCCGCTGGGGTCTTGGCGTGGGGCTTCCGCGGAAGGTGCAGTGCATGGGGGGGCACTTTCTCTTCGACGACGACCAGGAAACTCCCAACGTCCAGATGGCCAGCTTCGAATATCCCGACCAGAAGAAGCTGTTGACGTTCGAAGTCAGGCACTGGATCACAAACTCGGAAGGCGACAGCCAGATCGGGGCCTTTATCTACGGCTCCGAGGGATATGTCGAGATATCCAAATACCATGCCTATCGAACCTTCCTGGGAAGAAAACGCGAACCCGGACCGGCCCGCGAAGAGGTTGGCAACCACTATGTGAATTTCATTGAAGCGGTGAGATCCCGCAAGCCCCAACATCTGAACTCCGAGATCGAGGAGGGACACATCTCGTCTTCATTGGCGCACCTGGCCAACATTGCCTATCGCACCGGCCGAACCTTGAATTTCGATCCGCAACATGAGCGATTCGCCGGCGACCCGGAAGCCAATCAATATCTGAAGCGTTCCTATCGTCCGCCCTATATCGTCCCGGAAAAAGTCTGACGGGAGAACTCGAAGACTGCCGACTACCCGCCGCAGCGGACCGTGTTCCCGGAGATCACCTCCAGGGCATGGGGCAGCACGGCGCGCAAGGCATCCAGGGACTCCCGAACCCCCTTGACGCTGCCGGGCAGGTTGACGATGAGAGTCCTGCCGCGCACGCCGACCAGGGCGCGAGAGAGAGCCGCCCTGGGAGTCTTCCTGATCCCCTCCGACCGCATCAACTGGGCCAGTCCGGGAACCTCCCTCTCGATGATACCGGCCGTGGCCTCGGGAGTGACGTCTCTGGGCGCCAGGCCGGTTCCCCCGGTGGTCACCACCAGTTCGGCCTTCTGAACCTCGCAGCCCTGCAACAGGCACTCTCTGATGGTTTCCAGCTCGTCCGGGACCACGGCGCGGTCCAGAACCTCACAACCCAGCGCCTCCAGGGCTTCGCAGGCGGCAGGACCGGAAAGATCCTCACGCTCCCCGCGCGATGTGGAGTCGCTGACGGTCACTACCAGCGCCCTCGGTTTGGCAAGAGGTTTCATTTTCCAGTGGCTCCCTTCAAGGCAACCTTATTTGAAACAAGAGAAAAAAGAGTTATCCACGAAGACACACGAAGGACCACGAAGGGACAC